>CAYSUX010000023.1:0-19171 GCA_964434315.1 uncultured archaeon
ACTTCGACATCACGGTGAATCCGGGGGAGATCGTGGGACTGATCGGACCCAACGGGGCCGGCAAGACCACGCTGATACGTTCGGTCTGCGACATCCTGAAGATGGATGCCGGCAATGTTCGGGTCGGGGGCTTTTCCCTGGCCAGCGAGCCGGTGGATTGCAAACGGCTCTTCGCCTATGTGCCCGAGGTGCCCTACCCTTACGAGTATCTTACTGTGTGGGAGCATGTCACCTTCATCGCCCGGGCCTATTCCATGCAGGACTGGGAGCCCTATGCCGAGGAGCTGATAGCGGCCTTCGACCTGGATGAGAAGCGCGACGAACTGGTGACGACCCTGTCCAAGGGGCAGAAGCAGAAGCTGACCATCGTGTGCGGCTTCATCCACGTGCCGAAGCTCTACATGCTGGACGAGCCGCTCATCGGCATCGACCCCAGGGGCGCCCGGGCCCTCAAGGACCGACTGGTCACCGGCGCCCGGGAGGAGGGCCTGGCAGTCCTCCTCAGCAGCCACATGCTCGACCTTGTCGAAAAGCTGGCCGACCGGGTGGTGATCATGAACAAGGGCCGCAAGCTGGCCGAGGGCACCCTGGAGGACCTCAAGGCCCAGACCCGGGAGACCGGCGACGCCACCCTGGAGGACGCCTTCCTGTCCATCACCGAGAACGCACCACCACCGCCGGCCTGGGATTGAGGATGGTGGCGCCGGGGACCGCCAAGGAAGCGGCGCACGGATATTGCAGGCCCTGGGGGAGCGCAGACCCGGAATGCGCAACCAGGCAGGCCCGCAAGGTGCCCGGGACTCACAGGCAGCCGGGAGCGCCTACGGAGGCAGAGTCGTGACCGCCCCCCCCCCCCCCCCGAGCCCCCCCCGGGCCCGCCGCGACCGGAGGGGCCGGGGGGGGCGGCGGGGGCCCGGCGGGGGCGGCAGCCCCGGCGGGCGGCGCCCCCGCCCCCCCGCCCCCCGTCGCCGCCGCGGGGCGGCCCGCGCGGGCGGGGCGGGGGGGGGGCGGCGGTGCCGAGGCTGGGCAGGCAGCCGGGGCGGAGGCGGCCCCCTGTGCTGTGAGGCCGACGATGGGGGCGGCGTTGGGGTTCGGTGAGCTAAGCCGTGTTCTATTCTGGCACAAGGTACACACCCATCGCACTAGTTATGGGGTTGGTATTCTCATCAGCTTAGTGGTTCTCATAACAATGGTCATTCTGATTGATCGGGCTCTGCCTCAGCATGACCCAGCCAAACCCATAGACGAAGTGAAGACTGAGGCTCTGGAGACTGCGGGTTTTATTTTTGGCACACTCACGGCAGTAATCTTCGTGAGTTTCATGGCCACAATTCAAGTTTATTCCAGGTCCGACAGAGACTTTCTATTTACCGCACCTGTAAGAGGCACCAATCTGTTGAACATCCGCCTCCTGACCTTTTGGATTGGACTCCTAATCATGACTACGATTACGGTAATCCTCTGTTGGTTCTGGTTGACTCCTGATTTCATCATCAGGCCCTGGATACTCGTCAAAATCTGGCTGGTGACGGCTCTCTCCTTGGCGTTCCCTGTCGGCGTTATCTACCTGTTGCTCTTCGAGGTCAAACCCAGGCTTAATCCCCTGCGCTGGATGTATCTCCTACTGGGCGTCATATTCTACCTGGCCTTCGGTCCCATGCTGGCGATGTTCATCGTTAATCCCTCAGACGATATTCAAATGATACCCCAGATCGTGCGTCTCCCCTTCTTTCTGCCCTTCACCGCCTATCCTCTACTGGCGCTCAGTTTCACCCTTGAATCTCCGGGACCAGCCATCCAACTGACCCGATTTCTAATTTTGGCGCTTTTCCCAACCCTTTGCTGGTTGCGGATTCTAACCGCTGGCTACACCCTCCACAGCGAGAATATCGAACTCAGCGATGAAACAGAGACGGTCTTCAAGAAGGCGGAACGGCTTGGTTATGCTAAAGCTAGCGATATAAAAGGACCCGACACTAACACCGAGCCCGGACCGGAAATCACCACGTCTCCCCTTGAGACTATAGAGACAACTCCAAGTTCCATCGATACCGAAGCTACAACAACCACTAAGGAAGGTTTTATAGAAAGAGAGGCGAAGCCCGATTTGGCCACGTTTTTTGGAGAAGGGATGGCTGTTTGGCACTTTATGGGTTTCCTGCTGGCCCGCCGAATGGGCGCCACCATGTTTTACAAGATGTTCTTAGTTGTGAGCATTCTCACCATGGCATTGACGGGATGTGTTGCCCTTTTTCTACTGACCTCAGAGGATTTTCTGCGCCTCATTCCGCTAATTATACTCATGTATTGGCTGATTTTACCGGCTAGGATCAAATACTTATGCTTGCCTGTAATGGGCAGGCAACGGTGGATAATTAAAACCTTGCCCTTCCACCTTGATGAGCTAATTAAAACATCCATTGCTATTCAACTGATTACCAATCTAAAAAGATGGGGCACAGTGGCTCTAATCGGAGTCGTTCCCATAGTCTATTATTGGGGTGTCTTTGCCTATCTAGGGCTGCTATTCACCTCTTTGGTTTTATTGGCCTACACTTCCCTCGCCTTCCATTATTGGGGCTTGTGGTATGCACTAGAGGTGAAGCCTTCTGAGGACTTCAACGGAGGGAGATTCTTGGTGGCCATGTTTGCCACCATGGTTCCCCCCTGCATCCTCTTATTCATACTGATGGATTTAAGCTTAAGATTCAATCTCACCGGTTCTATGACCGGACTGTTCATCTGGATGGCCCTCCTCTACGGCCTAATGTTCTATCTGCAGCAGCTTCACAAGCGAATCCCCAACCTGTGGGACTCACCAAGCACCAATATATGAGCCACGACTTCTCATCCAAGCCCTCAGAAAGTACAGAGCCCCCCTCACTTACCGCCGTGACCGCCCCCACGCCCGCCGCAGCCGCCGCCGGGCTGCCCTTGCCCGCAGCCGCCACTGCCGCCAAGGCCACCGCCAGGCCGCCCACGACCAAAGCAGCCAGCGGGCCCGGTGTCTCCAAAGCTGACGGCGGGCCTATGACTACAAGTAACGACAGACCCGCCGACGCCGGGCAGGCCCTCGACGGGGTGCCCACGACTTGGGCGGCAGGCGCGGGCGGCGCGGCTGCGAGGAGGCCGACCATGGGGAGAGGGATGAGCTTTCGAGAGTCTATTCATTTCCTTTATGATCGTCACAGGAGCATCAATAAAAACTATGATTCAGGGGTGGGCCTCAACCTGATCTTGATTATCCTCTTCCATGCAATGGCCCTCTATGGGATTATATTTATCATTCTGCGCGATCCATCCGTTGGGACAGAAACACAGATCCATGATATCTCTTCCCTACTGGGTTGGGATACCTTCATGGTCTATTTTTTCATAATGGCCTGCCTTAGTGCTTTCGTGGGGTCATCGATTGATTCCATAATCCGGCCGAAGGGGTTGATATTGACCTATAGTCAGGTCGATCCCATGGGGTCACACTACCTTATACGAATCCGTCTGATCTTGAGCTTTCTCATCATCATCGATGCTGCTCTACTGACCGCTTGTTTCTCCTATCTCATTTTCTATTACAATTTTGAGGCTCCCGGTCTACTGGCAATTCGCACCTTCTTGACGATATCCGGAGTGCTGATGTTTTCGAAAGGAAGGGATGCCATGTATAATCACATTCGACACCCCCTGGCACCCCTTGCTGATTACGGTCAACTCGATAATAAAAGAGGTTTATCGAGCCTCCTTGTCAGGTTAGGGTTCTATGTCCTTGGGTACCTTTTCATCATGGGGGGCCCGGTATGGATGACCTTCCTCTTATTGTTGGTTCTCATCATATCACCAACGATCATCTGGCAATGGGTCCTGCAAGCTGACTGGCATTTTCGCAAAGACTCATTCTATTCATCCGCCGTCGATATTCAGATGAATCGCTTGAGTACGTTTGAGAAAACGAAAGTTGATACGTCCCCAACCGGTATTCGATTCAATGACGGTGAAGGAATAGAGGCAGTTAATAGCATGTTAAGGATGCTCCATCGCAAGAACTTGCCTTCCTCGCTCGGAACACTTTTATTCATCGCTTTCATTATTTGGGTCTTCTGGGAATTGCTCCTTGGGATCGACGACCGGTTTTTGATCTTTATTGTCGTTGGAAGCATGTTGATGTTCATAACTCCTACGATCTCCTCAGTGGAAGAGGAATTTTATTCACAGTTAAAGGAATTGCCGTTGGAACAGAGACAGGTTTTCTTCAGGGTATTCGGAGAGGTTTTCAAAATCAGCATTATCATCTGGTTCATTACAACCCTCTTTTTAACTCTGGTCGTATTAATCATCGATCCTGAACCTGTCACTCTTGGTTATGTCTGGTTCTTCCATCTCTTTCTCATTATCGCCGCGATGGTGATAGATTTCCATTCCACTCTGTCTCCCTCCATTGGTGATTCCAAAAGATCATTGGCCTTGTTGACCGGGAATATCGTTTTTTTCTTGTTCTTGATTTCTCTTCCAGGTTCCAGCGAAAATGATATTGCGGTTATCGACTTCTGGGTAAGCCGCCCATTTATCTGGCCCAGTTTGATATTGGTCAATCTACCCATTATTGCGGTATTGGCTCGGCAACTTCCTTCACGTTGGGAGAACTGGGAACCTTGAGGAGGATGGCTTGAAAGACCAGAACTTGTCTGCTTTTAACACCAAAGCTGCCAATGCCAGACGGTTGCCGGGCCCCGATTCAAAAGTCCTACTTTACACCGAAACAGACGACACCGGGCTGCTCGAGTCCGATGCCGCCAAGAGCAACTGCCACAGCTTCCTGAGTCTAAAGTCAATCAAACAGAGACAGAAATAACAACAAAGGCAAAGGGTAAAGAAGTAATAGGATGAAGGATATGTCAGTAGGGATGAACGATACGGGTTTGGAAGGAGTGGATGCCTCTGACGCCGCCGCCCCCAACACCCCCGACTCCCCCGGAGCTGACCGGCCATATCCCGAAATCCCCGGAACCGAACGGCTAACCACCACCATCAGGCGACCAATCATCATAACCAGGCGGCCGACCATGGGCGCGCCCCTGGATTTCGAGGCATCCATGGACCTGCAATGGCAGATGGACAGGCGAGCCCGCAAGAACGCCTTCCAGCACCACAAGAAGCGGATAATCGTATCCGTGGTCCTGGCCCTGGTGATCTACATCCCATTGTTCGGTTTCATCCTCCACGAGCCCGATGATGGTGACGGGTACCAGCCGACCCATGAGCCAACCTACGAGTCCGATCTCGCAGCCGTGGAGCTGAACGATTTCATCACCGGTGACCCCGAAGCTACCTACTTCCTGTCGATACTGGGGACCATCCTGGTGCTGACCATGTGGGGCTTCACCACCAGTATCGGTACCGTGGCCTATGCCACCCTGCAACGGCGTACCGGCAGGCTGGATTTCCTCTACCCGGCGCCCCTGCCTTCCCATTCCCTGTTCTGGTACCAGACCCGCAACATATTGAGGATTGCGATAGCGCTCCCGATCATAATCATCACGCTCCTAGGGAGCCTCTACGGTCTTCTGGAACATACCCCCGGCCTGCTGTTGAAGCTGGTCTTTGTCTTCACCTGCACTACCGTGAACCTGGCCGCAATGGATACCTTCATGCGCTTTACCCTGGCTAACATGGCCGACAAGGAAGCGAAGTCGTTCAGGCTCGGATTGAAAGGACTGGTATGGGCCATGACCGGCATCATCCTGGCCCGGGCCTTCATCGATAGCCGGACAGGTCATCAGAGCTTCCGGGACTCGCTCTCCGCTTCCCTGCTCCACCCCCTCTCCCAGATCCTGCTGGCCTATCCCGCGGCCATGAGCCATGTCCTCTCCGATTACGGCCCCCTGTCGGCCCGGGTCGCCGAGGGCCTTCTGCTGATGGCCATCCCGGTCCTGCTGGTCATCTACCTGCGCCTTCGCGAGCATCGGCTCTATGAGATCACAGTGGAGCCGGGTTCCCTGGCCTCCATGGCCTATGCCGGACCGATCTGGATGCCCATGCGACCGGCCTTCGAGCACCGGGAGGTCCGCAGCCGATCCAGGTTCCAATTCCTCCATCGTGCCTGGCCATCGCTGCCGAACCGGGGCCATGGCATCCGGGCCTATCTGTCATTACGCGCGACCCTGGCTCTGAGAGGCCCGGTGATGCTGGTGATAGCCGGTTACTGGGTATTCGTGGTCTGCCTCTACGCCTTATTCCGGTTGACCATTCCCGAGGATTTCCAAGGGGCTTCGGCATTGGCCGGATTTGGCTTCTTCACATTTCTCTGCTCCTCCCTGGGTCTGATCTTCCTCTTCATCGCCGCGCCCACCAGGTCGGTGACCCCCACCCAGAGCGGATTGGAACGGACCCTGCCGCTCCCCTCCTGGCATCGATACGCGGCCCAGCTCGCGGCGGGACTGAGCCCCTATGCCTTATTCTGCGGCCCCATCGCCGGCCTGGGGCTTGTGGCTTTTAACGAGGGTACCGACTTTCTAAGGGGCGACCTGGCCGAGCTCTTTTGGCCCCTCCTCTTCAGCTTCCTTGTCATACTCTGGATGGGGATGAGTCCCACCGCCACATTCTGGCTCATCTCCCCTGATTACATCCCCGAGACCCCCCAGTTCAAGGCCGTCATCGCCCCTCTGGCGGTCATCGCCATGATCATCGTGCATATCTGGTGGCTCGCCGAGCGTGGGCTGGGACCGACCATCTTCCTATCGGCGACAATGCTGAGCTTGCTGGTATTGGGCGGCTACTACCGGTTCGAGAACTCGGATGTGGGGGTGTGAGATGATGATGATGATGATGATGATGACCGGGCGAATCAGGAACTGGAAAACATGGTAGAGCCGCATTCGGATGCAGCAGCCGACACCGGGCCTTCTGTACCTGAGTTCCCGGTGGTGAATGAAACCAGGATATGGAGGCCTGCCCTTCGCCCTACCATGGGGCCGCAGCTGAGCTTCGACGCCAGCCTGCGACTCCAGCGCTTGACCGACTGGCAGGCCCGGGCGAACATGGTGCGCCATCACAAGTTCATCACCGGCTCGGTCCTGGCCATTGTGGTGTTCCTCATAGTTATGGGTCTTGCTGGCTGTTATATTGAGAAGCATGATCGACCGGACTATGTTGCGGATTCTGAAGGTGAGTTCGACCCCAATGCACGTTCACCCGGAAAGGTTCTATCCGACTGGTATGGTTATACCGAAAGGGCCTATTTTACGATAATCGGCCTTAGCCTACTGACCACTTTGATTGCGGCATTTTTCCTTTGGAATGACCAGATCCCCGCTGTGGTGATGCGTCATACCGGACGATGGGATTTCTTCTTACCGGCTCCCCTACCTTCCAATTCCATCTTCTGGTACTATGTCCGAAAGATAATCGTGGGCCTCTATCTATCCACACTGGTCATTGTTCTTATCTGTGGGCTCTTGCTGGAATTCTACGACCCAACCTGGTTCCAACTGTTGCGATTGCTGATCGTGCTGCCAATCGGTGTCGTCAACCTGGCGGCCATGGCCATCTTCTTCAGGTACACCATCGAAAGAATACCCCGACGGAAGGCGGCTTTCGTCAGGTATTGCTGCGCCATTGTCGTCATTCTGGGTCTCTTCATCCTAGTCAAGGCTTACATCGAGGACTTTCTGGATATCCAACCTATCTCGGAATCCATCGCCGATTCGCTGATATCCCCGGCCGGAGTGGTACTCTTTGCCTACCCTGCGGCCATGACGGTCCTCATTACCGGCCAGTTTCATCCCCTGATACAGATGGCCAGCCTGCTCTTCCTGGTGGGGGTTCCGGCACTGTTCATCTATCATCTAAGGTACATCGATCATCGCCTTCACGAGACCGAGATCAAGCTCAAGTCCCTGGTCGGTTTAACTGGCCGCTCACTCCTTCTGACACCCTTGGAGTCCCGAGATCATCGGGATATCCTACGAATCGATGCGTTCACTTTTCTGGACCGCTTGGGTCCGGCCCTCCCGTCCCGACGCCTGGGTCACCGGATGTACCTGGCGATGCGAACGACCCTGGCCTTGCGGGGCTCGGTCACCTGGATAATCCTCCTCTTCTGGTTCGTCTATCTTATCTTCTATCTCATGAGCTATAACTATGTACATAGTCCCGAGAGTACCTATTTCTTGCAGAACCTGGCCATCCTGGCCATCTTCGCCTCCCCACTGGGCCTGGCTTGCCTTGCCCTCGTGGCCCCGGCACGGAACATGCTACTGGAACAGGGGGGCCTGGACCGGACCCTGCCGATAGCCGCCCGGCGCCAGTATCTGGCCCAGCTTTTCGCCGGCACCGCCGGCTACTTGCTATTCTACGCCACCATCCTGATGGTCTTTTTCGTCGCCTTTGCCCGGCATCTGGATGAACTGCTGTGGGAGCTCAGAGACCCCTACCATGAACAGTTCTGGTTCGATATCACTCTCATTACTATCATATATGTCCTGGGCTACTGCTGGTTCGCATTGGCCCCAACCGCCGTGTTCTGGATCCTCGCTCCCAGCTTTAGCGTGGGCGTACCCTGGTTCAGGTATCTGGTAACGCCGGTTTACCTGGTTCTGGCTTTGTTGTTCCACATAATTCTGATTGATTGGATCACCTTTGAACTTCCACCTTCCTTCCAGTTTGAAGTGTTTATCTGTATATCTGCCGCCGCTCTCTACATCATCCTGGCCGCCGGTTATGTTCGGTTCGAGGAGGCTGACCTCAAGGTCTAGACCATGGACGAAGACAGGCACGATGCCCCGACGCCGCCTCCCTCCCCTCCGACAAACCAGACGCCGACCGGGACCATAGACACCGAGGCCCGCCACCCGAGGACATAGCCGCCGACGCGACTCCTACCGCCAAAGCAACCGGCGGGCCATAACCTAGCCGAACTCCCGGCTGCCCCTGAGCTGCTCACCTGTCAGCACCGGCCCGTCACGGCAGACCAGCAGTTCATCGATGGTGCAGACACCGCAGACACCGATTCCACACGACATATGCCGTTCCAGGCAGAGCTGGGTCGGCAGCGGGGCGGGGCGGCGGGCCTCGGCCCAGTCCAGGACCCTCGCCAGCATGGGCTCGGGTCCACAGGCGGCCAGCAGGTCCGGGCCGGCGACGGCGGGGTGGCCTGGGCCGGGGGTTGGGCCTGGGCGGGCTTGGGCGGCCTCTTCGGCCCCGGTGGCAGGGGCGGCAGGGGCGCCGTTGGCAGGGGTGACGGCAAGGGCAGCGGCGGCGCCCTCCAGCAGCTCGGTGACAAAGCCGTGGTGACCTGCCGAGCCATCGTCGGTGGCCACCAGCAAAATATCGCTGTGTTCGGCCAGGGCGGCGCGGGCAAAGATAGCGCCCTCGGTCCGGGCGCCCAGCAGGGTATGGACCCGGCAGCCGTCGGCCCGGGCCCGCTCGGCCAGATAGCCCAGAGGAGGAGCGCCCACGCCACCGGCAACGAGGAGGAGGCTATCACCAGCCTGCCATCGAAATCCCTGGCCCAGGGGCCCGGTGACCCCCAGTAGCTCGCCGACCCGGCATTGCAATAGACCGTTCGTCGTTGGCCCCACCCCGGCGATGGTCACCTTCAGCCGCCCGGGCTCCCAGCCCGCGATGGACATGGGGATGTTGTCGCAGACCTCCCGGCCAGGCCCCGGGCCCGGCTTGCCCTCGGCGGTCTCGGCAATGGCGGCGGAGGCGGCGGAGGCGGCAGCAGCAGGGGCCCCGGCGGCGGGGGCGGCAGGCGGCCGGGGCAGCCAGAGCATGAGGAACTGGCCGGGGTCGGGCGGGGTCCTCCAGCCGGTCCTGGGGGCCAGCCAGAGGCTGTGGCCTGCGCTGCCCTCGGGTACTATCTCGACTATCTCGGCCGCCACCGGCCGGTCCAGGGGGCGGGTTGGAGAGGTCAAGGAGGCGGGCAAGGCGGAGGGAGCGGGCGGGCCGGGCCTATCGGTCATCCGTTGGAGTTATGGTTGCTGCGTCGTTAAAGGATTGGGGTGGAGGTTTCCTTGGTTTCCAACCATCCTCTACCCTTCCTCCACTTCCACCGGTAACTTTTTAAACCTGTGGGGCAAATCAAGAATATCAAAAATGGCACACCGGAGGCCCCTTGACAACACCCCGACTTGAGATCAGACCCCGACCTGGGGGTGCGACAGAATATTATCTTACCGCTAGTTTTGGCGTGGATGGTCGCACTGGGAACGTGCGAAAATACCTGGGAACTGTTGAACCAACCTCACCAAAAATGGCTGAACTTGCGGCCCGGCATCGTGGATGGTTCGAGCAGACCCTCATCGACCGCAAGGCAAAGCTATCGGCCGGGAAGTTCGATACCGGGCTCCTGGAGCCTTCACAGATCCTGAAACTGGAAGAAGTGAAGTTTGCCCGGGCGGCGATCCTCCAATATCTCAATCCAGGGGAGCTGGAGGTCCTGCGACAGGAGTTCGAAATCGATTATATCCACGGTTCCACCAGCATCGAGGGCAACACCCTGACCAAACCAGAGGTCCATGACCTGCTCTGTGAGGGGACCCTGCCGGCTGGAAAGGAGGCCCGGGAGGTATTCGAGATAACCAATTACACCAAGGTCAGGCGATGTCTGGAAAAGTACGCCGGAACATTGGACCTGTCCCTGATCCAAAAACTCCATGGCCTGCTGTTGGACAACATCGACCACGAGAATGCCGGGGTCATCAGGCGAATAGACCTATCCATCGGCAAGCGATTCCGGGGCACGCCCCCGCCGATGATCATGGCCGAACTCGACGAGCTACTGGCGTGGTACAAGGCCCGGCGTTTTGTCCTCGCCCGCTGGAGGGAGGCGGGCAGACCGCCGTTGACTCATCCTTTTGTTCAGGCGATTCTTTTCCACCATCGCTTCGAGACCATCCATCCCTTTATCGACGGGAACGGGCGCACGGGGCGCGAGATCTTCAATTTCATTCTACACAAGCAGGGCTATCCGCGCATGGTCTTTGCCTCAGAAGATCGGGAGCTATATCTGAGGGCTTTGATCAAGGGCGACGAGGACGACCGGAAGGGGATGGTCAGCGACCTCTATCGGCTTTATCTCAAGCAGATCCCGGCAATTATCAAAGACCCTCGAGCTCGTCGAGAGATATTCAACGCCAATTAAGAAAATCGCCTTGTGGAAATAAAAGAAATAACCCCAAGGAGCGCAGAGATTCCATGCAGCATAATCTCGGTGAACTCTCTGTGTCTCTGTGGTTCAATTCAATCCTCCAATTTATAAGGGCGGCGGCAGTGGAATTAAGACACGGATTTCACGGATGACACAGATTATTGTTGTTTAAAATCCGTGTAATCCTGTTAATCCGTGTCTAATTATACCCAAGAGACACATAGTCAAATTCTCTGTGTCTCTGTGGTTCAAATACAAAATACCGGCGTGTTTGTACTCAACCATCAAGCTTAGTTCAAGCCAGCCACTCCAGCGCCTTGCCCCTGAAATCCTCAAGCCGCCGGTAGCCCTTCTCGACCATCCAGGTCCGCAGCTCCCCGGCAGCCCTGGCAAAGACCCCGTGATCGTTCCGGGCCGCCGTGCCTATCTGCACCGCCTGGGCCCCCACCAGGATGAACCTGGCCAGGTCGCGGCCTGTCGCTGCCCCGCCGATGGCGATGACCGGGACAGACTCGAAGCCGGCCTCATCCAGGGCGGTCCGGCAGCGGGCCACCTTGCGCAGGGCGACGGGACGGATGGCCCGACCCGACAATCCCCCGTAGCAGTTGCCCAGCACCGGCCGCTCCAGGTCGGGATCGATGTCCAGGGCCTCCAGGGTGTTGATGGTCGATATGGCCGCGGCTCCGGCCCCGGCGCAGGCCACCGCCACCTCGCCGATGTCGGTCACGTTCGGCGTCAGCTTGGCCATCACATCGATATCCATCGAACCTGTGATGTCGGATATGAGGTCCATGGTAGCCCCGGCGTCCTGGGAGATTATCTGGACCCTACCCGGTCTGGGATGAGGACAGCTAAGATTCAATTCCACGAACCCGGCGCCCGCCTTGCCGGCTCGACCGACGAGCTCGATGAACTCCCCGGATCCGACCCCCACCAGATTTGGGATCACCGGGATCGGGAAACCCGGAAGGTCCACCTCGTTCAGGAATGCCTCGATACCTGGATTGGGCAGTCCCATGGCGTTCAACAGGACTCCGGGCCATGGTTCAACAGCGGTGGGACCCTTGAAGCCCGGTCTGGGCTCCAGGGATAGGGATTTGGTTATCAACGCCCCGGCGCCCGAACGGGCCATCCGATTCAGTATCCCGGGTGTGGAGTCGAGGATGCCCGAGGCCAACAGGGTGGGATTCTCGAGTACCAGCTCTCCAGACAGCTTCACACTCAGGTCGACCGCCTGCGCGGCCACACGGTCCGAACCGCCCGAGCCGGTTATCCTCACTCCCCCGGCAACTTCATTCCAGGCAAGCTCACAGGCGTCTCCTGCGACCCGCTATCGTCACCACGACCCCCAGAGCCATCGCCATCAGGCTGCCCAGCAGGGATATCGAGGGCAGCAGGCCCTCATCATCGTCATCGCCATCCTCGGTGACGGTCAGGACCAGGACCGCGACATATGATCCGTCACTGTTGGTCGGGGTCAGGGTGAACATGATATCGTAGCTGCCCGAGGGAGTGTTCGAGCCGAGTTCCAGCTCGACCATCCGCTGGCCGTGGTCCTTGGCATCCAGGTTGAAAATGTCCGTATCCTTGAAACCGTTGATGGACAGGCTGGCTCCTTCGGGCAGGTTGGAACCGGCGAGGGTGAAGGTGGTATCCGTTTCCAGGAGATTGAAGACATGGACGATCAGGTCCGCCGAGCTGCCCTGTGACAGCTTCAGTTCGCCTGGTACCACCAGGAGAGGTATGATGACGGCTCCTGTGATCTCGAGGGGTGTGAGCAATCCCGTGACCCGGGCCTCCAGCTCGAAGGAGTAGTTGCCTACCGGGAGGTCGGCGGACGGGGTGATCTCGATATCGAGGTATTCACTGGAAAGGGCGGCGATGTCAAAACTGACCATGTCGCTCTGGCTGGTACTGAAAGTCATGTTATCCAACGAGAACGAAGAAGCGGTGATAGTGCCAGATATCGATTCGTACCGCAGGTTGTCCAGCGCCACCTCGAAGGTGACGCTCTCACCTGCCCGGGCAGATCGATATGGGGGATCGAGAGCTATCACCAGGGGTGGCAGGACCTTGATGTCCAGGCTCTTCTCGTCATTGGTCGGGTTCACATCATCGGCACTTTCCAGTATCACGCTGAAAATATGCTCGCCAAGTACCGGAGTCCATTCCTGATCCAGGCTGGCATAGCGTCCCTGCTCCAGGTTGCTCTCCTCCCGGGAACCGATCTGAGTGCCGTCGATGTAGTAATGGGCCGTGACCGACTCGCCATCACTGTCACCGACATTCTTGATCATGACGTTGAGCAGGGCGGTCTGGCCCTCCACCAGAATGCCCGGTACATCCAACCTGTAGACCATGTAATCCGTACCCCCGGATTCCACCTCCATGATGGCCATGGCTTCGTTGTTCTCGGTGTCGGCCTCGTCATCGACCTGATCGATGATGACCTCCAGCTCATGGCTACCCGATTGGGCGGTCCAGTCAACGGTGAGGGTGGTGTGGTCCTCGCCCGATACCTCCACATCGGTCCAGCGTTTCTCCCTGGAACCATCCAGGTCGAGGGTCACCCGGCCACTGCCGTCCTCGGTGCCGATATTGTGGACCGTGATCTCGATCGTTACTTCTTCCCCACTCTCGGGATCGCTCGGGTCCCAGGTGATATCGACAGGGGAGAGCGTGAAGTCCGGGTCCTGGGGTTTGGCTGCCACATCCACCGAGATGAAGCCCTGGTCATTGTTGCTGTTGGCGTCGCTGGGCTCCACATCGGTCACCAGACCGTAGAGTCGGTAGCTGCCCTCGCTGTCGGCGTCCCACTGGGCCGAGGCGGTCCTCTCGTTCCCGGGTTTGATGCCCTCCAGGTCCACCTGGCCCAGAAGGGTTCCGCCATCGTCGGGGTCGCCCTCGTAGAGCTCCACGACCGCCGATTCCGAGGCCTCCTGTCCCACATTGGTGATGAAAGCGGTCAGGGTGACGGTCTGGCCCTCGGTGGGAGTGTAATCGGATAATCTTAGCTTTTCCACCCGCAGGTCCGGGCCCTGGGGCGGTTCGGTCACCTCGAGATAGAAGGTGAGGTTGTTGTTGAGCGTCGAGCGCTCCCCCGGATCGATGTTCTTGATGACGGCCTCGACGGTATGGTTGCCCAGATCCGGCTCGTCCCATTCCTTGGTCAGGGTGGTCTCATCATCGGGGGCCAGGTCATAGAAGTAGGATTTGCCCAGCAGCTCGCCATCGGCCTCGCCACCGTCAAAGAAGCGTACCTCTCCTGATTCCACGTCGATGTTCCCCTCGTTGCGAACCGTGGCGTACAGGGTCACATCGTCACCTTCCACTGCCTCGGCCGGCGTTGACCAGACATTGACAAGCACCCCGTCGGGGGCATCGGAATGAACGATGTTGTAGCCGTCGGCATAGCCATGACCGGTCCAGTTGTTGTAACGGTCCGAGAGCTCGGGGAAAGAAACCTCTCCCCATTGCTCCGACATGTTTCGCAAACGCCACATCAGCTCATCGGAACCAGGGGTGGGTTTCAGCTCCGGCTCGCCTTGCAAGAGCAGAGCCGCCAGGCCGGCCACATGAGGAGTGGCCATGGAGGTCCCGGTCATGGTCGCGGTACCAGTGGCAGTAAAGCTCCCCCCCCGGGCGGCCACGATGTCCGTGCCGGGTGCCGAGATATCGGGCTTGAGCTCATCCCAGGTATCACCGTCACCGTCATCCAGCCTGGGCCCGCTGTTGGACGAATCCTGGTTGATGGTATCATCATCCCGGGAGATGGAATCGACATCGTCCATGTTGGCCACCGAGATGACCTTGTCACCGGCGGCCGGAGCCGGGATCTGATGTTGACCATCGTTGCCCACGGCGGCGATCATCACGATACCATTCTGGGCCAGCTCGTTGGCCTTCATGGAGATAGTGTCGGAGCCATCGGAGTTGCTGCCGTCACCCACTGACATGGAGGCTATCTGGATACCGTTGTTGGCCGGACCGTCGTCCTCCCAGTCGTCATCCTTGTGTTCCAGGGTCCAGTTGAGAGCCTGCATGATATAGCCCCCGGTGCCCACATCGGTCATCATCTTGATGTCTACCAGGCGAGCCCGGGGAGCGACACCGTCGTGGATGTCATCAGGGTCGTCACCCAGGGCCGTGGAGGCCACATGGGTGCCGTGGCCGTGGCGGTCGTCGGGATTGGCGCTGCCATCCCCTGGATCGAACATATCGTAGAAGTCCCGTCCGGCGATATAGGAGCCGTCCAGGAACTCATGCTGGTCGTCAACCCCGGTATCCAGGATCGCGATGTTGACGCCCGAGCCATCCAGATCATCGTCCCAGGCCACCGGGCTGTAGGTGGCCGAGGGCTTCACCTTGATGGCGGAAACGGAAATGTCCAGGTTGGGGTAGAATAGCTTCTCCTCTTCCACGAAGATGACATGGGGTAGCGCGATGGCGGCGGTAACCTGGGTTTGGGTGGCCTGCCCGACAAGGATGGTGTTGACGCCACCGTCCACGAACTTCACATCCAATCCGAGCATCTCCAGGGCCTGCTGGTGAAGCTGGCCGGGATAGCGATCGTAGTTCAGGAACAGGCCCCGATAGGGTCCTGGATGGACCTCCAGGGAGTCCTCGATATGGTTGCGGTCCAGGTCCCGGGTGGTGGTCTCCCACCATGGCAACGGTGTTCCAGGGATGCCGGGGTCCTCGGGGTTCTCGCCGGTCAGCCATTCCGGACAGGCGTCCCGGGGAGTCGAGGGGTCGCCACCGACCAGCAAGGGCAAACACAGGGTCATCAGCAGGGTACCGGCGATCACTACAGCCGGTACACTGACCCGGTTCTCCTTAATGCTCATTGATAATAGATAGTGTTGCTGGTTTATAAAAGTAGAGCCGCAGGCGGCAGGCGGCCGCAGACCGTAGGCAGATCGGATCGGATCCGGGACTGGACAAGGGTCTCAGGCAAGGGGTCTCGAACAAATGACCTCGTAATGTAAACAAAGTATCCCTGGCAAAGGGCCTCGATCAAAGGGCCTCGATCAAAGGACCTTGGACAAAGATAACCAAAGTCTCTCAGGCAACGGATCCCAGGCAGTGGCCCATGCGAAGATAGATACGAACGGTCTACCAATTATCTACAAACTTTCGGTGCGAACTATCGGTACGAACGAACGATCTGGTCCATCAGCTCATCGATGGCTCTCCCGGGAGCGGGCGATCAGGGAAAGCATGAAGGCCGCGGCGATGGAGAGGGCCAGGATCACGGCAAGGGCCGACAGGGCCGGGTTATCTTCAGCAGCATCCCCTTCGGTCACCAGAAGGTCCTGGTCCAATCCTACGAGTTCCTCCTTGCTCAGCGGGTCGGTGATGAACAGGCGCAAACGGTACACCCCGAGCGCCAGATTGTCGGCTATCTCCAGGGTCAGGGTCGTGTTCCGGGTCTCGAAAGGTCCCACCTCCAGCAGGGCGTCGGGCAGCGAGCCGGTGATGGCCCCCGGCAGCTCCTTGTTCAGCACGAAGGTGGCCGGCAGGTTCCCGATGTTGGTCACCGATATCATCACCTGTCCGCTCCCGCCGGGGGAGAGTTGAGGCAGGCCGACTATCGACAGCTCGGCACCGGTGTAGCCGGGTACGGCGACCATCAAACTGGCCGGAAGTCCCAGGGTCCCGTCCCTGGCCACCCCGGTCAACTCCACCTGGTACGAGCCCGATACGGTGCGAAGCGGGACTCTCACCGTAACATTCACGGAGACACTCCCACCCCCGATCAGGAAGCTGGGCCCGGGCGTATCGACCTCCCAACCTGGAGGGGCTTCACCCACCAGCTCGATCAGGTCGAAGGGATTGGTGGACGGATTGGTGATGGTCACCCGCAAGATCGCCGGCGTGAAGCCGGTGTCATCGTCCAGCAGGCTCAGGCCCGCGAGCCGGCTGATGGTAAGCTCGGGTGAGAAGGGGGTGGGATTTGCGGGAAAGACCTCCACGGTCCTCTCGAGATGGTTGTCAAGGGGGTTGGCTTCGGGCTTGCCTGTGCCCATCTCGACCGTCGCGTTTAGCAGGTACCCGCCGGTGGTGTCCGGACTCCACTCGGCCTGGACTAGATTCATGATGTTCGGCTGGAGACTATCGAGGAACTCACTGTGGACCTGGATGCCGTTGGCTGTGATGTTCAGCCAGTAGGGCTCCGAGGCGATGGTACCCTGGTTGACGACCTGAGCCCACAGCGATACATTGTCCCCGTCCAGAACGCCTTCCACCGGTTGACCCAGGTATCTGAGCCCCAGGCCGGTGAATCTCAGATCGGGCAGGCGCAGGTCCAGCTCGAAGGGGCCCTGGTTCACCTGCTGGGCCAGGTAGCCCTCATGGTCGAATAGCAGGTACTGTATCGTGTATTCACCGGATAACGGGACCTCGAAGGTCTCACCGGTGATGTTCCGGCCTGTGACGTTCAGGTCGATATCGACGATGTCGATGAGGTGGGCCCGGGAATCCAGCAACTGGACAGTGAGGTGCCCGATGGGCTGATCGAGCGTGAAGTTGACCCACCATCCCAGTGTTTCCGGGAACGAATCATTGTTCAGGTCCAGCGGTGTGGTCTCGCTGGAGAAGCTCCCGTCGGGAAGGTGTGGGTGAAGGAAATCATCGAGGAATCCGGGCCAGGATGAGTTCAGGGTGAAGGTCAGGTCATAGTAGTCCCCCCGCACAGAGCTGGGAGGGAAATAGATGGAAAGACCATGGGAATCGGACACATCGTCCCGGTTCGGCATATTCCAGTGGTCCTCGGCCACCACGGCCAGCTCCAGGGCCTGCTGGACCGCCATGGCCTTTGCCTTGACCTGGGGCAGGGGTATCCGCTGGGCGATCCGTTGGGTGAAATGATAGAGGTCCAGGAAATGATTGTCCTGATATGTCTGGGTCCCGTCCCGGGCCTCCTTGATGGAAGCGGAGTAGAACCAGCTCAGGTTCCCGAGCAGGCTTGCCATATCGTGAATGGCCGACTCCAGACCCATATAGGCCTGGACTTCGATGGCCGAGTAGGTGACCGAGTATCCCGAGCTCTTTGATTGATTGCGGTAGGACTCCACATAGCTGTTCACCAGCCGCTGGGCCACTGTGTCGTTCCCCACAGTGTCGATATCCCGCAACAGGCTACCCAGCATGTGATCGTAGGTCCAGCCAAAGGAGGGCTCGTAGGCCTGGGAACCCAGGACGTATTGGGTGTATGGGCTCAGGGTGTGGATTATCTCGGTCTGGGCCATCAGGCAGGCGTCGAAACCGATTATCGAGAATTGGGCGCCGACCCGGTCCAGGGCCTCCCGTATCTCGGGCATGGTCAGGTGGGAGCCGCCGCTGTCCTCGGCCACCTTCTTCCAGCCTTTGCCATGGTCCCAGATGACCAGGACCTTGTTCCTGGCCGGGTAGGAATCGATGGCCCAGTCAAGGAAGGTCGAAAGGGACTCTCCCTGACCCATGTCGACCTCGTCGCTCCATTCGCCGTCAAGCTCGGAAAGGGGGGTCTGCTCCAGCTCATTGCGCAGGACATGGTAGGCTCGTGTCGTACCGTTCTCGATGCCGGCCTTGTCCTTCTCACCCGATTGCAACTGGTAGTCGGTCAGGGTCACGATCTCCAGCTTTCCCGGCCTCGAACCGATGCGCATCATCTCATTGAGGTCCAGCTTGGCCTCGTCCCACAGGGAGTTATCGGCGGCCATGTAGACATAGAAACCCCACTGGGCCTCGCCGGAGCGACCCTGAGGCTGCCCGGAGTCCTGGTCCCTGGCCAACTCCCCTCCCATCTGCCGCGTCGCGGTTCCGGTCGTGGGCCTCGATCCGGGTAGGTCATCCTCGTCGGCCAGCCCAGCGAGACATCCCAGCAACAACACTCCGGCTACCAGGAAGGTCACAACCTTCAGAGGACTCGATACCGTTGTTCCCCGGGGCTGAGGTGAGACCTGGTTCCCCATGGTTTAACTCACGACTGCGAGATAATAAAGGCTTTGCCTGAGCCCTGAGCCCTGAGCCTGAGTGACTGACTAA
>CAYSUX010000024.1:0-18498 GCA_964434315.1 uncultured archaeon
ACTGGTTCCCGGCTCTGCTGGGGGGAGTTATCTTCGGCTTTGGTATGACCATTGCCGGGGGCTGTACCGTCGGTTCCACTTGGCGAGCCGGCGAGGGCCATGTGAAACTCTGGCTTTCCCTGGTCGGTTTGGTGATATCCTTGCCTCTGACAGCCGAGTATATCAAACCGCCCCTGCTCGAGGCGCTGCCGGCCGGCATGCAGACAGCGAACTTCTTGCCCGATACATTTGGTTATTCCGGCAGTATCCTGATAATGCTGCTGGTGATGTTTATATGGTACATATTCGTGAAATGGAACGAACGTACCGAGAGGTTCACAGCTTTCTAAGGAGGAATTAATATGAACGAAAACGACAAGCTTATCGCAGGCGCTATTATCGCGATTCTTCTTTTGGCCATTGTCTTCTCAGCAGTATCCAATGATTCTGATGATGAGCCTGAGGTCACCGGGTCCAAGGTGCTCACGGCAACCCAGGAATACCTGAAGGCTCCCAAGGTAGTGATGACTGCCCCGGATCTGTATGACGAGCTGAATGACGGGGACAGCACTGATGATCCCTTCATCCTCGATATCAGGTCGGGAGACGATTTTACCGATTCCCACATCGAGGGCGCCGTCAACCTCCCCTACCGGGAGGTCTTCGAGACTGATAATCTGGCCCTGCTACCCACCGACAAGCAGATCGTCGTGGTCTGCTACTCCGGCCACACCGCCAGCCAGATCACCGCCCTGCTCAACACCGATGGATACGATGCCATCGCCCTGAAATGGGGCTACGCCGCCTGGTCGCCAATGGGTTCCGGTTCGGCCTTCGATCCCGCTACCGGCACCAACCATTACGAAGTTTCCGATGTAGCCCTCACTCCGGTGGAGGTCACAGGTAAACCCACAGCCCCAAAAGGTGAAGTGGCCCCGGCCGCCGACGCCTCCCTGGCTGCCGGCAAGGCTCCGGCCATGAGCGCCACGGCCCTGCATACCAATCTGGAGGATGGCGATACCGGTAACGATCCTTTCATGCTGGATATCCGCAGTCTGGCAGATTACGGGACCGCCCATGTTCAGGGAAGTATCAACCTTCCCTTTACCACGGTTTTCACCGACGATAACCGGGTCTATCTACCAGTTGACCGGCAGATCGTGGTCATCTGCTATACCGGCCACACCGCCAGTCAGATCACCGCCCTGTTGAACCTCAACGGTTATGACGCCACGGCTCTCAAATGGGGTTTTGTCTCCTGGAACTGGACCTATGGCGGAGCCAAGGCCTTCGATCCCTGGAAGAATGCTCTTGGCGCTGTACCTATATACCAGGACAGCACCGCCTATCTGGAGGCGCCCCGGGTCGTGACCACTGCATCCGGTCTGGAGACCCTGCTCAACGACGGTAACGACGCCAACGATCCCTTCATCCTGGACATCCGCGCGCTGGATGACTACTTGCGAGGTCACATCCCCGGCGCGGTCAATATCCCTTATCGCAATGTCTTCACCCCCGAGAATCTCTCGCTGCTCCCCGAGGACGATCAGATCGTCGTGGTCTGCTACACCGGCCACACCGCCAGCCAGACCACGGCCCTGCTCAACGTCGCCGGCTACGATGCCATCGCGCTGAAGTTCGGTTTCGAGTCCTGGAGCGACGGTGGGCATGCTTTCACGGCCACGGCCGATTACGAGCTGGTCACCGGCAGCGAGCCCGGAACCTTCCCTGACAGCCGTTGCGGCGATGTCTTTGGCTGCACAGATCCCGCGGCCAACAATTACAACCCCGACGCGACCCGCGACGATGGTTCATCCCCCTATGACGCCGAACCGTTCTACGGCTGCACCGACCCCACCGCCAACAATTACAACCCCGAAGCGACCAGCGACGACGGCTCGTGTACCTATGACGAGCCCGAGCCCGAACCCGAGCCGGTGGAGGGGGAGCACACCAACAAACTGGCCGCCGCCGCCGAGGATTACCTCGACAGCAACAAGGCCCCGGCCACCAGCGCCGCCAGCCTGCGGACCCTGCTGACCGATACCAATGACACCAATGACACCAATGATCCATACGTACTGGACATCCGGGCCTCCGACACCTACAATGTCAGCCACATCCCCACGGCCCACAACCTGCCCTGGCCCGATGTGCTGACCCCCGGCCTGGCCACCCTGCCCCTGGACCGTCAGATCGTGGTGGTCTGCTACACCGGCCACACCGCCAGTCAGACCGCGGCCCTGCTCAACCTCAACGGTTACGATGCCATCGCCCTGAAGTGGGGCTTTGAGGGCTGGAGCGAGGGCGGCAAGGCCTTCACCCCGGCCAGTCGCCTGAACGGGGCTCTGCAACGCAGCCCGGTCATCCTGGCCAACGACTACCTAGGGGCCGGAAAGGCGCCGGCCATGTCCGCCGCGGCCCTGCACGGTCTGCTCTACGACGGTGATGAGGGTAACGATCCTTTCATCCTGGACATCCGGAGCGCCGGGAACTTCGCCGCCAGCCACATCAAGGACGCGGTCAACGTGGCCTTTGGTCAGGTGCTGGCCCCCGAGACCCTGGCATTCCTACCCGATGACCGTCAGATCGTGGTGGTCTGCTACACCGGTCACACCGCCAGCCAGGCCACGGCCCTGCTCAATCTGGCCGGCTACGACGCCATCGCGCTGAAGTGGGGTTTCGAGGGCTGGAGCGAGGGCGGCAAGGCCTTCGATCCCGCAAACGACGCCCATGACTACTCCCTGGCCATCGGACCCGGTTACCTGCCGGCAGCCGGTCAGGCTCCCGAGGTATGGATCGATAGCGTACCCGAGGCGGCCACGGATTATCTGACCGCCCCCAAGGTGGTCATCACCGCCGAGACCCTTCTTGGTATCCTCAATGACGGTTTCACGTCCACCAACCCCTTCATCCTGGATATCCGAGGCGCCACCGACTACGAGGCCGGCCACATCAATGGCGCGGTAAATATCCCCTTCCGGGAGGTCTTCACCGCCGAGAACATCGCCACCATCCCTGCCCAGAAGCAGATCGTGGTGGTCTGCTACACCGGGCATACCGCCAGTCAGACCACGGCCCTGCTCAATCTGGCGGGCTTCGAGGCCATTGCGCTGAAGTGGGGCTTCGAGTCATGGAGCGACGGTGGTCACGCCTTCACCGGCCCCGGGGACTACGAGCTCATCTACGCCGGCCACAACCTTCAGGAGGTGGCCGACGATTACCTTGGCTCGCCCAAGGTGGTCATCACCGCCTCAGCCCTCAACACCACCCTGACCGACGGCGATGCCGGCAACGACCCGTTCATTCTGGATATCCGCAATCCCTCTGATTTCAACCTGACCCACATCGAGGACTCGGTGAACATCCCCTTCACCCAGGTCTTTGACAACCTGGACCTCCTGCCCGATGACAATTCCATCGTGGTGGTCTGCTACACCGGACACACGGCGAGTCAGACGACGGCCCTGCTCAACGTCGCGGGCTACGACGCCATCGCCCTGAAGTTCGGTTTCGAATCCTGGGCGCCTGGCGGCAAGGCTTTCAACGCCTCCAGGGACAGGTTGAACGGAGCGCTTGAGACCACGGTCAACACGGCCTCCCAGGTGGATGCCAACCCCCTCTACGTAATGGACGTGACCGAGGCGGCCGGCGATTACATCCGTGCGCCCCAGGTGATCATCAAGGCCACGACCCTCAATAACACGCTGAATGATGGCGACACCGGCAACGATCCGTTCATCCTCGACATCCGTGGCAGCGGTGATTACACCGCCGGGCACATCCCCGGCGCGGTCAACATCGGCTTCACCAGCGTCTTCACCGAAGCCAACTTCGCCCTGCTGCCCGATGACCGTCAGATCGTGGTGGTATGCTACACCGGACACACGGCCAGCCAGACGACGGCCCTGCTCAACCTCAACGGCTTCGACGCCCTGGCCCTGAAATGGGGCTTCGAATCCTGGGGCGACGGCGGTAAGGCCTTCACCGGTCCGGGTAACCACCCGACGGTCGGAGGTCACAACCTGCGGGAGGCGGCCGATGGCTATCTGGCAGCCCCCAAGGTCGTGGTGACGGCTTCCAGCCTCAACGCCACCCTGTTCGACGGCGACGAGGGCAACGACCCGTTCATTCTGGACATCCGCAGCTACGAGGCCTGGCTGGTGGGTCATGTCCCCGGCGCGGTCAACGTTCCCTTCAAAGAGGTCTTCGAGCCCGAGAACCTGGACCTGCTGCCCGATGACAACCAGATCGTGGTGGTATGTTACACCGGGCACACGGCCAGCCAGACGACGGCCCTGCTCAACGTCGTCGGCTACGACGCCATCGCCCTGAAGTTCGGCTTCGAGAGCTGGTCACCGGGCGGCAAGGCCTTCAACGCCACCAACGACCGGATCGACGGGGAGCTGGAAACCACCCTCAACACCGCCGACCCGGTGGGCAACGAACCATTGCTGGCCGCCTCCATTACCGAGGCCGCCAACAACTACCTGGCAGCCCCGGGAGTGGTCATCAAGGCCACGGTCCTCAACGACACGTTGAACGACGGCGACAGCGATAACGATCCCTTCATCCTCGACATCCGGGGCGGAGCCGACTATACCGCCGGGCACATCCCCGGCGCGGTCAACATCGGCTTTACCAAGGTCTTCAACGCCACCAACTTCGACCTGCTGCCCGACGACAACCAGATCGTGGTGGTCTGCTACACCGGCCACACCGCCAGCCAGACCACGGCCCTGCTGAACCTCAACGGCTTCGACGCTTTAGCCCTGAAATGGGGCTTTGAGTCCTGGGGCGACGGCGGCAAGGCCTTCACCGGCTCGGGTAACTACGAGATAGAGGGCGGATACGACCTCAGGGCGATGTCCGACGATTATCTGGCTCTGGGCAAGCCGGCCGCCATGTCAGCGTCCGCTTTGTATGCGAATCTGCAGGATGGCAATGATACCAACGATCCCTTCCTTCTGGATATACGGAGCGGGTCCAGCTACCTGGCCGGGCGAATAGGGAATAGTGTCAACGTCCCCTTCAAAGAGGTGTTCGAGCCCGACAACCTCGCGCTCCTGCCCGATGACAACCAGATCGTGGTGGTCTGCTACACCGGACATACCGCCAGCCAGACGACGGCCCTGCTCAACCTCGCCGGTTATGACGCGGTGCCGCTGAAGTGGGGTTTCGAAGGCTGGAGCGAGGGCGGCAAGGCCTTTGACCCGGCCAGCCGTCTGAACGGTACCCTGGAGACGACCGTCAACCCGGCCCCGGACCTGTCCACCCCGAACCTTTATGTCAGCTCGGTGACCGAGGCCGCCGACGATTATCTGGCGGCTCCCAAGGTGGTCATCACGGCCACCAACCTCAACGCCACCCTCAACGACGGTAACGCTTCCAACGACCCGTTCATCCTGGACATCCGGAGTGGGACCAGCTACCTGGCCGGCCACATCCCCGGCGCGGTGAACATCGGCTTCCGCAACGTCTTCACTCCCGAGAACTTCTCCAGGCTGCCCGATGACCGTCAGATCGTGGTGGTCTGTTACACCGGCCACACCGCCAGTCAGACGACGGCCCTGCTCAACCTCAACGGTTTGGACGCCCTGGCGTTGAAGTTCGGCTTCGAGAGCTGGAGCGAAGGCGGCAAGGCCTTCACCGGCGCCGCCGGATACCCCCTGGAGAACGACCTGCGCATGGCCGCCGATGACTATCTGGCGCTGGGCAAGCCCGCCGCCATGTCCGCTGCGGCCCTCAACGCCACGCTGGGTGACGGCAACAGTACCAACGACCCGTTCATCCTGGACATCCGGGCCACCTCGGCCTGGCTCGACGGCCATATCGAGGGTTCAATGAACGTCCCCTTCAAGGAGGTATTCGAGCCCGACAACCTCGCGCTCCTGCCCGATGACAACCAGATCGTGGTGGTCTGCTACACCGGCCACACCGCCAGCCAGACCACGGCCCTGCTGGGCGCGGCCGGCTACGACGCCACCGCCCTGAAGTGGGGCTTCGAGGGCTGGAGCGAGGGCGGCAAGGCCTTCAACGCCTCCAATCATCGGCTGAACGGGACCCTGGAAACTGCGCCCAACCTCCCCGAGGACGAGGCCACCGTGGCCCAATGGGACGTCATCGAAGAGGCCGCTGATGAATACCTGGCGGCCCCCAAGGTGGTCATCACCGCCTCGGCTCTCAACACCACCCTGAACGACGGGGATGAGGGCAACGACCCGTTCATCCTGGACATCCGGGGTGCGGCCGACTATCTGAACGGCCACGTCCCCGGTGCGATCAACATCGGTTTCCGCAGCGTCTTCACCCAGGAGAACTTCACCCTCCTGCCCGACGACCGGCAGATCGTGGTGGTCTGCTACACCGGCCACACCGCCAGCCAGATCACGGCCCTGCTGAATCTCAACGGCCTGGACGCCCTGGCGTTGAAGTGGGGCTTCGAATCCTGGAGCGACGGCGGTAAGGCCTTCGGCGGCTCGGGTAACTATGAGGTGGTCCCGGGATACGATCTGCGGGTGGCCGCCGATGACTATCTGGCGCTGGGCAAGCCGGCGGCCGTGAGCGCTGCCAGCCTGAATGGTACCCTCAATGACGGCGACGAGGGCAACGACCCGTTCATCCTGGACATCCGGGGCACGACCGACTTCGACAACGCCCACATCAACGGCTCGGTGAACATACCATTCACCACCGTATTCCAGGAACCAAATCTGGCCCAACTGCCCGATGACCAGCAGATCGTGGTGGTCTGCTACACCGGCCACACCGCCAGTCAGACCACGGCTCTACTCAGTGTCGCCGGTTTCGACGCCATCGCCCTGAAATGGGGCTTCGAGGGCTGGGCCGAGGGCGGCAAGGCCTTCAACGCCTCCAATGATCGGCTCAATGGTACGCTGGAGACCCAGACCAATGAATCACCGGTTACCGAGGGACCCTCGGGACGCCTGGTGGAGGACATCAACGCCACTGCCGACGATTATCTGGCGGCCCCCAAGGTGGTCATCAAGGCCACCAACCTCAATGCCACCCTGACCGACGGGGATGAGGGCAACGATCCCTTCATCCTGGACATCCGGGGTCTGGCCGACTACGAGGCCGGTCATATCCAGGGTGCGGTGAACATCGGCTTCCGCAGTGTCTTCACCACCGAGAACTTTAGCCTGTTGCCCGATGACCGGCAGATCGTTGTGGTCTGTTATTCCGGCCACACCGCCAGCCAGATCACGGCCCTGCTGAATCTCAACGGTCTGGACGCCATCGCCCTGAAATGGGGCTTCGAGAGCTGGAGCGACGGAGGACATGGGTTCACGGGCAGCGGAGACTACGAGACAGAATCAACTTGAACATAACACACCCCCGAAAACGGTCTCCCCGTGCTTGCGGGGAGGCCAATCAGTTTAGATACCATGAATCGCGCCGAATGGAGATATCGATATGAACGCCGATAAAGAATTTGATGCCACAGGGCTTCCTTGCCCCATGCCGATCGTCAAGCTCGCGCAACAGATCAAGACGATCGAACCTGGAAATGTGCTTAAACTCATTGCGGATGATCCGGGATCGACCGATGATGTGCCTGCCTGGTGTCGTAGGACCGGGAATGAGCTACTCGAAAACCAGGAAGAAACTGGGCAATTCATATTCTACATCAAAAAGACCGGATAATGGATGGCTACTGACAAATGAGATGATACCATGACTGAAGATGGATCAAGAGCCAATAAGTTCGCCATGGTCGTCGCCTCCGACAAGTTCGACAAGGCCATGATGCCCTTTATCATGGGCACTACCGGCGGCGCCATGGGCATGGAAGTTCATATATTCTTCACCTTCTTTGGCCTCAAGCTCCTGAAGAAGGGATACAAGCCAAAATTACCGGGCCTGATGGCCCCGTTCACGGGTATGATGCGCTCCCTGATGCGAAAGAAGAAGGTGCCCCAGTTCGAAGAACTCATAGAACAGGCTAAAGAGCTTGGTGTACACCTGTACGGCTGCTCAACCTCCATGGAGCTGATGAACCTCCCGAAAGAGAAGCTCATCGATGGCGTGAAGGTCGTCGGCGCCGCCACGTTCCTTGATCTGGCAGCCGAATCGGGGATGCAACTTTTCATCAGTTGAAGCTGATCTGACTGGAGTGTATCCTCGACCGGCAGGTAATGATGGAGCAGGAACGGGACCCGGCCATCGATGTGTTACGTGGTCTGGCCATCCTCGCCATGGTCTTCTTCACCCTCACCCTGAGGTTCGCCGAGGACCTGCCTGACCCGTTGCTCCACAACGTTCCCAACACATTCCATCTCGGCGATGTGGTGCTACCTCTCTTCCTCTTCGCCAGCGGCCTCTCATTGGCCCACTATCTGAAAGCCAACAAGGAGAGGCCCCAAGACCGGAGGTTGCGGGACCTCGGTAGGCGTTTCGCGAAGCTGGCCCTGGTTGCCATCATTCTTTCACCATATTCCTCCCGGGGCTGGTTCCAGATGGACGAGGTCATGCTCAGTGCCCTTCTCTTCCTGGCCTGCGCAGTCCTGGCCAGAGGTCATTGGTCGGTCCCGGTCGGCATCACGGCAGCCCTGACCCTGATCTACGCCATACTGCTGGGCCGGGGACTGGAAGAACACATGTCAGGATACTACCTGGGAGGATATGCCGCGGCTCCATTCTACCTCCCCGTCATGCTGGTGGGGCTCTACATTGGCCGACAGAGCCTTCAGGGTCGCTATCTCCATCGAAACAATCTCCGGCTGATCGTCCTTGTGGCTGCCCTGCTGCCCTTCACCCTTCTGGTGGCTCCGGCCGAGAAGCTCACGGCCACTCCGGCCTTCATGGCGCTCTCCCTGCTCATATGCTACGCCCTGCTCCTGCTGGTCGAGCGATCCATCATACATATCAATTTGAAAGAAGTGGAATACCTGGGTCGCAAGCCCCTGCGGTACTGGGTCATGATGTATCTGCTGTGCATCGTTCCTTCCAAGGTGTATGTGGATATGGGTAACCAACGCCTCATGGTTCCCTGGACGATGGCAGTTACGCTCAGCGTGGCCGTGATGATCCTACTGTGGCTTATTTCCAAGGTGTGGGACGCAAAGGTGTGGGAAAAGGTCACAAGAACGCCATAAGCCACTCCCCTTTGGTAACGACCGTGGCAGGCGGCTGCCGTATGCGTGGTAGCTCTGGCGGCGGCTGCCGCGGGCGAGGTCCGGCTTCGGCATAGCAGCGGGCGGGCCTGGTGACCCGAGGCCAAGCACGCGGTCGGCGGCATGGATTGCTGACACTATGTGGCTTTCGTGAGGCCCTTACAATCCTGGTAGGGGGAAGAGGAAAAAGAGTTCTTCGTGGAATATGAAATTTAACAAATCAATCGAATATGTTCCCCGCAACAACGGCGCTTGGGTCGTCGCTCTTGACATTCTCCATAAGGAAGTTGTGCACGAGCTGTCGCATGAGGCCGCTCTTGTTGATGTTGTATTCCTTGCAGTACTCCTCGAAGCGATTCCACTCATCAAGACCGGCTTTATTGATGGTGATGAGAACCTGTTTTGCGGCTCGGGGTTTGTCACGATGTTCAGGTTTTGGAGTTGGAGGAACCATTGGATCAAGAACCAAAACTTCAATTCTTTATATATATGATAAACTTATGTTATTACATAAAATGCGTTTTTTTTAAGATTTCTCGTGACACACTGCGTTCATATATATACTAACTGTGGGAAACACATATATAGGGGCCATCCCCCTTTTCACAGGGGGTACTTAATATGGCAACCACCATCAACCTCAATGAAATAATAATACTAAATAGTTATCCAGACCGGTACGAAGTAAATGGCTGGGATTATGATCCTCAGAATCCAGATGTCCCGAAGATAAAGTTCAATGTGACTCATTTAGGTACAACCGGCGAAGGCACTCAAATCG
The DNA here is from genome assembly GCA_964434315.1 of uncultured archaeon. Lineage (GTDB taxonomy): Archaea > Thermoplasmatota > Poseidoniia > MGIII > CAYLMJ01 > CAYLMJ01. Next base: position 9,898 of record CAYSUX010000024.1, read on the forward strand.
ATATCAACGATATTATTGTTTTAAATAGTTATCCTGATGAATATAAAGTAACTGGTTGGGATTATTCAGCCGAACATCCAATTGTGACTTCAATAACATTTGATGTAGAATTACAATCCTAGGCTGTACTATCCCTCTTCTCGATGCACTCATTCAAATAACGTTCAATATCAACTTGCTGAACTTGATCTTTTAATATCATGGCAAGTTCCAATGCCAGTTTAAAATATAATATGGCGTCTGACCATAAGCGTTGATCGCTATGAAGAATCCCGAGTTCTCTGTAAGTAAACACTAGAAATCGATGAGCTCCACCATCCCGGCATAATTCTAGTGCCCGGGCAAGATGAGTCTGAGCTTTCTTGTGGTTACGACTCTGGCGATGCATTCGACCCAGTTCAATATTGACAGCACCAAGCATCATGACATTTCCAACTTTCTCAAATAGTAGCTTTGCTTCCTCCAAAGCTTTCAAAGCATTGTCTTTTTCATCAGTAGCCAAATAATTTCCAGCTTGGTTTAGATAAGGAAAGCCAAGGTATATTTCAAAGTTTGCAGATATTGCTATATCAATAGCTTGTTTAAAGTGGTGTTTCGCGGTTTCGTATTGTTTTCTGTCGTAATAGAAAGCACCTTTGTTGTTGTGAACCCGCACAGCCAGTTCAGGTGATTTTAGAGCTATAGCCAAAGCAAGCGCCTGCGTCCAATGTGCCTGAGCTTCTGAATCCTGCTTATAAGCGTTATGAACAATACCTATTGAGGAATGAGCGAGTCCAGCTTCAAATGATTCGGGAGATATTTGAATAACTTTCTTTGCATCTTGAATACAAGCTTCATACATACCGCGACGGTAGCGTAGCATGGCCCGCAAAGTCAACATACCAGTTTTGCTTTCACGTTTGGAAGCGAAATCAAGGGCTTGCCTGACAAGGTCCTCGCTATCATCCCACTTACTCTGAGTGTAGGCGATGCGACCCAATCCGAGCATTGCACTGGCGATGTTATCTGAGTCATCACTTTCATTTTTAACCAGTTCAAAGTGGTTGAGGGCGGCCTTGATATCTCCGGTGCGATACTCCAGGTCTGCAAGTTCAAGCTGAAGCTCGTGCCTCCACTGAGGTTTTAGTTTAACAGCAGAAGTTTCTCGATCTTCAAGGTCTGCTCTAAGCTGGGCCAGGTCGGTCCGTTTTCAATTGTCATGAGTACCCTGAGATTGGAACAATCTCCTATAATAATTTGCGAGGGTTTATAAAAGCCTGCCTATATAAATTTAAATAATGTATAATGATCATGAGGTTTCAAGTATCAAGAATGAACCTGTGATCCTCATCCTGGAGTGAACCCCTTTGAGTAGACACGTAGTTAAGCTTCGATATTGATCCCATCTCCTGTTGAAACTCCATGGGAGGTCTGTATTCCAGGGCCGAGTGCAATCTCTTACAGTTGTAGATGTCCTCGATGAAAGGACCGATATTTTCCAGTGCGTCTTGGCAGGTTTCGGATTCATTCATGTAGACCTCCTCGGTCTTGATCGTCTTGATAAAACTCTCTGCTTAGGCGTTCTCGTATGGATTTCCTTTCCTGCTCATGCTGATCTGAATTCCATTCTCTTGAAGGCACCCGACATACTCCTTGAAAGCATACTGATCCCGATCCGAATGGTGAATTAGCCCTTCCAGGTCAGTTCCACGTCCATTCTCGAATGTATTATGAAGAGCATTAATAATACCATCTTTCACCAGATCGATCCCGAGCGAAATTTGTGTATGAATTATCAGGATCAATTCGCTTCCTACGATTGAAGGCATTATGGATCCTTGTCTTAATAGTATTTCGATTTGTAGTCCATCTGTATATCTCAGCATATTCACATTTTAGATTATAGTACAACCTGGGGGGTATCGTATGGAGATCGTACTCATTTTTATAATACCCCGGATAGGTCGGAAGAATTATCCCAATCAAACCAGATCTAGGATTATTTCGACTATTTCGAATACTGGAACCGATTTCCCAATCTACATGTTTTTTCTGCCAAGTTCTTTTTCCAACCAATACGACAGTCACAGTACTATCCCTAAGATAGTTATCCCTGATAAGCTGTCTGACATTCTCGATTTGTAAACCAGAATCCATATCTCCATCATTGACAGATTTTGATACCACGACGTTCTCACAGAGGGATTCAAATTTCTCCTTGTAGCCTTGATCATCATCGTGATAGTAGCTTACGAAGGTTTTGTGTGGTGTGGTCATAGTACAACCTCCCGCACTGGCCCGGGCTCGTGCCATGCACCCCCCTTATCACACCCCACCACCGTGGAGTCAATTCAGGCGTGACGGCGTTCCGTTGTCGGCTACACAACGAGTCATGTCCATGGAAACCATTTCGAGCTGGCATGCGGCGTATGTTGAGGTACACTGTTCACATATATATGTGTATTGCCAAATCAATATATGGGCAGCAGCTACTGGTATCGATCATCCATGTTCGGGTTCTTTGTTTCAACAGTGATACATGATGAAATGGGTTGTTTTCGGTGGCGATGGCTGCGAAACTATGAAATGAAACCAACATCAACGACTCGATTATGGTCGGCGGTCGGCTTATCCGGTCAAACCATTGGCCAGATACATCAGCCCCATCATTATCAGCATGACCGCGGCGATATCCCTGAGCTGTCTCCGGCCGGTCCGGGCCTCACACCGGGGGGCCAGGTGACCCGAGGCCAGGCCCACGGCCAGGATGGAGACCGAGGAGCCGGCCCAGAAGGCCAGGACCGACAGGATCATCACCGTCAGGTCCAGGGTCAGAACCGCCCCGGCCAGGGCCACCCAGAGGGGCGGGCAGAGCAGTGAGCCGACGACCGCGCCAAAGAAGATGGCCGACATCCCTCTGCCGCTGGTGACATGGCTGACCACCCTGGCGGCCAGACCGGCGCAGGTCGCGCTGCCCCCGGGGTGTGTTTCTTCATCGGTGATCTGGTCTGCACAACCCGAACCACCGCCCTTGTTGGCGATGGTCCAACCCCCGTAGACCATCAATGCCAGCCCGGCCACGATGATCGCCGGTCGGGTGAAGGAGGGGTCAGGCTCGTCGGCCAGCTTCTGCCCCAGGGCCAGCAGCCCCAGTCCCAGGCTCATGTAGACCACCAGCCGCCCCAGCGAGAAGAGCCCAGCCGTGGCCAGCCCCCTGCGCCACCCCCGGTCCCGTTCCATTATGAGGGGGACCAGGATGGGCAGGCAGACCCCGACACAGGCGAAGTTGACTATCAGCCCCAGGATGAGGGCCTCGGCAACGGGAGTGAGGTCCATGGTCGGACTCGTACCATTCAGGTTGGTTAAAAATGTGATTCAATGTTCCGGTCAGGTTCCCATAATTTTCTCTTAATTTTTTTATAGGTGAGTTCACTCCTTGTCTGTCTCTACGACTGGGTGTGATATAATGCAACATAACTCATCGTTATGCCAAACCAACAAGGTTGCCTGCTTCAAATCGGTTTTTTCCTATGTGAGCCTGGCGTTGTTTTTCGGCATGGCTCTTCTGCCGGCCGGGGCTTTGGCCTCGGATGAAAAGATCGTAGTGGGAGATTGGCTGGCCCCTGATTTCTGGGATTATGACAATCAACTACAGGCTCCTCAGGTCTTCCTGCAAGTGCGAATCAATGGTGAAGCATGGGCCCATCAGGCCGCTTTGGCTCTGGTTCCGGTGCAGATCCAACGTCATGTCAGCCAGCCTCTACTGTTCCTCAATGCCACGGGCGACGCAAGTCCTCTGGCTGATGGGGCGACGGTCAACGATATCGGTGACTGGGGCACGTCGGCTTCATCGGCCATGGACGCCATTGCCCGGGAGTACTGGACCAAAGCCGAACTGGTGGTGATCGCCAATGATTACGAGACCGCGCTGTGGGCGACTCCCCTGGCCAGCTTCCTGAAGGCTCCCCTGCTCATCGATCCCGATGCCACAGTCCTGACGACCCTGGGTACCACCGAGGCGATCTTGGTCGGTGTGGACACAGCACCCACAGGCGTCGAAGGAGTGATGAGCCTGGGATCCCGCGAGGATGTCTGGCGTTTCCAACTCCAGGTCTACCAGAGCAAGGGTATCCTTTGCGACTACATCGTCCTGACCAATCCCACCGATGTCGATTCATCTGCCGAGCTGCTCTATCCCGGCCTCTCACCCGCCGCCGGCATCCTGGCCGCCCAGCGCAAGGCCATCATTGTGACCAACGATTACACTGTGGATGTGGACGCCCTCAAGGCTTTCGGCTCTGGGACCTCCGAAGATGCCGCCAATTACGCCAAGGCCGAACCGGCCTGGAAGCTGGTGAGACAGGATGTAATGGCTGCCGCAGTCTTCATGCAGGATATGGATCATGAACCTTCCTATCTAGCCATCGTGGGTGATGGCCTGGCAGTGCCGGATTACTATCTGGACTACCATGTCCAGTGGAAATATTGGAACGCCAGTCAACATTATGCTCCCAGTCAGGGACCATACGCCATTCTAGACCCGGATTGGAACTGGTCGATCTACCAGGAAGAGGATATTGGGGTGGGACGCCTTGTGACCAGCACCTTTGAATTGCTCTCGAACTATCTGGTTAGGATTGGCCACTATGACCGGTTCCTGCCAGGAGGCGCTTGGTCCACGGCTGAAAATGAGGATATTTTCGATGAGGCGCTGGTCATAGATGGACATCGCATCAACCAGCCCGATCCCGGTGGCCCGCCCTGGTCGGCGGACGTTCCCTGGCCCCCTGCCGGTGAGATGAAGACGGCTGCCCTCGCCGGTGGTTTCAACACCACCTATATCGTGTCTCGCAACGCCAGTGTCTATAACGACACCAACCCGACCACCACCACCATGCTGGAGATGAGCGTCAACAGCAGTCTGGTGCTTGTTAACGTCCATGGGACCAGTCCCGGTGGAACCCTGTACTACCGCATCGACAAAGGCAAGACCGACAAGGACACCGGTACTTTCTACACCATTGAAGCCGATAAGATCCGCGAGCACTCCTTCACCATTCCAACTGTAGTCTCAGTGGTCGGTTGCAACCTTGGAACCCACGCACGATGGGGTGACGCCGGTGACCATCTGCCGGTGGCCAACCTGGACATGGGCGCCGCAGCCTATGTGGGTAATGTCGCTCGCCAGTCTATCTGCTACTCCGAGAAAGCCCCATACGGACCATGTGCCGCCACTCAGGTCTACACCTGGCAGAACATCACATCGACGCCCCAACCCCTAGGTCCTGCTTATGCCGCGGCAAAATGGGAAGGATATGAGACCTTCCGCAATGACAGCAGCGATCAGGAAGATTCCGATCCCTACGTCATGCAATTGTTCGGAGATCCGGCATTTGTGCTCAACCACCCCACCAAGGCCTATCCCGGGACCAAGACTCCCGAACTTGACCTGCAGGTCACTACCACCGGTGGCAAGGTCAAGGCAGTGGTCACGACAACCGACCCCACCTCCGGCGGCAGCCTGACCCCCACGGTCCAGATGAAACTGGGAGATGGTGAGACAAGGGATGGAACCACCGTCGAATTCGACCATCCGAAAACGGATAGCCTGTTGGAGGTTACCGTTGTAATCAATGGCTTTGCCGATCTGGTAGCCCTGTTGGGGATCGAGGGAAAAGGCGATAGCCAAGACACTGATGACGATGTGGCGCCCGGTCTGGTTCTGACAGCGGCCTGTGTACTTGTAGCGGTCGTCATATCGCGCTTGAGGCTACCCAGTTGAAACGGTCGAACACGGTTGTCGGGCTCGGCCTTTTCGGCGTGCTCCTGTGTTGTCTCCTGACCGCCCTCTCTGTGGAGGGAACCCAAACCGCTGAACCTGGTCAGGACCTGGTGGTGGGAGGCGATACACGTGTGGAACTGACCGGGGATATCGAGATCGCCAATCTGACCATCCGCAAGGAGGCAACGGTCGTTGTCCTGGATTGTAAACTAACCGTCAACGGCCTGCTTCGCATCTCCGGTGAAGGTCGTTTGATGGTGGTCGCCGGAGTGCTGGAGGTCTACCCTGGACCCTTGGCCGGGGATGTGATACCAGTGGTCTTGAGAGATCAGGCGATGTTGCGTCTGGAACAGGATTCAAAGGCCCATTTCTATCCTCAGCCCACAAACACCACGGTGCCCTTTTTCGATCTGTTCGACCACTCGCGTTTGATAGTCTACGATTCCGATTTTTTTGCCGATCTACCTCCGGTACCCAATCCCGATGACATCGTCAACACACCTGTGATCGCCGGGATCATCCTTCTGGAAGGCGATGCGGTCTGGGATGTAAGGGACTCGAAACTTGTGGGTAACCTGAACCTGAACGAGTTCGATGACCTTCTCGGTCGCTGGTACTGGGCCTCGATCCAACAAAGAGGCAAGATCGAGTTAAGGGATTCCACCGTGAATCTGAAGAACGCCGAGCATTATCCGGTCTTCAAGCCTGTGGCTGGCACATTCATACTAAAGGGTGTGGAGGTTCTGGCCGGCCTTATCGAGATCGAGGTCATCAACAAGGCGGATATCTCGGATTCCGTCATCCACCACGGACTCTCGGTAGGTGATATGGCCCAGGTGACCATCACCGACACCACGGCCAAGGAAGCCATCTCCGTCGGTACTCCCGACCCCAAGGCCCCGGCCGGGCTCCAATCGTCAGCCAGGTTCACGGCCACCAACCTTCACCTGAATAGCAGCCTCACCGCAGCCAGTCATGCCACTCTGATACTTCATCGGTCTATTGTGAGCCAGTTGTCCTTGAAGAACGAGACAAACCTTTTCTTTGAGGAAGGCGAGATCATTTCTTTGATGTTGTATGGCCAATCGAAGGCGCGGATCGTGAATAGCACTTTAAACCGCACAACCATCAATCAGAACGCAAGCCTTGAATTGATCCGGCTGGGTATTGATCCGGAAGGAACACGTCCTCAACAAGCTCTCTGGAGAGCCAATATCAATGGCACATCCCCCAGCTTCTACCTTGAGGATGGGATAATTTCCCAGGTGAACTTCTATCCCAATCAGACAGCGGAGATGATTCTGGAGAAGGCAACTCTTGAAAAACTCTGGGTCTATGAGGCTCCTGCAGCCCTTGAATTGGAACTGCTCAATGGCTCCCGTTTTTTCAACATCACTGGTCGATATGATGTATCCTTCTCTCTTACACTGACCGATGTGGATTCATCCTATCCTGCTTTCGACCATGTGCTGGATGAATTGAACTGGAGTTTGGATTTGCAGGTATTCCATCGTTTTTCGATATCGGCCCTTCTGAATGGCAACCCGATCCCGGCCGAGATCGAACTGATGGGCCTGGATGGGCCACAGATCAATAGAACAACAGAAGACGGTATCTATCAGATCGACCTTCTGCGCGATCCCGAACGCGAGATAACTGTCGAAATAGATTACCTGGGTTTCTCAAATCGCGATAGCTATATGTTGGATCGGTCTTACACGGTCGAACAGGAATGGGAAGATCGGGTTTCCCCAATGGTTCAGAGCGTCACCCTGGAGCCCAGAAGATGGAACCTTCTGGACCCTCTTACGATCAAGGCTACTGTAGCGGACGACGGTATACAGGCCATGGCCGAGGTGGTACTGATATTTCGTATCGAAAATGGTTTCTGGCAAGAGATCAGTATGTTCCCAATTGGTGGAGGTACCTATGCGGGACAGATACCTGGCCAGGATCGCAATACCAGGGTGGAATACCAGATCAGAGCTACCGATATGGCCGGCAACACCCGCACCACCCCACTGGAGAGTATCACGGTGGGAACAACAGAGAGCTGGTTCTTACGTATCACGGTCGTTGCAGTATTGGGTTTGATCGCAGGTCTTACTATCCGTTATGGCTACCATCGTATCATTTCCACCAAGATACTGAAGGAGGAACGAACATGAACTTGCGGTCGATCTTATCGACACTTCTACTGGCTGTGTTGGGTATTGGCCTCCTGGTATCACCATCCGTGAGGGGAGACGATCTGGCTACATTCGACCGTGTGGAAGCCTCGGCAGTTCCCAGTACCCAGGGAGTGGGGGGCCAGATAGAAGTGACGGTCTCGGCACTCTTCTTCGGAGGATGTTGCTATCCCCTATGGGCCCATGACGTGGCCGCGTACATCGAGCTACCACCGGGACTGGAGAATATGTCCCGGCCTGCTGTGGAGGTGATCTCGGAGGTGGAAGGTACGGCCGGTGGGGCACCGGTCCATGTCGATTTCACCTGGGTCATCAAAGGCTCGCGAAAGGGTATCCACCAGGTCAACTTCACGGTCATTTCCAGCGATTGCGGAGAGCATTCCACCTCGATATTGATCGAGGTCATCGAAGGCGTTCCCATCTCCCGCCCCCAGACCTATCCCCTGGAGCCCGAGCTTGGCGAGCCCTATCGCATCATAGTGGAATCCAGCTCACCGGTCGAGACTGTGAGTGTCGAATGGGTCAAGATCTTCTATCTGCTCGAGGATTCCAGACCCAATAACAAACCGGCCAATGCCAGCCTGGGCGATCGTCGGGGAAGCTCGGTCGATATGGTCCAGAGTCAGTTCAACAGCGCCCAATGGAGCGGTC
>CAYSUX010000025.1:0-18429 GCA_964434315.1 uncultured archaeon
GAACCCCGCCCCTCCTCCACCAAACGATCCGGCAATCCTCAGCGCGACCGCAGCCCCTGGTCTACCGACCCGGCCTCCAACGATACCGACGGCGACACACATACCCTGACATCCGCTGTACTGTTCCAAAACCAAACTGTGCCGTGAAGTGAGACCGGAGTCCAAGCCGCGGTAAAAATCCAAAAAGGTGTGACGTATCAGTATCACAACGGACAGTCACAACGGGCATTCAGAACGGACAGCCGCATTGGCCGCAGAACCTCTGACCCTCGCTCCCCCGGGTGCCGCAACGCTGGCAGTTGGGGATGACCGGGCCGGGCGTCGGCAAAGGATTCCCGCATTTCCCGCAGAACTGGTCCTGGACCCTCATCCTCGTGCCACAGGATACGCAGACCTTGAACTGGGCCTCAACAGGTTGGGAACCTGGATGGGGATGTCCCATCTGACCCTGCCTCGACTGGTTTTGAGGGAGGTCGCCAAGAACGCGGCGGTCGCGATGGTCGCCAAGATCGACTGACGGTCTTGTCCTTCGCTTCTTGACGGCCCCCTTCTTGCGGATGAGCTTCTTTTTCTTGACCGTCTTGACCGGGGTCCGGAGCGGCTCCAGCTCCTCGAGCTCGGTATCTTCGGTATGGGGCTGGGGAGTCGCGAATCCGGGGCCTATCAACATGCGAATGGCTCCGGCAGGGTCCCGGTTCATGGGGTCCACCTCGGCCTCCCCGTCGTTCAGGCGGGTCCCGCAGTGGCCGCACATGGTGAAATCTTCCGGCAGGCTGGTCAGGCAGTTCGGGCAGGTCTTGGTCTTGAAGGTCGGCGTTGGTGATGGCCTCCGGGGTCGGACGCGCGATACGTTGTCTCTCTCTTTGCATACACCTATAATTGTTTTACGCCAGAGCGCGGGATTTGAAATACCCCGATATCCTTATATTTACTCATGGGGCCGCTTTATAAAGCATCATAACCTATACCCAACAAAACAATTTGGGCCAACCCCCCTCTTTCCAGTGGAATCATGCACGACGGGATGATCTCAGCCTCCGATGTGGAACGCTATGGCTATTGCCCCCTGAGCTGGTGGCTTTCGGTTCGGGGCGTTGACGCCACAGGTGAAGAGATCGAAGAGGGTCTGAAGGCTCACCGTGACCTGGGAGAGTCCCTGAAGACACTGGTCCATGAGGAGAAGCGCTCCCGGGAGGTCTCCAATACCCTGCTGGCTCTTCTGATAGGGACCCTGGTGGTGGTCATCTTCGCCCTTGTCCAGTATTTCTTCTTCCCTGAATGGGGAATGATGCTGCTCATCGTGGGTCTGTTGTGGCTCTTCGGCTCGGCATTCCTGCTCTATCGTCTGCTGGTCTCCACCGAGCTCATCGAGGAGTTAAGGGAGAAGTATGGCGTGGACGGCCTGCTGGAGAATGTCGACGACAACGAGACCTCCCCGGTCCTGGCCTCGCGCGCCTACAACCTCTGCGGCCGCCCCGATTATATCGAGAACCTGGACGGCAAGCATGTCCCGGTGGAGGTGAAGACCGGGCGAAAGCCCAAGGCCCCCTTCTTCAGCCACATCCTGCAACTGGGCGCCTATTGCCTGCTGGTCGAGGAGGAGCGGGGCGATCCGCCGCCCTACGGCCATATCAAGTACGGCTTCGACACCGAACCCCATCAGATCGACTGGGCCTGTTCCGAAAGGGGGCAGCTCCTGCGCGAGACCGTGCTCGACAAGCTAGCCGAGATGAACGCCATCCTGAAGGAGGACGACGATGCCCACCGCAACCACAACCGCAAGGGCAAATGCGACCATTGCTCCCGCAACAAGGCCTGCCCCGAGCGCATCACCGAAGGGCCCCGATACCCTAACAGGGGGGGCTAGGCAGCTTTTTGCCAATATTTGTTTTACGTCAGAACGCGGGATTTGAAATACCCCTATCTTTTATGAACTCGTAGTGTTGGTTTTCCCATGTTAACGCTCCATGACATTCACACCCAGATACCTCACACCCTTCGGGCCACCGCCTTCGATGGCGCGGGTCGGCTCTATCAAGGCAAGGTCAGGGACGTCTACCGCCCCGACCCGGAAGCCAAGGGTGGTATCCCCAGGGACCACATGGCCATCGTCACGACCGACCGCATCTCGGCCTTCGACCGGGTCCTGGGCACGGTCCCTTTCAAGGGCGCCCTGCTCAACTCCATCGCCCGGTTCTGGTTCGACCGGACCGCCGATATCTGCCCCAATCACCTGGTATCCACACCTCACCCCAACCTGTGGCTGGTGAAGGAATGTGAACCCATACCGGTGGAGATGGTGGTACGAGGCTACCTCACCGGCACCAGTCCCACCTCGGCCTGGACCGCCTATGCCCGGGGCGAGCGTGACTTCTGCGGCAATGTCCTGCCCGAGGGGCTGCGTCAGGACCAGCGGTTCGACGAGCCCATCCTCACCCCCTCCACCAAGGCCGAACAGGGCGCCCATGACGAATCGGTGGCGCCGACCGAGCTCTACAGCCGGGGACTGGTCAGCGAGGAACTCTACGAGCGGATAGCCGACATCTCCATGCGACTCTACCTCCGGGGCGCCGAGCTGGCGGCTCGTCAGGGCCTCATCTTCGTGGACACCAAGTACGAGTTCGGCCTCATCGACGAACGGATCGTCCTGATGGACGAGGTGAACACTCCCGACAGCTCCCGTTACTGGCTGGCCGATACCTATCCCGAGCGGTTCGAGGCCGGCAAACCTCCCCGGAAGCTGGACAAGGACTATGTGCGAACCTGGCTCACCGATCAGGGCTTCAAGGGTGACGGCGACCCACCGACCCTCATCGACGAGGTGAAGGTCGAGGCTGCCCAACGTTACCTGGCGGCCCACGCGAAGGTCACCGGCAAACCCTTCGAGAGCCCTATCGGGCCGGTTCTCGATACTCTCGATACGGCCTTCAGGGAGGCTGGCTGGCTGTGAGTGCGAACCAGGCCGACAGCGACGATGAGTATTTGAAGCGTCAACGCTGGTCGTGCCTCGATCTCTCGCGCTCCCAACGTACCGGTACCCCCGAAGTGGTCCTGGCCGAGGCCAAGACCGAAGCCCAGCTCCAAGAGGCCGTTCTGGGCCTTCTTGCGGGTTGCGGCCGCGCCATGGTCACCCGTCTGAAAAAGGAACGGGTCAAGGCGCTGTCCGCCTCCTTGCCCTTTGATACCGAATGGCGATATGACGAAGCGGCCCGCTTCGGGACCGCCACCGCCCCCGGCTTCAAGCTACCGGTGACCAGGGGCAAGGTGGCCATCCTGACCGCGGGTACCTCGGACCACCCGGTGGCCAGGGAGGCCCAGCTCACGGCCGAGGCCCTGGGCTGTCGGACCCGGATGGCCCTGGACTGCGGAGTGGCCGGGCTCCACCGACTCCGCGAGCCCCTGGAGGAGCTCCTCGATTGGGATGCCAGGGTCGTTATCGTGGCCGCCGGGCGGGAGGGGGCCCTACCGACCGTGGTGGCCGGACTCATCGACCGTCCGGTCATCGGTCTGCCGGTCTCCACCGGCTATGGTCTGGGTGGCCGGGGAGAGGCAGCTTTATATGGTATGCTTCAATCTTGCACGCCCCTGTTGGTGGTCAATATCGACGCCGGTTTCGTTGCCGGGGCCACCGCAGCCCAAATTGCCGAAACGGTGGTGGGTAACCATGGCCGATGAGCCTTCGACCCCCCCAGAGCCAAAAAAACTCGAACCCCGAGATGCCCGCAAAGCCCTGCAGAACGCAGAAGAACGCTATCAGAACTTCGTTACAAAGCGTACCGAGTTCAACACCCAGGCCGCAGCCCTGCGTGAGGAAAGAGACGAACTGAATAGCCGCAAGAAAGAGCAGTTCGATGTGTTAAGGCAGTTGAAAGAAGAGCGACAGAAGCTTATCGCCCAGCTCAAGGAGCACCGGGAGAGGCGCAATGTCCTGCAGCAACGGGCCCGCCAGCTCATCTCCCACAAACAGGAACGGGCCAAGGGACTGAGCCGCAAGGGCGAGCTCACCGCCACAGAGCTGCGCAAGAAGGCCAAGGACCTGGACCTGCACCAGCAGACCACCAATCTCTCCCTGGAGGATGAACGGTCCCTGCTCGAGAGGCTCAAACGCCTTCATGGCGAGCTGAAAGTCCTGGAGCTGGAGGAGGCCTCCCAGACCGAGCTGGTCAAGGAGATCAACAGCCTGAACTCGTCCATCGACGAACTCTTCAAGAATGCCGACAGCGAGCATCAGCAGGTGGTCGATTACTCCAACAAGCTGGATGTCCTGCGCGCCAAGGAGAAAGAGACCTACTTTGGCATCTCCCACATCGGTTCCGAGGCCGACAAGAAGCACAAGGAGTTCCTGGAAACCCGCAAGAAGGCCGACCACAATCACGAGCGCGCGATGGAGCTGCGGGGAACCATGCAATCCATCCGCAAGACCCAGCGCTCCGAGAGAATGGAACAGCGCCAGACGATCCGTGTGCACAATACGAGGATCCGGGACAAGGTGACCAACAAGAGGGCCCTGGACAAGGCCGCCGATGAGTCGCTGGAACAGTTGCTCAAGAACGGCAAGATCACCCTGTGAGCGGTTCGGGAGGACGGATCCATGGCCGAGGACCATCTTATCGACGGCGTCATCCTGGCCGGCGGCTTTGCCAAACGGATGTGGCCTCTGACCGAAAAGACCCCAAAACAACTGCTGCCCCTGGCGGGACGGCCCATGCTGGCCTATGTTCTGGACAAACTGGAACCCCTGAACGACCGACTGGAGCGGGTCTTTCTTCTGGTGAACAAGGCCTTTGCCGACCAGTTCGCCACCTTTCTGTCGACCTATGACGGTCCGCTCAAGGCCAAGCTCAGGCTGATCGTGGAGCCGGCCCTGAAGGAGGGTCAGAAACCGGGTTCCCTGGGCGCCCTGGGCGAGCTGGTACTGTCAAAGGAACTGGAAGGGCCGTTGCTCATCCTGGGCTCGGACAACCTCTACGATTTCTCCCTGGTACCCCAGGTCGAGGCCTACTACGCCACCGGCCTGGATGTCATCGGTCTCTACGATGTCGGGGATATCGGATTGGCCCGCCTTTACGGCATCGCCAGCCTGGACAGCCGGGGTTACATCGATGGTTTCAAGGAAAAGCCACAAAACCCGCCCTCGACACTGGCCGCAACCGCCCTGTGGCTCCTGTCTCCCACCGGGGTCTCGGCCCTGGTAGCCTATCTGGCCACCGGCCATGATCGCGACGCCCTGGGCAATTTCCTTATCTGGCGCATCGAGCAGGCCGCCGTCATCGGCCATCCCCATCGCGGTGTCTGGTACGACATCGGCTCCCTGGAATCGTATGCCGAGGCGCAAAAGTGGCTGGAAGAGGCCCTCTAGTAAGAACAGGCGCAGCAGGAACATGCGGGTGGGAACGTGCAGGCGGATGCCATATCCCCGGGCTGACATATCACGAGTGGCGCAAGGGCCTTTTGATTTGATACCTCTCTACCTCTCCTTCCTTCCTTTCTATTCTTCCTTGTCCCTCTCTCATCCCTCACTGGCTCGCACCTCGCCCCTCCATCGCCAAAACCCGTTAATGCCCCACCTCCCTTGACCTTCCCATGCATGTTGTGAGCGGGTCCACCTCCCAGCGGCTGGGTACGGCCCTGGCCGGCGAGCTGAACATGGAATTCTGCGGCGTCATCTCCAAACACTTTCCCGATGGCGAGCGGTATGTGCGCATCCTTCAACCGATCAAAGGCAAGGACGTGGTGGTGGTGCAGAACACCTATCCTTCGGTAAAGGTCGTGGAACTGCTGCTGGTGCTTGACGCGGCCCGGGAGGCGGGTGCCGAATCGCTCACCTGCGTCATCCCCTACATGGGCTATGCTCGCCAGGACAAGATATTCAATCCCGGAGAGCCCATATCGGCCCGAGCGGTGGCCAAGGCCGTGGGCGGTGCCTGCGATAAGGTCATCACCGTGGACCTTCACGAACCCTCCATCGTAGACCATTTCGGGATCGATACCGTGGAGGTGACCGCTGTGCCCGAGGCGGTGCGTTATGCCGCCGGCCTGGGACCCACCATCGTGGTCGCGCCCGACGAGGGGGCTCGCGAGCTGGCCAGGAACGCGGCCGATGTTCTGGGCTGCGAATATGCCGTGCTCCAGAAGGAGCGTATCGACGGCCGGACCGTCAAGCTCCATCTGGGCGAGATGGAAGTGAAAGGCAGCCGGGTGTTGATCCTGGATGATATCATCTCCACCGGCGGCACCATCGGTACCGCGACGGTGGGACTCAAGGAGCAGGGGGCCGAGACGGTCTTTGCCGTGGCCATCCACGGACTATTCATCGAGGACGCCCTGAACCGATTGCGGGATTGCGATGAGCTGGCCTGTTCGGACACCATCGAGGGGATCCAGACCCGCTTCTCGGTGGCCAGGGTCATCGCCGACGCCCTGAAATAGGATCGGAGGTGGAAGCATGGGTCCATCGTCGGTGACGAGACCCGGAACATCCACCGATGTAGGCGCTGAGCCTCATGATGGTACCGAGCCTCCCGGTGAACCAACCGACCATTCCGCCGGTTATCCGGGAACGGCTGCCGGCTGGCTCTGGGACGGGATCGAAAGCGAGTTCATCAGCGGTTGGGTCTCGTGGGACGAGCTGGGGATCGTCACCGCCTCAGGTCGCGGAGCGCCACCCACATCGACCCCGGTCAGTGTCTGGGGAGTGATCCTGCCCTGTCTGGTCAACTACCATACCCACCTGGGCGACAGGGCTTTCAGAACGCGATTGCAAGAAGAGGGCGCCCCCCTGGATATCGCGTCCGTTGTCGGGCCCGGAGGCCTCAAACACCGGTGGCTGGCTGATTCCGGACGAAAGGAGCTCATCGAAGGTATGGCCCGGGGCATCGACGAGGTGGCCCGGGAGGGATGCGACACCTTTGTCGATTTTCGCGAAGGTGGGGTCGAAGGAGTCGACCTGCTACATGAAGCCCTGGGATCCCCGACCCCCGAGGATGTCGCAGACGTTCGACCAACGCCCGTCATACTGGGCCGGCCGTACTCCCTGGGATCCTCGTTGGAAGCCTCATCAGAAGCTTTGTTGGAAGCCTCGACCCGGGAGCTGAGGGAACTGGTGGCCTCCTGCGACGGACTGGGGCTGTCGGCGCTGCGTGACCTCCCCGAGGGCCTTCCGTTGGAATGGGCGGCAGAGGCCCATCGGGCCAACAAGCTCGTGGCCCTGCATGCCTCGGAGGCGGTCCGGGAACCCATGGACCGGATAATGGAACTGAAGCCCCACCTGCTGGTCCATCTCGGGGCGGCCACCAGGGAGGACCTGGAACTGATCGCCCGGCAGGGAACGGCCGTGGCCCTCTGTCCGAGTTCCAACCTGCGTTTCGGCCTGCGACCGGCATCGGCGCCGATATTGATGGAGCTGGGCATACCTGTGGGCCTTGGGACCGACAACTCCATGCTGGGGCCAGCAAGCCTGTTGAACGAGCTGAGATCGGCCGCGCGACTATGGCCGGTTCTGAGGGAGAAGGGGTTGATGGAACTGCTTGTCGGACCTGCCCCTAAATGGTTAAATAAAGAGCCAGGCTACCCGTTCATGGTGGCAAAGCCCGCCAGGCTGACGGTCTGGAACGGCTCGGGCTCACGGCCACTTGACAAGCTCCTGGCCCCAGATTGCCGATGCCGGTTGACGGTGGCTTACAAAGGAGGAATCGAACCATGCGGGTCAAACAGATAATGACCAGGAACGTCATCACCGTAACCGCGCCGGGCAGCCGCCAAGAGGCCCTGACCAAGATGTTGGAGCACAACATATCGGGCCTTCCTGTGGTGAAGAAGGATACCGGCGAACTGGTAGGCATCGTCACACGCAAGGACATCTTCAACAACCCGGCCGAAGAGCAGTTGGCCATGCTGATGTCCACCGATCTTATCACGGTCACCCGCTATACCTCGGTCAAGACCGCGGCGATCAGGTTCGTGGAACAACGCATCAACCGTATCCCGGTCATCGAGCATGGCAGGCTGGTGGGTATCGTCACCCCCTCGGACATGCTACGGGCCCTGGAGGAATATAACGAACCGCGCAGTGTCGAGGAGTTCATCAAACGGCCCTGTACCCCCATCCATAGAGATACGCCCCTGGCCGCGGTCCTGAGGATAATGCACCTGTCCAATGCCCGGGCCCTGCCGGTGCTCGACGACAATGGGCGGCTGGTGGGGATACTCACCGACCGGGATGTGTTCAACAGCGCCAAGATCAAGGAGCAGACCGTCATCAGCGAGTACGGGATGGGCAGCGACGAGGATGACTGGACCTGGGAGGGGTTGCGCAACATCATGCAGGTGTTCCATGCCGAGGCCGTGTTCAAGATGCCGAAATTGCCCACCCACAAGATAATGACAGAGGATGTTATCAAGGCCTACAGCAAGACCCCGGCAGGCAAGGCGGCGCACATCATGCGCAAGCACGATTTTGGCCAGTTGCCCCTGGTTGCCGCCACCGCCCGGCTGATGGGGATGATCTACAACCGGGATCTGATACAGGCCATTCTGGATACCGAATAGGGAATCCGGGATAAAGCAGCGAGTAGTGAGAATACCGTGGACCATGACGAGCTTTTGGCCCTGGCCCGCCGGCGCGGGATATTCAGCCCGGCCTACGAGATATACGGCGGTGTCGCCGGACTGTTCGAGTACGGACCGGTCGGGGCGCGATTGAAACGTAATATCGAACGACTCTGGCGAACCCATTACATCGCCGGTGAGGGGTATCTGGAGATCGACGCCCCGTTACTGGCTCCCGAGAAGGTCTTCAAGGCCTCGGGTCACCTATTGGAGTTCGACGATGCCCTGGCCCTCTGCGAAGGGTGTTCTAAAGCCCACCGGGCAGATCAACTGCTGGAAGGGGTGGTACCTAATCCCGACGCCTTGAAGCTGGACGAGCTGGACCGCGCCATCGAGACCAACGAGGTGAAATGCCCGGCCTGTGGAGGCGACCTGGGAAAATGCCGCCCGTTCAACCTGATGTTCCGCTCAGATCTGGGTGCCGGCCAGGGTCGTCCGGTCTACCTGCGACCCGAGACCGCCCAATCGATATTCGTCGCCTTTCCCGAGCTGCTGCGCCAGGCCCGGGGCAAGCTCCCCTTCGGGGTGGCCCAGGTGGGAAGGTCGTTTCGCAACGAGATAGCCCCCAGGCAGGGCCTTATCCGACTCAGGGAGTTCACCCATGCCGAGGTGGAGTTCTTTGTCCTGCCTGACGAGAAGAACACGCCCCGCTTCGACGAGGTCGCCGACCTGAAGGTAAGGCTGGTGCCCAACAGCGACCCCGGGAGCGACCCTGACAACGAGCCCGACAGCGAGGGTGTGGAGATGGCCCTGGGCGAGGCCGTGGACCAGGGTATCATCGTCAACGAACTCGTGGGCTATCATCTGGGTCGCGCCTACCAGTTCCTGATCAAGGTCGGACTCGACCCCGGGCGGGTACGCTTCCGCCAGCACCTGAAGAGCGAGATGGCTCACTATGCCGCCGATTGCTGGGACGGCGAGGCCAGGACCTCGCTGGGCTGGATCGAGGTAGTGGGAGTGGCCGACCGGGGTTGCTATGACCTGGAGGCCCACGAAACCCACTCGGGAAATTCGATGCGGGTGGCATCGAAGGACAGAACAGAGCAGCGAAGTTCCATCATACCCAACAAGGGAGCCATCGGCAAGCGGTTCAGGGCCAGGGCCAAGGCTATACTGGCGACCCTCGAGAAGATGGAACAGGATGGCTCACTACCCGAACCCGACATCGATGGCTCGCTCACCCTGCCTGCCAATGAAGAGGATGGGGAGCCGGTCGAACTGCCCCCCGATGAATTCACCATCGAGACCCGGGAGGTGGCGGTGGAGATCATACCCCATGTCATCGAACCGTCCTTCGGGATCGACCGGATAGTCTACTCGATGTTAAGCCATGCCTTCGAACAGGGAGAGAAGGAGGGGCAACCCTACACCAAACTCAGGGCTCCCAACGAGATAGCTCCCTTTCCACTGGCCGTGTTCCCTCTCCAGAGATCGGATGGGCTGCCGGAGAAGGCCCGGGAATTCTGCGCCCACCTTCGCCGCTCCGGGGTGGATATCCACTACGACGATTCCAGGTCCATCGGCCGCCGTTATGCCCGGGCCGACGAGATCGGCATACCGGTTTGCATGACCATCGATCACCAGACCCTGGAGGACGGCACCGTGACCCTGAGGGATCGGGACACGACAGAGCAGAGGCGGGTCTCATTCGAATCCCGGGGCTGTGACTGCCCGGACTGCGGTTGATCCCAGGTCGATGAGGATATTTTCTTCTTTTGGGTCTACGGCCTCGCCCAGCTTCTCGACCATTGGCTCCATGTGAATCCGGGTACTTGCAATGAATGACTGGTTTACTTGATCATTTGTCCACTTTCCTTGGCATCGGCCTCTTGGTTGACCTCTTCGGTGATCTCCAAGATAACCATCATGGTAGCGGCTCACCTCCATTCCCGTCCCGGCGCGTGGTAGATCTGCCTGCCTATCCCCCAGTAACATTGGGAGGCGTTTGTGGAAATGGAAAGATTGGGAAGTAGCCGTGGGAAGGAGGGATGGGGGTGACTGTTGGGAGACCCCTTTATTTCGACTGGAGAATTGACGGACTGGGCGTCCTCCACCACCACGGTGGGGTTGATGATGGGTTTTTGTGTTGGGGAGTATGAATACGGCAAGTTAACATATTCAAAAGCCTGTACAGACTCTTCTGGGTACTAAATAGAGAATCCGGGAAAAAGTAGATTCGGTACTGAAATGAGCACCGGTGATCAACAGTTCGGACATCGCGCATCGGTGACCTATGATACCAATGCGGATCGTTATTTCACTTTTTTCCCATTTTTTGATTCCAAACGAAACTTTCTTTTTTAGTACGTTTCCACCCATCAAACTCAATTTTAAGAAAGAAAGAAAGAAAGAAAGAAAGATTTGTAATAATAATAATAATAATAACAGACCACTCACCACACCACCCACCCTCTCCCATACCTTCCAGACGAAATCACCCCCTCCAGGGAGGTTTGGCAGGCCAGGCTGGCCAAGGAGAGCATCAGTCAACTTACCCGCAATACTCCAAGCCCTATCCAATCTTCCTGAGTTAGGTTAGGCCGAGGAGCACTGGCCAAAGCAGTAGCGCTACCTGCGGTAACCCCTAGCTTTATTCCATACATGGCTCTGTGGTCGAACTCCGCGTCTGGCAAAGTCATCTCATCTGTATCGAAAGCGAGCTGGATAAAGGCTGGCTGTTCCAGGGTGATGATTGTGACAGGGTCGTTATCTTATCTGGAACAGCCGCAGGTCATGGCACCTGCAATAGCATCAGGGTCAGTGCTGAACGTAGGCCTGAACATGGGTAAGCTCAGAGGAGAGCCGGATTATCGACGAACTGATAGGTCAATGCTGAATGTAGACCTGAACATGGGGCTTATTGCAGGCCCCTCTCATCTGTTGAGCCCCGGTAAATCTGCTGATCGTTGTTGATCATCTATCCATCGTCATCGTCCTTTTGGTCGGTTTCGGGTTTCGGAGGGATATCTTCCTCTTCTTGTTCGTTACGATCCGGTTCCTCTTTCTCCTCATCGTCAGTAGCATCAGGCTCATCGGATACGACATCAGATACCATATCATCATCCCCTTTACCAGACTCCCAGGGACGCACCACCATGAGCAACACTCCGATTGCCCCAACAATCAGAAGAAGAACAACTCCCAACCAGAGATTCCCGGAGTCATCATCATCTTTCTGTGCTCTGGGCGCAATAGATGTCCCGGTTCCGGAAATGGGATCCATACCGGGTTTATCAACGGTGTAGGTGTAGTCACCCTCGGGCAGGGCGGCCTTGAATTCGCCGCTTTCGTCGGTGACCGTCGTCACCTCGGAGCCATTGGCCAGGGTGATGGTGACCAATGCCCCGACCACCGGATCGTTGTTGTCATCCAGTATGGTATGACCGATCACCCCTATCTTGCCGGACACAGCCTCGGGCTCCGGCTCATTGACGACAATGACATGTTTTCTCGGACCTGTCAGTTGGTTGCCACTGGTATCCACTACGATCAACTGATAGTAGAGCACCAGGGCGTCTTCCGGTACCATTTCGCTCCCGGCGAAAAAGACATTGCGCGACAGGCTCTTGATCTCGGGTAGATCATCGTTGAACTGATAGTTAACATTGATACTACCAATGCCTATATTGTCCTGAGCCTGAGCCTCGAAACAGAAATCAGAACCGGGGGTTCCGAGAGTATCCGACAGGTCATTGAGGTAATTAGGCAGATCGTTGTCCAAGACCGTGAGATTGGTTGTCGTGGTGACGTTACCATTGCCTGCGGTGTCGTTGAAATCGGCTCGATAGTGAATGATCGCCAGGCTGTTCGATGGGATGACGATGGTGAAGTTGTAGTAATCGCCCTCTTTGGTCAGAGCCTTGAGCACTCCGTCGATATCCATCGAGCAGTTGGCCAGTCCGATGTTATCTGTGGCTTTCAGACTCACAAGAACCCACTCTCCAGTGGTCCCGGTGGCAGGCTTAAGCAGCCATTCAAAGGTCGGTTCGTCATTGTCGGTCACATTCGCAGTACCGACTGCGGCGGGCGCTCGATTGTCGGATGTGTCATTGATGTGTATCGTGTAGGTAAGATCGCTCAGGTCATGGTCCAGAATTACCCAACCTTGCCAGAACCCCTCTTTCAGAACCAGGGATATATTGCCGCCCAGAAGACCATGGCTCCAGTTCACGAATACGGTATCCACGACCACATTGTCCCAGGCGGTGACATTGAACCGGAAAAGATCTCCGGTGGTGCCGTTGCCCGGGCCGGCATCCACGACCAGTTCAGGTATATCATTATCGATCACCTTGAGGATCACGGCGGTCATGTTCAGATTACCGGCGGAGTCATTGAAGCCGACACTGTATGATATGTCAGCCAGGCTATCGATGGGAATGTCGAGGGTATGATTGTACATATTGCCATCCTTTTGCATATCGTACAGATCCTGACCGATCTTGATCCAGGCATCGGTGATGCCCCGGTTGTCAGTGACCCTGAGGCTGACCGGAACACCCTCCCCGGTGGTCCCCGTCTCAGGTTTTGCAATCCAGATCGGTTCCGGCATGTCGTTGTCCATGACCTGCCGGTTGTAGCTGGCTCGATTCCAGTTGTTAGAGGTGTCGTTGGCCTGTATGGTGTAGTTGAGCCAGGTGGCGTTGGACCAGATCAACAGCTTACGGTAATATGAGCCGATCAACATGGTGAGGTTGTCGGTTTCGCGGTATCCTTCATTGGAGACCAGTTCGTATTCCAACCAGACACCGTCAGGGGCGATGTTGTCGGTCACATCCGATGTAATGTTGTACAGATCCCCGGTGGTCACCGTTCCCACCGAGGTGTCGGTTACCGAGGGCGGTTCATCATCCACCACCGTGATGGTTGTGGCCATGGTGGTGTTGGGGTTGTTGGCCGTATCGTTGAGGATCACGGAGTAGATGACATCATCTGAACTGTCCATCGGGAGGGTGAGGATATAGCTGTAAATGTCGCCGTTTTTTACCATATCGAAGATAGAGCCGCCAATATCAATCTTGAAGTAGTTGATGTTGATGTTATCCCAGGCTTCCAAGCTGATGAGGACCGGATCGCCGGTCGTTCCGTTGGTGGGCCGGGAGCTCCATTCGTAGGTGGGTTTGTCATTGTCTGTAACAGTTATGTCGGTGGGTATGGTCGCCGGATTATCGGCGGTGTCGTTGAACAACACCATATAGGTGATGTTGTTGGTGCTATTGGTCGGGATATCGATTGTGTAGTTGTAGTAATCCCCGTCGAAAACCAGGTCATACAGAGTTCCGTTGAGATCAATCCTGGCGTATTCGATGCCAATATTGTCCCAGGCTCGCACGCTGACAAGCGCCTGCTCTCCGGTGGTTGCTTCTGTTGGCCTGGAGCTCCAGGCATGGGCGGGAGCATCGTTATCGGTGACTGTGATATCAGTCTGGGTAGTTGAGTCGGGATTATCGGCGGTATCATTGAAGATGACCGCGTAGGAGATGTCATCAGTGGAATTGGCAGGTATATCGATGGTGTGGTTGTAGTGATCGCCCTCTCTGACCAGATCATACAATGTACCGTCAATATCTATCTTGAAGTAATCGATGCCAATATTTTCCCAGGCTCGCACGCTGATGAGTGCTTGCTCTCCGGTAGTGCTATTTACGGGCCTGGAGACCCAGGTATGGATGGGAGCATCGTTGTCGGTGACCGTTAAGGTCGTGCCGGCAGTTGAGTTTGGATTGTCGGCGGTGTCGTTGAAGGTCACAAAATAGGATATGTTGGCCAACGAATCCGTAGGGATATCAATGGTGTAATTGTAGTGATCACCCTCTCTGACCATATCGAAGATAGAGCCGTCAATGTCTATCTTGAAGTAATCGATACCTATGTTATCCCAGGCTTGCAAACTGACGAGGACCGGATCGCCGGTGGTTGCCTCTGTCGGTCTGGAGGCCCATGTGAAAGTGGGTTTGTCATTGTCGGATATAATGGCCTGGATCGGGACTGAGGAATTCCAGTTTGAGTTCACATCCATGGCCGAGAAGTAATACTCCAGATCGCCTGTAAAATTAATGGGGACAGAGGCCAGGGTGTGGTTGTAGGGGCCGGTGCCGGACATGGAGAGATTGGTCCAGCCCGAGTAGCCCGTATATCTGTAGTTGACATGAACCGTTTGAACAGCAAAATTATCCGAGGCGTCTGTCTCGAAGTAGAACGGTTCGCCGGTGGTGCCGGCAAGTTGTGAGTTGTCATCATGGAGTTCTGGCAGGGTTATATCGACCACGATGGTCACTTCCTTGCTTTGATCCATGATGGGTTGGGGTAATGCCCACCCTATAGAGTTTCCCTTCCTAGCACTGACATTGTGGGGATTATAATTGGTCAGAATCCCAGTCCTGTTCAACGTGTTCTCGTGGCATCGTATCCAGAGGGCTTGCCCGGTGACGTCGGTCCTGCCATCGAAGATCAGGGTGCCGAAGATATCCTCAGCCAAGACCCGGGCATCGGATATTCTCGTGCCGGTCTCGGTCTCTGCAATGACATGGAGGAACCAGTCAATCGTCAGGTTGCTTTGATCATCCGTTATCAATACCGCGCCTTCGTCAAAGGTTGTGTTGAGAGTCACCGGATGTGAGTTACCATCGATCTGAAAATCGTTGATCGTGATGTTCGATAATGACGAGTTTGTGATACTGGGCGAGGAGTTGCCCTTTAACACGAGACCCACCTCCGAATCATCGATATTTGTTTCGATAATGTCAGGCGAAGAATCGTTGAGGTGAATCCCATGATGGTTGGCCAAGACTTCGAGATGGTCAAACCGGGAGCCGGATGAGGAATCGAGGGTGATACCCACATAGTTCCGGGTGAGGGTGGCATTGTAGAGATGGGCGTTATCGGCATACACCCACAGGCCGGGATGGTCATCATCCCACCCCGAGTCGCGAATGGTGGAGTTCTCCACAACGAACACGGCTCCGTCCAGTACCTTGAACTCATATCGGTGGTTCGGATCGATGGTCTTGAAAACACTCGGTCCGGTACCGCCATCCTGAAGATACACCTCACCGGTCCCGTTGACCTGGATGTCGTACTCGCCATCATACGTATTGTTGATGATCCAGGACGATGAACTGACAAGCAGGTCACCATCCACCCAGAGGTTCTCGGAAATGAGGGTATCGGGACTATCTGAAGTGAAGAACCGACCGCCGGCCTCGACGATCACTTCGCCCATGTCGATGCTGACGTTGTCCAGGTGCAATGTGCCTGATCCGCTCACAGTCAGAGTGCCATTCAGGATGAACGAGGCGTCCCGGATCCAGATCTCCCGATCCACGGTCAGATTCTCGGCGTAGGTGCCTTGTGTTATCTCCAGGGCATCGCCGGGATTCGCGTTATCGATGGCCTCCTGGATCGTAAGATGATATCCGTCCGAATCGATATTGTGGACCGGTGGCCGGGTAGCATTGAAATGATCCAGCATTTCGCTTTCCGAAAGCAAGCTGTCCCAGATGGCGACCTCGTCGATGACGCCCTCGAAAAGCCATGCCTTGTCCGGGTCGGCACCGATGTAGGCAACGTCCCCCGAATCGACGGTCTCACCTCCGGTGCTGAAGACCTCGACGCCGTTGCGATAGAATTTGATCTCGGTGGATGACCAGTATGCCGCCACGAACTCCCAGGCCCCGACCTTGTAATCGATGTTCGTATCGATGGCTTTTCCGGCAAAAAGCTTGTATTCACCATCGGAAAGGATCATAATCGCCCGGTCGTAGCCACCGTCGTCGTTGGAGATGATCGCCTGGTATTCACCGGCGGTGTGAGGGATATTGACCCAGGCACAGGCAGTCATGTTCGGTATGGCGCTGGGATCGATATCTACCGGCGTCACGACGTAATCTTCGCCGTCGAAGCTCAAAGCGTTGGTATCGATGCCTTCCACCCAGGACGGATCAGTGGTATCGGAACCGCCCGAGTATCCCAACTGGGCGTGATTGCCGTTCCCGCTGGAATCGGTGGCGGATTGACCGGAGCCGTCATCCATCTCCCAACTGGCGACGAGTTCGCCATCGCTTTTATCGCAAACACAAAAAAGGAGAATGCCCAGTAGCGCGCCAAGCATGGCCAGACCCAAAATGGGTCGTCTGAGGACATTCATGTTCGTATCGGCTCGATCAAATGCCATGATACCATCACCGGGAAGTCATCCTCTAGATTCGATAATGTATTTAACGAACCTGTTGACAGGTAGGAGAAAAACCCTCAAAAATCCGCCCTATCACCTTTCAACCGACCGTACCGCATCGGCCAGGTCGAAGGAGCGCAGGCGCAGGTAGGCGGGCAGGGTCGCCAGAATGCTCATAAGCACGACCAGACCGAAGAAGGCCAGGCAGAGCCCGGTCGGGATGGCCAGGGGCACATAGAAGAGGCTGCCGGTGAACTTGCCCAGTAGATATTCGGTGACCGGAAAGGTCAGGATGATGCCTACAAGGCCCGCCAGCGTCCCCAGCAAGAGATTCTCCAGAGCCACCATGCCCGCCAGTTGACGATCCGAGGCTCCCAGGGTCTTGAGGGTTGCCAGTTCGGTCTCCCGCTCCAGGAGGTTCAGGGTGGCGGTGTTGGCGATGATGAGCAGGCACATGGTCCCGCCGATGAGGTAGAATAGATCGACATAGAAGGTGAAGAGCTCCATGAGGTCGGCCACCTGTCGCTTGAACTCCTTGGCCTCCACCACCTCCACCACGTAGGGGGGCAGCTCGGCTTCCCGTAGCCGGGCCACATCTCCCGAGAGGTAGACTCCGGTGATGGGATCGGATGGAAGGGTGCCATTGGGAGGATGGGCGACGATATCGGCGGCCTGCCACCATTCCTGCAGGTAATCGAGAGGGGCATAGAAGTGGGCCATGATCTCGACATTGACGGCCACCACCTCCAGGTTCCGGGCCTGTCCCTGCAGGGAGAGGGTCAATCGGTCGCCTGACCCCAGGTCGTGCGCCCTGGCAAAGAGGGTGTCGATGATCACCTCGGCCCTGGGCGGCTGGCCCGGTCCGTTCTCGACAAAGCGGTGATCGCCATGATGGGTCCGCAGGCGAAAGAAGTCTGTGGGCGGTAGGCCTGTCACCGGTATCTGCTCGCCCCTGGTCTGCACCACCTGCTTGACATAGGGCACCGCCTCCTCGACCCCCGACAGGGTCCGCACCTCATCCACGGTCCCGTTCTCAGGCTGAGGGGTGGCGAAGATGAGACTGCCCGACCAGTTGGGTTGATCGAACATGCCGTCGATGGCCGAATCGAAGGAGGCCAGGATGCCTCCAAGGCAGAGGGGCAGGACGAGAGCGAAGCCCAGGCCCCCGATGGTCAGGGTGGTACGCAGGCGGTTGCGGGCCAGGTTCCGCAGAGCCAGCTTCACCGGCAGGGGGCGACCCCGGGTGAGCCTGGCCAGCATGGGCGAGGCCCGGTCGGGATGGGCCGGGTTCATGGCCTCACGGGGCTCCAACCGGGCCGCGCGATGGGCTCCCAGCAGGCCGAAGAGCAGGGCCATGACCACGCCGAAGGCCAATCCCTGGAACGCCACCATGACACTCCAGCGCAGTTCCACATCGGGCAGACCCAGGGTCTCGGCATAGGCCGTGGTGAGGAGGTCGGACTGGACCGCGCCCAGGGCCAATCCGCCCAGGGAGCCGAAAACACCGATGATCAGGGCGAAGAGGCCGTAATAGACCAGCACCTGGCCCGAGGTGGCTCCCAGGGCCCGCAGGACCCCGATCTGGCGGCGCTGCCCGGCGATGATGCGCTGGAGGTTCATGGCGATGGTGAAACCGGCCACGGCCAGCA
>CAYSUX010000026.1:0-18250 GCA_964434315.1 uncultured archaeon
CCGTTTGATGGTGACCTCCCGCACCCCGGCGGCCATGTTGACGTTGATGACATGATACATCCCGGCCACCGCTTCGGTCAGGTCCAGACCCAGTGGTTCGGCAAGTTGCTCCTTCACAGCCCGGGCCGCAGCTTCCCGGTTCAGGGGCATACGGCCTCCGGCAAAGTAGTCGGGGTCGAGATAGCCCAACAGCAGGTTGGCGTCGGTACAGGTGGGTCGGGTGCCGCCCAGGCCATAGCTCACAGGACCGGGATTGGCCCCGGCGCTCTGGGGTCCCATGCGTAGCAGGCCACCCTCGTCCAGCCAGGCGATGCTGCCTCCGCCGGCGCCGATGGTGTGGATGCCCAGCATGGGCAGGGCCAGTCGCAGCCGGTTGATCTCACCTTCAGTGGTCACCAGGGGCTGCCCGTCGCGGATGAGGGCCGCGTCAAAGGAGGTGCCCCCCATATCCATGGTCAGACAGTCCCGGTAGCCGTGAAGCCCGACATAGGTCAGGGCCGCCACCGGTCCTCCGGCAGGACCCGACAGCAATGTGGCAGCCGCCGTATCGATGGCCACCTCCGGGGCGATGACGCCGCCGTTGGACTGCATTATGAGCAATACCCCGTCAAAGCCCGCAGTCTTCAGTTTGGCGGTCAGAGAGCGCAGATAGCCGCGCAGGATGGGACCCACATAGGAGTTGAGCACCGTCGTGGAGAGCCTATCGTAGAAGCGAATGGAAGGGAGCAGATCGGTGGAGGTGGTCAGGTAGGCTTCGGGCATGGCCTCGCGGACCAGCTCGGCGGTACGGGTCTCATGTTCGTGGTTGGCAAAGGCGTTCATGTAGCAGACCGCCACAGCCTTGACATCCTCTTTTTGAAAGAGCTCCAGGCCCGCCTGGATATCGCCTTCGTCAAGGGCTTCGATCTCCCGTCCCCCATGATCCAGCCGCCCTTTCACCGGCCAGCGCAGGTAGCGCGGTACAAGTGGTACAACGTTGGTGTAGCGGTTGTTGTACTGCTCCTCTCGAATGCCCCGGCGCATCTCCAGGGCGTCGCGGACCCCATGGGTCGTGAGCAGGCCGGTCTTGGCTCCGTTGTAGGTCAGCACGGCATTTGTAGTCACAGTTGTACCATGGACGATGGTCCCGATCTTGCCCAGAAAGGCCGTCAACTCCAGATCGTGAGCCACGGCCATCTCCTTCAGGCCGGTCATCACACCCTCGGAGGGATCGGGAGGCGTGGAGAGGACCTTGTAGACCTCGAACTCGCCTTCGTCGGTTGTCAGCAAAAAGTCGGTGAAGGTACCGCCCACGTCGATGCCGATGCGCATGGTGATCTCCTGGCGATGGCGGGCAGAGGAGGACGGCTAAAAAAGGAGGCGGGAGACATGTCAAATACCACCTCGAACATAATGTATTCCCGATATGCTACTCCAACAATGGAAATCTGTCGGGAGCATCTTGAGCCTCCTCATACCTCTGGGGTTGCTTCTGACCCCCATTATCGGCCCGGCGGGTGATGCAGCCACTCCACAATCCGCCAGTCGAAGTACCCTGGCCCCGACGATCGAGCTGAAGGGTCCGGTCAATAACACCAACGTCAGCCTCAATGAGGTGGACCTTCTCCTCAACGCCAGCCTTTACGATGGTGACCCGGACCATCTGGAGGCCATGCTCTTTGCCGGTAGCAGTGAGACCATCTCCAGGGATCATGCCTTGGTCTATGGGGCTTTCAACCAGACCAACGATTCCGTAGCCAGCTACACCATAGACGCTCTGCCGCTCACTCCCGACCTCACCACTCAGTTCCTGTTCCACCTGGACAATCGTAGCGCCTATGGAGAGAACAACACCCATTCTTTCGACTACTCCGGCCACGACCGCAACGCCACCCTATACGACAAGGAGCCTGATAACTCGGACGGAGACTCCCCCGCCCGGTTCGAGACCAATGGCGGCAAGTTCGCCGGAGCCTTCCGCTTCGACGGGGTGGACGATTATGGCCAGATCCCTCACGAGGAGGCTTTCAACTCCGTTGATCGGAGTGCCGAAGCCTGGATCAAGCAGACCAGCGACAATATCGAGTACGTGGGCCACATCCTGGGCCGCGAGGGGATGGAGCTCAACCAGTCCTATCTCAAAGTTGATTTCAGCTATGGTTGCCTCTATGCCTCGGTCGGTAACGGGACCCACCGGCAACTGATAGAGTACGTGTTGCCCCAGGACCAAAGGGTCGGGGTCTGGCACCATGTGGCGGCCACCTATGACAACCACACCTTACGGCTCTATGTCGATGGCCTGGAACGTGCCAAAGCTACCATCGCCAATGGCGTGACCAACCTCTCCCGCCCCTGGATCATCGGCTCCAATCCCCTGTGGCTCTGGGGCTTCTTCAACGGGACCATTGATGAAGTGGCAGTCTACAACCGAACCCTGACGCCGGTTGAGATCCGGGACCACTACCGGTTGAAAGAGGGACAATATCACTGGTATGGTGAAGTACGTGACGATACCCACGTGGTTCGCTCATCTACCAACCGGTTCAATGTCCATGCCTCGCTCCCATTCAATGTCTCGCTTGAGCCTCCCGGACACAAAATCACCGAGACCGACCGCCTTGTAACCTACAACATAGAGTTGACCAACCAGGGTACACTGACTGACAGCTACACGTTGGAGGTCTTGAATCCCGACAATGCAAGCCTGATCCGACTGGAACCGGCCACTCTCTTCCAGATCATACCCGGCGCTTCGGTCAATGTGACCCTGACTGTCGGCGATACGACCCCCGGCAGGTTTGCTGTCCGGGTCACCGCTCGCTCAAAGACCGTCACTCCAGCCACGGATAGGCGATCCGAGGCTTTCATTGAGATCATAACCCATGTTCATGCCCAGAATATCGCAGTGGGCGTTTACAATCTGGGCGAGAATGTGACCGAGAGCATCGATAGAATCAAGGCCCTGGGAGGCTCGGCCTTCCTGCTCTCGGTGGGCGGTGGCGAGGTGCTCTACCCCTCCGCTTACCTGCCCCAGGTCTGGTGGGCTCTCGACGATTATATCGCCAATGTAGTTTATTATGCCCAGAGTCAGTGGTTACAGGTCTACGCCTT
Source organism: uncultured archaeon (assembly GCA_964434315.1). Classification (GTDB taxonomy): domain Archaea; phylum Thermoplasmatota; class Poseidoniia; order MGIII; family CAYLMJ01; genus CAYLMJ01. The sequence goes on from CAYSUX010000026.1 coordinate 3,091, forward strand.
TTTCAACATGCCTCACGACTACTGGCTCAAGAGCCACCCCGACTGGATATCGCTCTATGCCAACGGTACTCCCACCAACCATTCGGTGGATGACTATTTCTACCGGGTCGTTCCGCCTTCGCGGGTGATCAGCACCCCGGAGTACCTGACCCAACTGCGTGGTGTGATGCGCGAGCTGGTGGGGCTGGGGTTCGACGGCATCGACCTCAATGACAACTTCCAGTTCCTGGTCGATGACAAGTTCGAGAACGAGACCGGCGTCACCGTGGCCGGCAACACCACTTCCGAGCGGTCCTCCACCATCTATGGCAACCAGTCCCTGGCCCAGCTCTGGTTCGCCTGGCGGGCCGGCCAACAGACCGAAATGCTCCGGTTGATCCAGGGATACCTCCACGAGGCCGATCCCGACATCCCCCTACAACCCCACCTCATGGCCTCGGGAGAACCGGGCTACTGGTACTGGGGATACGATTATGTGAATATCTCGCGCCATGTGGACATGCCTTACGTCATGCTGCCCTATGGCAAGGAGGTGCTCCAGGAGGCGGTGCGGACCCTGGAAAGAGCCGGTGCCGGGCGTATTGCCGCCTCCATCTACTTCGATCAGGTTCATCCCGGTGACGAGGATTGGCTGGCCGAGAACCTGACCTGGCTCACCCAGACCAATGTCAGCGAGGTCTTTCTGTTCAATTACCACCACTTGGAGAACAACAGCCTGTGGCAGACCATACCCCGGGCCATGGCGCTGGCCAATGAGGCTGTCGAGCCAAAAATGGCAGTTGGAGACCCTCATGTTCAAGGATTGGATCGAACCTATGTTACATCTTCCACCGAGTTCAACCTATCCCTGACCGATGGCAGGCCAACCAATGATTCATTGGTCTATCGCGTTGATAATGGCCCATGGCAGGCCTACGACTCCAACTTCTCCATCGCCGTCTCTGGAGTCCACCGCCTCGAATACTATCCCAGAGCCCATCTCGGCACGGCCGGCGTCATTCGATCCCTGATGATCCATGTCGATGACCGTCCACCTGAGACCAATCTGAAGATCGGTCAGCCCAATGCGCAAAACACCGGGACCATCATCTCACCCGCCACCAACATCAACCTGAGCGCCACGGACCCGAGTGTGGGTGTGGGTGTGGGTGTCGGTTCCATCCTCTACCGCATCGATTCTGGAGCTTGGTCCACCTACCACGGCTCTTTCACCATCGCAGAGCCCGGGCCTCATGATATGACCTACTATGCCCAGGATATGCTGGGGAATGTCGAAGAGCCAGTCTCGATCGAGATCACAGTGGATGATGCGCCCCCCTTATCCCGGTTCAAGCTGGGCGAGCCCTTTCACGGATCGGACCCCATCTACATCAATTCATCCACCAGCCTCAACCTGTCTGCCAGCGACAAATGGTCGAAGATCGAGTCACTCCGGTATCGGTTCGATGAGGGCCAATGGCTAGCCTACCAGGGGAATCTCACTTTGACAAATGCTGGACCAACGAAACTTGAGTTCTACGCCGTGGACCGTCTGGGCCAGGTCGGGCCCTCACAACTTCTGGAGCTTTTTATCGATGATCAACCGCCCAGCGTCGATCTGACGTTGGGGCTGCCATTTCGAGGCTCAAAACCAACCTATGTGACCACCACCTCCAATTACACAATCACTGCCAATGATTCGGGAGCGGGCCTTGGGTCGGTTCGGTATCAAATCGACAACGGGACCTGGATCGAGTACAATGGAACCTTTCGCGTCGATGTCGCGGGCTCGCATAACCTGACCTATTTCGCCATCGATAACCTGGATCAGGCAAGTCTCCCAAAGATGCGCAAAATCCATGTCGATGATACTGGACCCACGATCTCGATTGCAGGAGATTATAGATGGTTCGATACCAGGATGCTGATGGGATCAGGGACCTACCTCAACCTCACCGCCCTGGATGTCGGCGTGGGGAACGCATCAATTCACTACCGATTCGACGCAGGCGCCTGGCTCCTGTATGACGGACCTTTTACCATAGATGAGAATGGCATCCTGGCCTGCTATGGCGTTGACGGTCTTGGTAATAGGGGGCCGACCATCGAGCATGAAATAACCTTGGAACCTGGGGAACCGGATGATGTCCCGGTGCCCAAAGAAGACGATTCGATCCTGCGTAAGCGACTGGGTCTGCCGCTCATCCTCCTGTCTTTCATCCTGGGGGCGTTCCTGCTGTGCCTGGCCTATCGAAGATTACATTACCGAAAGAACAGATAGGCCTCGAACTCGCCTTCGTCGGTGGTCGGCAGAAAGTCGGTGACCAATAGACAGATAAGCGATTCCTTGTATAACCTGTCGATACGAAGATATCAACCATGTGTGAGATGACCCTGATCCAGGTGGAGCCCCAGACGGTAATGCCATGCCAGTAACACCCCTCCATATCGGTCTGCCCGGTCTGTTCTCCTTTCGCTGGCCCCAGCGGGTGGATGTCTTCACCGCCGTACTGGGGAGCGTGCTCATCGACCTGGAGTTCTTTGTCTATCTGATCTACGGAACCCCCATCCACGGCCAAATCCACACCTTTGCCGGAGCCACCCTCATGGCCCTGGCCATCATCGGCATCGCCTTGCTTTGCAAGGGTCCGATAACCAAGGTCAAGGAGTGGTTCCAATGGGAGACCAAATCCGATCTGCGTTCCATGACCCTGGGAGCCTTCATCGGCACATTCTCCCATATCCTGTATGACTCGCTCATCTATGTTGAGATGAATCCGTTCCACCCCCGGGAGGGGAATCCACTCTATCACCAAGGCGGCCAGGGCCTTATCTTCCCCCTGGTCTACGCTATCGCCGGATTCACAACCATCCTGCTGATGGTCCTTTACATCATCCGGTATGAACGGCTCCAGAGGTCCGAAGACGAAGGAAAAGAAGGGATAGAAGGAAAAGCAGAAGATGAAAGATATGAAAAAGAAGCCAAAGCGAGCGAGGAAGTCTGAGGACATCCCATGACAGTCTCGAGAACAACCGGAAGGGCGGATATCGAATACCGGGAGGTCGAGGCCGCCGACCTTCGCTCCAGTATATGTCGGAATATCCTCGGTGCTCTGCCTGAATGGTTCGCTCTCGAAGTATCCAATCGCAGGTTTGCCAGGGAGGTTGCCGACAGCCTGTTCTATAGCGCCTTCCACCGGGATGACCCGGTGGGCTTCATCGCCCTGAAAAGAAGCAGCGACCAGGCCCTGGCAATCCATGTGATGGGCGTGCTCAAGGAATTCCAGCGTCAGGGTATCGCAACAGAGCTTATCGATAGGGCCATTGCCAGGTGTGCCGATATGGGGATTTCCTATCTGACGGTGAAGACCCTGGGCGATTCCCATCCCGACCCCTGTTATGCCATGACCCGTAGCTTTTACCAGGCGGTTGGATTCATACCCCTGGAAGAGCTGGAAGGCCTGTGGGACCAGGACAATCCCTGTTTGTTGATGATTAAGTCGGTCGGACCGTGATAGATATGGATGAACTACTCGATATGCTGGCTGGCGGTGACCTTCGTTCCGAAGGCAAGGCTGATGAAGTGGCCCTGCGCGTCATTGCCAACCCCGATGAGCTGGGACTGTTGGCCAAAGGGTTGAGCCATGATAAGAAGCTGATCCGAGCTCGCACCTGCATGGCGCTGGAGATAATCTCACGAACCGATCCCGAACTACTTTTGGACAGCATATCCAAGCTCATCGACCTGGCTTCCACCGAGCGAACGCCCCAGGCCCGATGGCATCTGGCCGAGATATTCACCAATACCGAGTTGACGTCCGACCAGGTCGCCCTGGTCATCCCGATCCTGCTGGAATATCTGAGCGATAAGAGCAAGATCGTTGCCTATTGCAGCGTCATGGCGCTGGGCAAGCTGGGCAGAAACAGCCCCCATTCGGCTACCATCATAGAATCCATCAAACCCTTGAGATATGTCAGCAAGAGCCTGGCAAAACGGGTCGACACGGCTATCGAGCATTTATCATGGTGACATATACAGAAGACATACGAGGCGAGACATTCATGGACGGCATGCGACGCAAGAACATCAAACCCGGCCTGAAGGTGGCCGTGGTCCAGAAGCAGGACCAACGTTCAGGGCACCTTACCGAGGGCACGGTCAAGCAGATCCTCACCAGATCGGCCACCCATCCCCATGGCATCAAGGTCCGCCTGACCTCGGGTCAAGTTGGTAGGGTTAAGGTTATCTATCAGGGTCAAGATGACAACAGCGTGGTAGTCTAAGCTACCCAACAGGAGATCCATATATGCAGAACGGCCGGATAGCCATCCCATCCAACGGACAGGGCGGGCTCGAGGGTTCTCGATCGGACCATTTTGGGCATTGTGACGCCTTCACCCTCGTCGATGTGGAAGATGGCAGGATAACAAAGGTGACAGTGTCTCCAAACCAGGGACATCCACAGGGCGGTTGCCTGGTGCCGGTCCAGACCCTGGCGACTCTCGATGTCAATGCCTTGATAGTGGGAGGCATCGGTATGCGGCCTCTGATGGGATTCAAACAGGTCGGCATAGACGTCTATTTCGATAACCTGCAGCCCCTGATCGGGCCGGTCGTGGAAGACCTCATCGCCGACAAGCTCCAGCAAATCTCCACCGACCAGGCCTGCGGCGGTGGCGAGGGCGGCTGCCACGGTCATTAGAGGACCCAGGACCAGATGATCCGGCAAGTGGTCGGATCGATCGATTGATTGGACCAATCCTTAAACCCTCCAGACATTCTCCACAATCCCCCTGCCAATAGTCCCAGGGGATGAGGACCTCCCGATGGACTTTGCCTTGACAACAGAGCAGGAACTCTTCCGCCGCACGGTGACCGAATTCGTCGAGCAGCAGGTGACCCCTCGCGTACCCCAGATGGAAAAGGAACACCGGATACCGGAGGAGCTCTACAAGGCCATCGCCGCTATGGGATTCTATGGCCTGCGCTATCCCGAGTCCATCGGTGGCCAGGGTGGTGACAATGTCCTGTTCGCCATCATGCTTGAAGAGCTGTCCAGGGGTTATCTGTCGGTGGCCGCCGGTACCATGATGCAGTGTCTGATGGGCACCGAGTTCATCTATCGTTGTGGTACCCAGGAACAGAAGGAACAGTACCTCATACCGGCCATCAAGGGCGCGAAGTACGGCGCCATCTGCATGACCGAGCCTCTTGGCGGTACAGACCTGGGGGCCATCGCCACAACGGCGGTGCGACAGGGCGACACCTATCTGCTCAACGGCTCCAAGAGCTGGATCACCGGAGCGGACAAGGCAGATTATTTCACCGTCGCCGCCAAGACCGATCCAGAGGCCGGCTTCAAGGGCATCGATCTGTTCCTCGTCGATGCCAGGACATCGGGTATGGAGGTGGGCAACGAGATACCAAAGCTATCGGCCTGGGCCACCCATTGCTTCGAGGTCAACCTCCGGGACGTCGAGATACCCGTCGAGAATCTGTATGGCGGCAAGGAGGGACAGGGCTTCCCGTTGTTACGGGGTATTCTCAACGACATCCGGGTCCACACCGGGGCTTTGGCCCTTGGGATCGCCCGCGCGGCTCTCGAAGAGGCCATCGACTATGCCCGGCAGCGTCAGGCCTTCGGTCGCCCAATCATCAAGTTCCAGGCCATGGCCCACAAGCTTTCCAAAATGGGTATCGACATCGAATCGACCCGTCTGCTCATCTCACAGGCCGCCTGGATGATGGACCAGGACCTAAATGTGAACAAGGAGGCCGCCATCGCCAAGTATGTCGCCACCGAGGCCGCCATCGACTGCGCCGAGCAGGCAGGCCGTATCTTCGGCGCCCTGGGCACCTCCCTGGAACTGGGACCCCAACGCTACCTGCGGGACGCCAGGTGGTTCCTCTACGGAGGCGGCACCCAGACCATCAACCTGGATATCATCGCCAGGGAGTTGCAAAGATGAACAGTTCCGGTCGTTACATGGAGTCAATGGAGTTACTAACATGAAAATAGAGAAAGTCGCCGTACTTGGAGCCGGGGTCATGGGCAGTCAGATCGCCCAGGTCCTGGCTTTCAAGGGCTGCCAGGTGGCCCTGCAGGATGTCTCGGACGAGATGGTCCGGAAAGGGCTCAAGGGTATCGAAGCAACCCTCCAGCGTTTCTTTGTCCAGAAGGGCAAGCTCACCGAGGAGCAGGCCAGTGAGATAATGGATCGTTTGCGCCCCTGCGTGAGCCTGGAGGAGGCCGTGCCCGAAGAGGATCTGGTCATCGAATCGGTCTTTGAGGATATGACCCTCAAAAAGGAGATTTTCACCAGGTTGAGTCAGCTCTGCCGGGCCGATACCATCCTGGCCACCAACACCTCGGCCCTGTCCATCAGCGATATCGCCTCGGTGGTCGAGGGACCCGAACGGGTCATCGGGATGCACTTCTTCAACCCCGTGGCGGTCATGAAGCTGGTGGAGATAGTCACCGGAGTTAGGACCTCGGACGAGACCCTGGCCGTGGCCCAACAGGTCTCTCAAGAGATCATGGGCAAGCAGACCGTGGTCGTGAAGGACACCCCCGGATTCATTGTGTCGCGCATGGTGGATGTCATCATCAACGAGGCCGCCTGCATGGTAGCCGAGGGCATCGCCTCGCCAGAGGACATCGACAAGGCCATCAAGCTGGGATTGGCCCACCCCATGGGACCCCTGGAGCTGGCCGACTACACCGGCGGCATCCCCATCGTCGTGGAGGGCATGACCTATATGATGGAGGAGTTCGGTGACACTAAGTTCAGGCCCTGTTACCTGCTTAAGCAGATGGTGCGAGCCGGACACCTGGGCCGTAAGACCGGTCGGGGCTTCTACGACCATTCGAAAAAGGAGTAGTAACGTGCAAACCGCCTTAGCCTGCCCGCCTTGCCAATGTCACCTGCCCGGCCAATGTTGTTTGCCAATCGCCCATGTCTGCTCGCCCGGCCAATTTAGCCTTCCCTTTTGTTTGCGCTGCCGGAACCGTCAACACCGGCAATTTACCATGACCACCATTTCCAAAACCATTTCCACACAGGCCCGGGGAGGGGGAGGCAACCAGTGAGCCCGGTCAACTTCTCCAGAATAATCGATTCCATCGAGACCTCGGGTATCCGCAAGATGCTGGAACTGGCCGATGAGAACTCCCTTCACCTGGGGCTTGGAGAACCCGATCAGGACCCGCCGATACAGGTCCAGGAGGCCCTGCACCACGCCGTGGGCAAGGGTTTGAACAAGTATTCGCCATCCGGGGGATTGCCTCTGCTCAAGGAGGCCATCGCCTTACACGAGAGCGGCAAACGCCATTGCGAGATAGACCCGTGGCAGACCATGGTGACCCTGGGAGCCACCGAGGGACTGTCCCTGGCGGCCATGAGCCTGGTGGAGCAGGGACGGGAGGTGCTCATCCCCGGTGTCGGATTCGTGCTCAACAACGGCATCGTGAGGATGGCCGGGGGCAGACCGGTACGTTATCCCATCTCCCTGGACCATGGTTTCGTGCCCCAGGTCGAACAGGTGGCAGAGCTTGTCACCCCCAGGACCACGGCGATACTGGTCAACAGCCCTGCCAATCCCACCGGCGCCTGCTGGCCGGCGGATACCGTCCGGGGATTGAAGGAGCTGGCCCAGGACCATGACCTGGTGATAATCACCGACGAGGTCTATGATGAGATCGTCTTCGATTCCCACCAGACATTCTACGACGGGGATGAGGACAACATCATCTATGTGAACTCCTTTTCCAAGCTGTTCGCCATGACCGGCTGGCGACTGGGTTGGGTCATGGCCGCCCCCGAGATAATCGATGCCATGATGAAGGTCCATTACCATCTGGTCTCCTGTCCGCCCACGCCCCTGCAATATGCCGCCCAGAACGGTCTGGAGCGATTTCCCCAGCAATGGGTCGATGATATGGTCCTGACCTATCGTGAACGACGTGACCTGATGGTGGGACGCCTGAACCGGATGAATGGGGTCGATTGCCCCCTGCCCGGCGGGTCGTTCTACGCCTTTGCCCACTACGACCAGGATATACCGTCGGTGGGTCTGGCCCACCGCATCGCCCGGGCCGGTGTCATCTGCACCCCCGGCAGTGTCTTCGGTCCCGGAGGCGAGGGATTCCTGCGCTTCTCGTTCGCCACCGATACACAGATCATCCAGGACGCTTTGGATATCGTCGAGAAGGTCTTCGAGGACATCTGAACTGAGGGAACTGGCTGTGAGTTTGTCATTGACGTAGTTACTTGTAGTGTATCGATTTCATGGCGAAAGCTGCGGTTCTAGCTCTTCCGCCTTGCCACCCGGAAGCCTGCCCGAAGAGGCCTGGCACCCAGGAGCTGCACACCGGGAGAGAGGGCCGTCAAGGCCAACAGGTACTTCAAGGTGGTCTACCGGACCCTGCTGGACTGGACAGGCCCCGGGTCTCTGTCCGGGCTTCTTCCTGGCCACTCTGGAGCGGGAGTGGGTAGTGGCGACATCAAGGGTATCTAGTTGTCCAACTGGATAATATCCATCCTCTCCTCTATCCATTTATCGAGGACATCTACAGCCAATGGAGGCTCACTATGGAGGTTTGGAAAGGATGTGGGATTAAATATTAAAACCACTCTCTATTTCTACTTGAACTGGCTCACTCCAATCCAGGGTGAAATATTAAAATGAAATCTCGACATTTAGGTGCCTTGGCTATCATTGCCGCAACTCTACTTCTTTTGGTGGCTCTTTTTCATCCACCTGTAATCGAGGCCGAAGCCAGTACCCCCTACTACCAGAATCAAACCCAGCTTCGTCCCCCTGGCGAGGCTTCCATCAATTCAGCCCTGGCCTTCTACGCCGCGGAAGAGGCTGAGGGCTTCGTGGCGCTCTTCATGAAACCGACGGAGATGATCGCCGGCATCGGCGATTTCATCGATATGGCCATGAAGAACGGCACCGCCGTGATCCCCAAGATCGCCGAGGCCATGGGCTTAATGTACTGGCAGGCGGCCAACGATACCAACCCCTACGACAGCGGCACCAACGACCATGACACCTGGCAGTTCTTCTTTCTGGGCACCATCGTCATCGTCTTCGTTATCCTGGCCGCCTATCTGGTCAAGAACATCAAGAACCTGCCCCAGAAGATCGAGGACTACAAGAACACGATCACCAAACTGAAGACCAAACTCTCGGGTTTCACAAGCGCCGAGAAAGGTCTCGACATTGCCGAGGACGCCGCCGACGCCGCCGCCGCGGCGGCCAAGGCCGGCAGCCGGACCACCGGGCCGGGCAAGTTCAAGGCGCTGAGCTGAGAGGTTATTTTTGTCGAAAAAGGATTCATGATCCTGAGTGAGGTTGAATTGTACTGTACCAGTATCCGATAAAGGTATGTTATCTGGAATGATGGAAGATCAATCCATTATGCTAATGCTAAGAGATCGGTCTCGATACGTATTCGGGATGTCTACCGCATCGGCATCAAACTACAGCGGTGGCCTCGATCTCGATCCTGGCGCCCGGGACCACAAGGCCCGAGACCTCTAACAGGGTCGAGGCCGGGTAATTGCGTCCCATCAGCTCCCGGTAGACCCGGCCCACCTCTTCCAGGTTATTGTCGTAATCGGCCTTGTCGGTGACATAATAGGTCAATCGCATGATGTTGGAGCTCAATCCCCCGGTGTTGTGGACCACCTCGAGCACATTGGCCAGGGCCTTCCGGAACTGGGGAATGAAGTCAGGGGATACCAGCTTTTCATCCCTGTCCCAGCCCACCTGTCCGGCTATGAAGAGTAGCTTGCCGGGACTGGTGAGGATACCATGGCTGTACCCTTTCGGGGCGGGCAGGCTTCCGGGATTGACCGTGCTGTGTTCGGACATGCCAATGGTAATGAACAGGAAAGCAAAGAAGTTTTTGCTATTTTTTGAACCTGACCCCTACATTCCATAGCGATATGTCTCGCGCGGTGGAGTGGCTGAGATGTCAAATGGTTGACTGGCTCTGTGGCTGAACGGCTGGGTGGTTGAGTTGAACGGCTGGGTGGTTGAGTTGAACGGCTGGGTGGTTGAGTTGAACGGCTGAATGGTTGAGTGGCCGTGTGGCAGACCGTTTAGGGCAGATCGGCAGATTGATAGTATGGAGACTTGAACAAGCAATCAACTAAATAGCCGGATAAGGATGAACCGCCAATGCCTGGCCAGAGCCCGGACCATGAAGCCTCCTCCAACCGCAGGCTCGTCGCTCTTTTCATCATCCTTGTGGCGTTCGCGATATTCCCGCAGGGTTTCCCGGCCGAAGCGCTCGACCAGGACCACTCGGGTACCGAGTGCGACGATTCCTGTCACAACGGTCACCACAAGGATGTCTACACGGAGTACATCATCGTCAATAATGTCGAGAAGCCCGACAAGTTACGTACAGGGGAAGAGGGAACCGTCACGATAACCTTCTGGGCTGATTGCAACACCGACCGGTTTAGCGACTTCGACTGGGTCGAGGTGACCCTCTCTTCCGACCAGGGTAACTTCGATATCGATGGTCAGGCCACCAGGAAGGTCTATGACCTTTACCGGGGCGAGGGCAATGGCAAGTCATTGGAGTGGACCATCACCGGCCGGTCGGAAGGTACCGATACGCTGGAGTTCCATCTGAACGGCTACAATCGACACGATGGTGGTTTCCATATTGTGACCGACGCCACCGAACCAATGGATGTCTCGGCGGCCTACACCGATCTATTCCTTGATGTCGATAAGGTTGTCATGTCGTCAACCGAGCCGATCCGGGGTCAGAACGTGAGTCTGGAGGTGACCGTGAAGAACCTGGGCGTGGACGGCGTGGGCCACCTGGTCCTCTATCTGGACACTGAAGAGGCCGAGTCCCGCCTTGATATCATCCATGGTCTGGTCGTACCCACCGATGGTGAACACACAGTGGAGCTGTCCTTCGAGACCACCGATATTCTCGGGAACCATACCCTTATCCTGCAGATGGAGGAGATCCAACCAGAGGACGCCAACGATGACAACCAGCGTCTTGAACTGCCAGTGAACGTCCTGGAACACGGCAACCTGTGGATCGAAAGCCTCGGGATAGAGCCCGCTATGCCCATGCCCAGGGATCTCCTGAAGATTACCGCTGTCATCGGGAACAGCGCCGACTATCCGGTCACCGCCGACCTGCGACTCAATCTGACCAATCCCTATGGTAATGATTCCCGGGAGCTGATGTTTGAAACGACCCTGGACCCGGGCACGACCGAGATATCCAGGCAATGGCAGGTCGACCTTGAAGCCGCCCATCCCGGTCTCTCCACTCTTGTGGCCGGTGTAGATCCTTATGATGCCATCCCCGAGACGGCCGAGGATGACAACAGCGACACTCTCCAGGTGGAATTCCGGAACTGGGTTCCAGGAGTGGAGCTTCAGCTTCATCCGGCCCGTGTGCTGTTGGAGCCAGAGCTCATTATCCGGGGTCGGCCGGCTAATATCGAGATAACCGTCGTCAACCAGGGAGAGGAGGATGCCATCTCCAACCTGACCGCCGCGCTCCTGCCTCAAGGAGGCCTCGAGTTCGACCTGGGCACGGTTCCGGTATCGGTACCCGCCGGAGGGCTCAATGTCACCGGTTTCCAATGGAACACCACCGACTGGCAGGGACCGGTGCAGCTTATCCTGGAGCTGGAGCCCCATCCTGACGAGGAGAATCTGGCCAACAATCATCTGGTGGTCAACTACACGGTCCTGGCCCCGCCCCGCCTGGAGTTACTGGTCAGTGAGCCGGCTTGCTTTCCACTTCCTGTTGTGGCCTATTTCCCGACCACACTTTCGGTAGAGCTCAACGAGAGCGCCGGAACCCCGACCAACGGCAGCGTATGGCTGGTCACTCCGGATGGACAGCGTATCAGGCAGGCTTTCCATATCAACGGGAACCAACGGCTGGACCTGAACCTCACCTTCATCCCTCTTGCCGGCAACAACACCTACCGGCTGGAATTGAAGACTTTCGATAATCTCACGAATGTCAGTTTTGACCTGGATGGCCAAGATCCCAACGTGGAGTATGATATCGATGGCCTCGGGGTCTCCCCCTTGCATCCCCGGGCCGGCGAGCCGCTGACCCTCATCCTGGGAGTTAAGACCATCTTTCCGGTCGCCACGCCGGCGACCATCGAGCTGACCCTGAACCCGGTAACCGGAGGCCGGGCCATCATCTTGCCGGTTCGCAACCTCACCCTGATCAACGGCAACAACCCTCTCTCCTGGACCATGATGGTGCCGCCTGGGAAATATGACCTCTCCATCGCCATCAGTATCGACCTGGAACATGGCCCGGACCCGCTGTGGCGAACGATCCTGCCCGGCTTTGTCCATGTGCCGGTGGAGGGTAAAGGAGATGTTCTGTCCACCCTTTCGATGACCGCCCATGTTATTGTCATCATGGCCCTATCCCTCTTTTTCATCTCAAGGCGCGGGAGGCCATGAACGATGCGCCCGACCGTGATATTCAGCCAATGGCCGGTCCTGCTCTTCATATTGCTGGTGGCTATCATCTTGTTGGGCCTGCCTTCCGGTGAGAACGGCAAGGCCGGCGGTTCGAATCAGGAAGACCGGCAGAAAGGTGACAGAAAACCCTGTAGCGACTGCCACGCGGCCTGGCAGGCCCCCGAGACCCATGTCATCACCCCCCGGGAGGTTACGGTCAACTCCACCTTTCCGGTATACGGCGGGCTCTACAACCATGGTGAGCCTGACCAGGATACCGACAGGCATGATGATGGCTATCCATATGATGGACAGGACCTGTGGATGACCCTCGATATGGCCGAGGCCGGGGGGCTGGACCTTGGCTCAAAAGGCACGCGGGACGCCGGTGACCTGGATGCCGGTGAGGATATATCCTTCCTGTGGTCCCTTAGCAGTGGCAGTGTATCCGGACCCCGGGCCCTGGTCTTCCAGCTTGACGGACTGGCTGACTACCGTCACAACACCGAACAGAAGGACCACTATCGCTTCCGGGAGTTCCAGGTATCCGAGCCCATCTTCGTGCGGGATGTGCCCCTTCGTCTCTCCTCTCCCTTGTTGCTGGTACCTTCCGGGAGAACGGTCACCCACCAGTTGATACTCTGGAGCGAGGGCGCGGACCTTACGGATGTCAGCCTGGGCTTCGGTGACCAGACCGCCTTTCATATCGATGTGGAACTGCCGACCGGGGCACAAGAAAGCGGTACCTTCGATCTGCTTGCCAACACGCCGGTGAGCCTGAACCTGACCATGAGCGCCCAACAGAACGGGATAGCCTACCTGCCCATCACCTGGGAGGCTGAGAACGGGGAGCGGGACACCTTCAACCTGACGGTCGCCACGATGCCCGATGCCCGACCGGGACCCGATGGCATACCCCGGATCGTCGGCCGGGTTACCGGACTGGTGGGTCTGGGCTTGCTGGTGGTCGTCTCGTTGATCGGCGGGCCCCTGGGTCTGCGAAAGAGGATGAACAAGATATTCCGCTATCTGGGTATGAAGCCGCGTAAGAGGATCAAGGTCCATTGCTGGATATCGGGCGCCATCCTGGCCATCGGTGTCATCCACGGCATCCTGTTGGTACGGGGTCCCTTCTCGGGCCTGGGCCTTCGCGCATGGGGTTTACATCTCTGGCTGGGGTGGCTGGCCGCCCTCCTCTTTGGTCTGCTGGGCATTCACGGGCTCTATCAGAAAAAGTACATCAAATGGCGTAATTACAAGGAGTGGATGCTGGTCCATCAGGTATTGACCGTCGCGGCCTTGCTGGTGGTCATCATCCATGGCGTACTGGTCGGTACCGACTTTCAGATCGGTTGACCCTTTCCACCTATCCTTATTGGGACATCTGTCGTGATGACCTACTGCCCGCCTATTACCCATCCACTACCAGCCTACCGCCGCTTGCCCGCTTACTGCACGCCTGCCTGCTACCCGCTGCCCACTGCCCACTGCCCGCCTTTTTATTCCGGAGCCGCTTTGGGTGGGGTTGCAACCATGCCTGGTGAGCCCGACAAGCCTGATGTGCCTGATAAGCCTGGAACACAAGACGCGCCCGACAAGCCAGTCACCCCGCGCATGACCCGTGAACAAAGGACCGTCGAGGCCATGATCGAGCTCTACTGCCAGGGCCACCATGAACCAGTTTCACGCCTGTGCCGGGAATGCCGGGAACTGGTTGCCTATTCTGACAGGAAGCTGGAAAAGTGCCCCTTTCAGGAGGCAAAATCGGTCTGCGCCAAATGTCTCATCCATTGCTACGAGCCGACGATGCGAGAGAGGATTCGCACGGTCATGCGCTATTCGGGACCCCGCATGGTCCGCTATCATCCGGTGATGGCCATCAGACATCTGCTGGACAAACGACGTGAGGCTCCAGACCCGAAGAGTGTCTCGTAGAGTCCGGAATCCGGGATCCGAAATCCAGAGTTCAGAATCCAGAGTTCAGATCAGAATCCAGAGTCCGGAGTCCAGGGTCCGGAGTCCGGATGAGAGCCCATGAATGAGGTTCGGTCTTGTTCGATAATGTTAGGCGCCTGTCCTCCCGGTTGCGCCCCAGACGAGGTCAGGGTCAGCCTGGCCGGTGAGGGGCTCGTTGTCAAGAAAGAATTATCGACCGCAGAGTCACAGACAGACAGACAGACAGACAGACAGAGTCACACAGCATAATGGCGTAATGGGACGATAGAGTTTTTCCTCTGTCTGTGAACACTCTGTGCTCTCGGTGACTCTGTGGTGACCGGGAAATGCCGGATCACGAACTGAACTAGATGATGGCGCCCTCGGCCGTCTTGACCTCGCCCAGGACCCGGCAATCGACCCTGGGGCAGCGATAGGGACCCGGTTTGTCCACCTTGAGCTTGGACCCACAGCCACCGCAGACAACGGCCAAGGGGAACTCATCGGCATGGTCCACCCGGGGTCCGAAACCACTGTAACGCGACAGCAATCGCTCGGCCTGGAGCTTGCCCTTGCCCCGACGTTGTAGCTCCTTTTCCACATGTTGTTTGAGACGCCGTATCTGGTAGTTCTCAAGCCGGTTGATGAGCGCCATCCTCTCCCTGGAGAAGCCCCACAGTTCATGGCAGAGGCTCTTGAGCCGGTCCAGCTCCCTGGGCGAGGGTGGCATCTCGATCTGGGCTAGCTAGGCACCTCCAT
>CAYSUX010000027.1:0-18215 GCA_964434315.1 uncultured archaeon
GATACGGCCCCCATCGTTCAAGAAGCTGTTACCTTGCCTGCGTTTGATATCTATAGTACCGATGGTACCGACGCCGATGATACCGATGGTACCGACGCCGATGATACCGATGGTATCGATACCGATGATGCCGATGGACCGGAGGCGGTTGGCGGATCACCCCTACCTGCGCCGGCCATTTCACCTCTGCTCAAGGCTGTGAGCCCGCTGGCCGGGAAGCCTTCCGGATCTTCTGTGAATGGCGAGCCGGGATCCTGGACCCGGACCATACGCAACCTGATCGGAGGAAGGGCCCGAATGGATGATCTGGGTCTTCCGCCGGAACCTCTGTTGGAGCTGGTCTCGCGGGTCGTGAGCGATCTGGGTTTTCACGCACTCCCTGTCAGTATTATCCGTTCGGTGTCCACCTGTTCCGGTCTCGCCCGGTTCCGGACCAAGGATGACGATGACCGAAGCCTCGCGGTCCAGGTCGAGGTGGTGGGCGGCCCCCTGAGGACCTGTCTGTTCCTGAGCTTCTACGGGCCTGACCGGGCAACACCGGTGAGCCTCCGGCGGCAGGTTTTGGGGGAGCTATCCTTTCGTCTATGTGTTGATCCCTCCAACATCGTTACCGTCAACCCGGCAGACAGTGAAGGAGGGGTCGGGAACAGGACCAGACCAAGAGCCGCCATCGACCGGAAAGGATGCCCACTACCGGTTTGAAACCCCACTTCCGGGGAACCATCCATCCTCTGTGAACGATCCGGAACCGGGCTCAAGGCCATGACAATGACAATGACAATGGCCATTTCCTGCCTGCCTTGCTCCCGGCAGCCCGCCTATTTCCTTTCCCATCTCCCTCTCCCTCTCCCTCTCCCTGCCCATTATCTCACCAGATCCCAGCACTTTTCAACAACCCTTGTGGAAGGACGAAACAAGGGGATATGGGACTTTTAGGGGACCTCCCACACCACGGCTATATAGGCTCCATTCCAACGACTCATTGTGATAACCATGACGAGGTCCTTTGGAAACGACCGCCTGCTCTTGATGGCCCTGATGCTGGCCTGCCTTGCTATCGCGCCAATGTTCACTCCTTACGCCATGGGTGATGAGCCCGATGATGGGCCTCAGGATATTCAACCGAATCTGCCTCCCGAGGCCACCATAACCGGTTTGGAACCAAACCTGGTCCATACCGGCCAGGAGGTGACCTTCTTTGGTCAGGCCTTCGACCCCGACGGTAACGTGACCGGCTATCGCTGGTGGACCGATAACGAAAGCAACCTATCGGTTTTCCGGGTTTTCTCAACTGAATGGCAGAATGAGACCGGCACATTTGCGGTTTACTTTGCCGCCATGGACGACGATGGGCTCTGGTCGAACCCGGTGGCGGTCAACCTGACCGTGGTCCCATTCGAGCCTCCCACGATCCAGGGTGTAAGGAGTTCCCGGACCTCCATGCCTTCCGGCTCCAGGGTCGAATTGTCGTTATTTGCCAATTCCACCGGCCAGGATGTGACGATGGTCCAATGGGATTTCGAAGGCGATGGAAGATGGGACTGGACCGGAAGTTACTCCTCATCATCCATATACCATTACTATTACGATGTCGGGTACCAATGCCCGACCGCGCGGGTGAAGGCTGCCGATGGCCAGTGGTCAGAGCCGAGTCACATCCGGGTCCGGGTCTACGAAAGCTACAACTACGAGGAGGATTATCAGACCGATGACGAGGACTGGCTGTACAGTCTGATAGTTGTCATCCTGATATGCCTGATATGCCTGGTAGTCTGGCTGTTACACTGGGCCTTCAAGGATTCTGACAAGGCCTGCAACGGGTCAAAAACAAACCAACAACTGAAGCCTCGAGACCTCGTCGAAAAGGCGTTGGACCTGGAGGCCCAGTTTCCCCGGAGCGCCTTGAAATCATATAAGGACGCAATGGATAGCCGTCCTCCTCTAGGTACCGGTACGGCCCTCTTTTTGTTGTTGCTGATATTCTTCGCTTGCCTTGCCCAATTCTTCGCCCTGGTCTGTCTGTTGCTACTGATATTGATCGAGGTCTTCATATACTCCGAGGGTCCCGCCGACAAGCTCGCAAGGAAACTGGCGCTCCTGGGTGTTGCCCGCTGTCATATCCGCCTGGGCGAGAAGAAGGAAGCATTGGCCATCCTAAACCGGAACTCTCTGGATTACCCATGTTCCATGGGACATATCCGTAATTTCACTAGGGGGGTGGCCAACGGGCAGCAGATCGAGGCCAGCAGGGCCCTGGGAATGGCCTATTCGGTCCAGATCGGCTACTCTCCGATATACTATCGTTCCTTGGCTTTGACCCAGGCCCTGTACGAACGGTCCCTGGATTTCTCGGCTTCTGGACCCTCCGACCTCTGGAGGGCTACCAGGAAGACTGCCGATGCCGGGTCGGTCAAGGCCGATAACCCCGACCAGGCCTACAAATCCAACCAGGCCGATGAATCCAACCAGGCCGATAAGGGCGACCAGATCTGCGAAGCCGGGGAGATGACCATGATTGATCATGGGATTGAGGAGATAGAAACTGACGATGATGGTATGAGGTCCAAGGAAGGAGAGGCCACTCGGCCCTCCGGGGATGAGACCGTTGCGAAACGGGCCTGTGATATCGATAGGGTGGAGCCTCTGATCCGGGAATCCGGGACCGAATCCTACCCACCTCCCGCCTTGGAAACCGATCCACCCACAACCCGGGAGACCGACCCCGCCCCTGCCGGGATGGCCGGAATGACCGCAGTGGCCGGAATGACCACCGCCGCTCAGCCAGATCTCAGAACGGGTCAGGAGTGGTCCTCGACGGTGAAAGGGATGGCCTGGCGCCAGAGCCGTTTCGACGGACTGATCATGGCTCCGACCGACCTGATGCAGATGGTGGATTGGGTGATGGAGGGTCTGGATTTCGAACCCCGCGAGCCCTCGGTGACCCAGGCCCCCGGTCATTTCATCGGCCTGATCCGGTATCTTGCTCGGGACCCGAAGGGTCGGCCATTGGTTATCCAGATAGAGGTCATCGGCGGAGTGAACCTGACCCGCCTGCTCCTGCGAGCCTATGCCGGGAATGACGAGACCCTGACCGGGCTCCATGGTCTGGTCCATCAGGAGTTGGCCCTGAGGCTGGAGGTGGTCACACTCGCCGCTCCGGCAGCCCCCATCCCGGTCACGGTGACCCCGAGCGATCCGATCATCCGGGTCTCCGGTGTTCCGGTGGAGGGGACCGACACCGGGTCATCGTACCCCGGCGTTGGTCGTTCGGGCAAGACCGTTACCGGTTGAAGTTGAAACGCAACCTGTTCTAACCGATTTGCCACAACGACAGGGCCTCTTCCTCCACCGGTCCGAGCCCGGCGGGCACCAGCAGGCAATGGGGCGCAGGCCCGAGAGCCGTCTCGCGAAGGACCTCCACGCTCCCTGCAACCACCCGGCCATCGGGCCAGCCGGCCCTGGCCACGACCACCGCCAGGCCATCCTCGTCCAGAGGTCCCTGTTCGCCGGCCAACAGCTCCAGCCCCTGGGCGGCGGTCATGGCCACCGGGGGTCGGGTGGGGTCATCGGCCCGGATGTCCAGCAGGACCAGGGTGTGCAGGTTTGCCGCCAGGTTGGCCTTTACCATCTCCAGGGGGCTGGCCGGCGACTTCCCGCTCTCGTCGGGCAACACCAGGGTGACGGTCCGTCCGAACCGGTAGAGGTCGAGACCGGCCAGACCCGGGGCCGCGGTCATGATGGAAGTGTTGGACACGACCTGGAACTCGATCCCCGCCGACCCGGCTTCAAATCGCAGGGCCGTGTGGGTCGTGGCGCCCAGGGGGTCGCCTCCAACGAGCAATACCGTGGAGCCTCTTCGGGCCGCCTCCATCAGCAATCCTCCTTCCTCCACATAGGCCCGGGGCAGGACCACCAGCGAGTCTTCGGCCTTCTCCAGGAGTGTCACAGGAGGCGGTGCGGGGCATTCGGCACCGCTCGCGGGTGAAGGGGCCGATTCACGATATAGACCCCTTCCACACTGCCCGGCCAGGGTTCCCAGGCTTCCCGGAGGCAGTATGGTGGTGTATGTCTCGGCAAACAGAAATCGGGCTTTCTCGACGATGTCGCGACCTCGAAGGGTCATGTCCGGGTATCCGCCCAGGCCCAGGCCTACCAGTGTGAGCATAGGTGTCGAGCCGTACTTACTATTAAAACTGAGATTACCAAAAGCTCTATAATAAACATCAAACTAATAAGAGACCTAGCCGTGGTGCCCTCTATGCGTAACGATCGCTTCCTGGCCTGTCTTGTCTGCCTGGGCCTGCTTACCCTCCTCCTTCCATTGGTTCCGACCGTGGCGGCCGAGACGACGGTCTGGGGGTATGTCAAGGATTCCGATACCGATGAACCCCTTTTTGGAGCGGATGTCACCTACCTGGACCTCCAGGAAAAAAAGGCCTATCGTGAGGTTACCGATGAAAACGGCTACTTCCAGATATCAGTGCCCAACAATGGTAACTTCGATGTCTGGGTCAACCATTCGGCCTATCATATGATCTATGAACAGTACCGGTATGTTTCGGATGGCCAGCAGGATGATTGGTACCTCGACCAGTTGTTGACCATCGAACTGGACCGGGAACTACGCAAGTATGGACCCAACGACCCGGTCCATATCGATGTCTACCTCGATATGCCGGGCACCGATCAGGTGGACCTGAAACTGCTGGACCCCCTGAACGGGGAGGCCCACCGTCAGAACCTCATCTTCGAGATGGGCGGCTGGGAACACGAGGTGGACAATCACACGGTGGGATTGTGGCATTTCAACGACCAAACCGGTAACGCCCAGGACGAGTCGGATAACAAGAATCATGGCGACGTCAACGGTGCCACAAAGGATGATGGCATCGAGGGGGAAGCCTATGTGTTCGACGGGAACGCTGATATCGAGGTCTTGGACGATGACAGTCTGGCATTCGACAAATCCACCTCGTTCACCATCGAAGCCTGGATCCGGACCGACGCCTACGCTCCCGGAGGGGCTCGCATGGACATCATCAACAAGAATGTCCATGACAACCAGACCGGCGGCTACATCCTGGCCCTGAGCGAACGCAACAACGATTGGAAAGCCCAGTTCACCACCTCCGATAACAATGGTAATCAGGTATCCCTTACCGGCCAGACCCATATCGGCGACGGGAAATGGCACCATATCGCCGGTGTGGCCGACGTGCACGATGAACAGGCCCGACTCTATGTTGACGGCTTTCTTGACACCACTCCCACCGATTATGATTTTACCGCCAATACCGACAATTCACAACCCCTGTATTTCGGTAAGCAAGGTGATGATAACAACCGGTTCGAGGGGCTCATGGACGAGGTCCGGATATCGGATGTGGCCCGGGGCCCGGATGATTTCGATATCCATCAGCATGTCTTCTACACCATCCCCCAGAGCAACAGTGACGAGGGCGAATACACCCTGTACGCCAATGTGACCGCCGGCGGCGATGGCCGCGAGCTTTCGGCCGTGACCACCTTCGAGGTACGTCAACCGATCCAGCCGGTCAAGGCCCGGTTCGACGGCCAGATCTACAACAGATTCAGTAGCGGCGACAAGCTCCAGGGGGTAGAGCTCCTTCTGGACAGCCTGGACAACGGCGGCGTGGCCTACAACATATCGTCCAATGCCCTGGGTTACTTCTACGGTGAGGAGATCGACCCCGGAAACTACACTGTCACCCTGAGCATGGACGGTTACTGGGACCGGCAGGCTACCATCTATCTGGAAGGGGACCAGAAGTTCAGCCGCGATTTCTGGATGATTCCCAGGGAGGACTACAAGGGCCTGCTCTGGGGCTTTGTCGAGGATACCTCGGGTCAGAGGCTCGGCAACGCGGCCGTCCTCATCGAGGATACTGTCAGAGACGTGACCCACCGTGACTCCGCGGCATGGCAAGACGGCTACTACGCCAGGCAGGTCAACCCCGGATCATACGACCTCATCGCCACCGCCTATGGTTATTCCCATGCCAACTCCGGGACATTGACGGTGACCGATGGTGAACCGACCAGATACGATTTCATCCTGGACACGGAGGTCTCTTCCACCAACACCTTCCTGGAAGGCCAGGTAAAGGACAACGGCGGTTCGGCCATTCTCGGCGTGGAGGTCACCGTCCGGGAGACGGATGGCGCCAGGGGCGCGGAAGACAACAAGGGCCGCACCTTCAGCGACTCCAATGGCTGGTGGCGGGTGGGCCTGGACGACGGCGGAGATTACCTTGTTGGCTACACAATTGAGGATTACGGCTATTTCGAGAATAGCCAATCGGTGACCAAAGGCCAGGACAATGACTTGGGTCAGGTCGTGCTGGTCCGGAAACCCAAGGCCTTTATCGACAGCATCGACACCGGTTACAGTGGCTTTGCCGTCAAGGGTGATGATGTCGATTTCCATGGCTCGGCCAATGGCGGCAGTGGTACCTATCAGAGGTCCGAGTGGAGATACATCGGACCGGAGGGAGGCGACCACGAGATCCTGGGTCTGGGGGCAACCATGACCAAGTCCCTTCCCCCAAGTCTTGTGTCCGGGACCTACACCATCCAGTTCCTGGTCCAGGACGACGAGGGTGTATGGAGCGACCCGGACCAGCAACAACTGGAGCTGGTGGGCAAACCCCAGGTCGAGATCGTCCAGGTCGATGACAACCCGAATCCGGATTATTATTCGGTATCCCAGTTCGAGGCCAATGTTGTCGCAAACGATTTTGATGTCGTAAACTACGAATGGGAGCTCCACAAGGACTCGATCGATGGCGAGCCCCTTCGTTACGGCGACCAGTCGAACTTCGAGATAAACTGGCGTGAAGACGGGGAGTTCTCTCCCGGGGATCACATCATTCGCATGCGGGCCTCTGATACCGGGGGTCTGTTCAGCGTCTGGAAGACCCGTCATGTGACCCTGCACGATAACAATGGCGAGTATGGACCCACGATCGAGAGTCTCCACTATGATTACGACAGAAATGACGAACTTCACCTGAGCGGCAATACCAAAGGCGCCCAGACCGATGGGTTCAAATGGATCCTGAATGGCGAGGAGATCGGCTGGGACCAGAATCTCGATGTCAACCTCTCCGATCTGGGCCTGGAGGATGGTGAGCACTCGTTGGTCTTCGCCTACCGGGACCCGACCATCGGTGATTCCGGGGAGTGGGTCTACAGTGAGCCAAAGACATTCTACTATCACAAGGATGATTTCGACCCGGGGCCCATCTTCGCCGCCCTCTTCATCCTCTTTGTTCTGGTGATGGTGGTCCGCCGTCGCCGCAAGCGTAAGCGAGCCAAGAAGGCCCGGAAGGCCGCGGCCCGTGGCCCTGCCATTCCCCGTTCTCCGGCCTATTCGGAACCCGGAAGTCTCTATGATAATGGCGCCTCACCCTATGCTCCCGACAAGAGCTCCCCGGTGACCCGGTCCAGACCGATGGACCCCTCCCATACCGGACCCCAGCGGATCGCCCTGAAGCCCGAGGGAGAGGTAGTCTTTGGCGCCGCCCTCCCCGCCGCCAAGAAGACCGAGGTCAAGGCCACCAAGGAACCGGAGGGCAAGATCGAGATAAAATCGGCGGTCAACTACGAGAAGGCCAACATCATCTTCAAGCTCAAGGTGGAGAACAACACCAGCAAGCCCATCGCCGAGGTCAGGGTACGGCCCTTTGCCCCCAGCAACCTCTTCAAGGCTGACAAGGAAGAGCGCACCATCGGCCTGATACAGCCCAAGCAGGCCCAGACCGCTACCTTCAAGCTGCGACCCAGGGGCGAGTGCGGCAATGTCACACTGCAGGCCAAGGTCACCTTCTACGACACAGGCACAAACAAGTATGCCGAGCTGGACGCCAAGCCTCGCGAGACCGCCATCGTCTGTCCCATGCTCAAATACGAGGACATCGACGAGCATGAGTGGCGCAAGAGGGTCTCCAAGATGCTCAGGGTCGAGGAGACCACCGACAAGATCCCAATGGACGGCGAATCGCTCTACTCCATGGTCACCGACGTCTTTCAGGACCAGAACCTTACCTCGATATCGATGAACGTCGATAGGGGCCGGGTCTTCCGGGGCCGGGCCATGTTCTGGGCCAAGGGCGCCGTGGCGGCCAAGGGCCTGGGCTATGCCGCCCAGATCGAGGTCATCGGCGGCGAGCTTCGCTCCAAGCTGATCCTGAAGGCCTATGCCAACGGCCAGGATTCCCTGGTGGGCTTCTACCACTGTCTGCTGGACGAGATCGAGAAGCGTACCAGCGTCAGGGACTACCTGGACACCGGCGTTACGGTCCAGCATGTCTACGGCGACATGGTCAAGGGCGGCAAGGTGGACATCAAGGACTCAGTGCTCCAACGCTCCAAGATCACCACCGACGCCGGCTCTACGCCTGCCAAACCAGGCAAGCCCGCCAAGCCCGGCCAGCCCGCCGACGCCCCCGACGCCACCGGGAAGATCATGGATGTCAAGGGCGACCGCGTCGAGGGCGGCAAGGTGGAGATCAAGGACTCGGTGGTCACCCGCTCCAATGTGGGCGCCCTGGGCGAGGAGCGGATACCGCCCACCGGCGACGGTAGCAGCCTTGACCAGGAGATGGATCGACTCAGGTCCTTTGTCAAGGATAAGGACGATGACAAGGACAAAAAGAAGGACAAGAAGTAGAGCAGTAGGCCGAGGAAGCCGGGGATACCTGGCAACAGGCGTACAACAGACCGGCTCTTGACAGCTTGCCTGATATCCTACTATCCAGCCGACCTGCCCATTCGGTGAAGCTCACCAAGCCCATCCAGCTCACCTGGCCTGTACAGTACAGTCCAAAAAAGCCTGCCCCGCCAGCCTGCCTTGATCGCCCGCCTATGCCATCCACGCCCGCTATGCCTGCTCAAGCGCCCGCCAGCCTGCCTGGATGACTCTCGGCCATGTGCCGATCTTTATGTCGGTGATCCGTCAGTGGTAGGGGACATGGGATAAATCCGGGACTTCCCGGAATCTGGCTAAATAGGGTGAGGAAGAGGAAGGAATCGGTTTCGTAGATCATGACGCTTCTCACCAAAGAATCTACAAACGGCGATTCCATGCAAATACAAACCTTGTCAGAAACGCAAGAACAAGAACTCAAGAATCTGGTGGAACACCTGCGGCGACCGGATAGGATCCAAGATTTGATATTTTACTGGATGGTTGGCTTTGGGGTCACATTGTTCCTGTTCTGGATCATGTGGTTGGATATTGTTGCAGTATTGCCAGACACACTCTATGAGCATTATGAATATTTTTATGAAAATCTCATTGAGGGGATTGATGAATATGGAGTTGGATGATGATTATCAATGCAAGGTCATGAAAGTGTCACGAAACATCAATCTAAAAGCTTTCCAGTACTTCCTTAAAAAAGATGATGGCCTCACAGAAAGATTATTTCGGAGTCCATTGGTCAATTCATTATTCTGGTCCTTGATAAAGTGTTTGATGCTCGCTCTGGTCAAACTCAACCATATCAGGCACCCAGCTTGAAGGACCCTATCGTATCGCCAGAGAGGTCGAACTTGATCTCCAACCTGTAGTCGTCATTGGCAGTGTGGATAGCCCCGTTACCCAGGATATCGAAGGTATCACCGGCTGTCAGTTTGCCATCGAAGTTGTTGTCCCTGAAGGAGACGGAGATGACGCCTTCGCCCTTCTGATTATCCTTGGCGTCCTGAACCCCGGCCTGGACAGCGTCGATACGGATCTGGGCCTGGGCCGGGTCGCTGAACGGTCCATCAGCCGACCATATATTCGGCCTGTCCGCAAGGCCGTTGCCCGGTTCGGCGTCGGCTGGGCCATTGTCGTCCCAGGTCACGTCGATACCGTGCCATTTGCCGCTGATGTTCTGAATGGCGATCTCGCCGAATTGCTCTCATTGAAGAATCAATTGAAGGAGGCTTCGAAGCCAAAGCTCTGGGTCACTCCATCTTCACCCAGGGTGAGACCTTCGAAGAGTTGAAGGAGATGGTCAAGGATGCCGTCCAGTGCCATTTCGACCCCGACGAGAGACCGTCTGTCATCCGCCTCCACCAGATCAAGGAGGAGGTCATCGCAGCTTGAAGCTTCCTCGTGATATGTGATATCTCAGGGGAAGAACTGGCTAAGGCGTTAAGCAAACTGGGCTATGTGCTTCAACATCAGACCGGTAGCCATATGCGATTCACTCGCCAAACTGATACAGAACATCATCTTACCATTCCTCGCCACAAACCTTTGAGGGTCGGCACCTTGAATAGTATTCTCAAGGATGTGGCTCACAGCCTGGCGATCAACCGCGAGGACCTCCTCGCATTGTTGTGGGGTCGAAAGAAATCGACTTTAACCCTCAAGTCCCGGCCGAATAGTCAGTGGCGTAGGCTACCTGCTCTGCGGTCAGCTCGTCGATATCCATGCCCATGGTGCTCAGCTTCAGGGCGGCGATATCCTGGTCCTGCTCCTTGGCCAGGTCATAGACCGCGGGTTCCTGCTTCTCGTTGGTGGCCAGATAAACCATGGACAGGACCTGATTGGCGAATGACATGTCCATGACCTCCGAGGGGTGGCCCTCGGCGGCGGCCAGGTTGACCAGACGACCCTGGGCCAGCAAGTAGAGCTTGCGACCGTCGGGCATCAGGTACTCTTCGGTGTTCTCCCGGATGGTCCGCTTCGATTCGGCCAGCTCTTCCAGTTCGACGATGTTGAGCTCACAATCGTAGTGTCCGGTATTGCAGAAGATGGCGCCATCGCGCATGGATTCGAAGTGGCGACCCACGATGACATCCTTCATGCCGGTGGCTGTGATGTATATGTCGCCGATCTTGGCTGCCTCGTCCATAGGCATGACCTCGAAGCCCTCCAGGGTCGCCTTCAGGGCCTGTATCGGGTCCACCTCGGTGACGATGACCCTGGCGCCCATGCCCCGGGCTCTGGAAGCCAGTCCACTGCCGCAATGTCCGTATCCGGCCACGACGAAGTTCTTGCCGGCGATCAGGACCGACGAGGCCCGCAGGATGCCGTCCAGGCTCGACTGGCCGGTGCCGTAGACATTGTCGAACTCCCACTTGGTCTCGGCGTCGTTGACCGCCATCACCGGGTAGAGCAGTTTTCCGTCATCGGCCATGGCACGCAGGCGGTGTACTCCGGTGGTGGTCTCCTCGGTGCCGCCGATGATCCCCTTGGCCAGCTCCTGGAAGCGGTTGTGGACCGTGAATATCAGATCGGCGCCATCGTCCAGGGTAAGGGTGGGTTTGAAGTCCAGGGTACGATCGATGGACCAGTAGAAGTCCTCTGTCGATTGGCCATGCCAGGCATAGACCGAGAAGCCGTCAGCCACCAGTGCCGCGGCTATCTCGTCCTGGGTGGAGAGGGGGTTGCATCCCGACCAGGATATCTCGGCGCCGGCGGCGCGCAGGGTCTCCATGAGGATGGCGGTCTCCTTGGTCACATGCAGACAGCCGGCGATGCGCTGTCCCTTCAAAGGCTTGTCCTTGGACAGTCGTTCTCTCAAGGCTGCCAGTACCGGCATACGGGCGCGAGCCCAGTCCATCTTCAGTCTGCCCTTCTCGGCCAGGGCGGGGTCGGCTATCTTGTGATTGGTCATTGGACCACCGGCTCGTCCAGGTTTTTTCCATTATTAACCTTTTCTCATCGTTTGGATTTGATTCCTGTACATTTTTAATATTTTTTTAAAAATACCTGGACATATGTAGCAATTCTTAAGTAATCGATGGACATGCTTTGAATATGTCCCTGGCCCAGATCGCTCCCGGGCTCGACCCCCGTGATCGTGATATCCTGACCTTTCTGGACCATGATGGGCGGGCTTCGGTCCGCACCATAGCCAAGGCGGTCGACCTGCCCCCTTCCACGGTCCATGCCCGCATGACCCGGCTGGAGCGTCAGGGGGTCATAAGCAACTACACCGTGAAGGTCGAGCCCCGCCGCATGGGTCTGGGTTTTGTGGCCTATATCCTGGTCTCGGGCTCTGCAGAGCGCTACCTCGACGAGGAATTCCTGGCCAGACCCGAGGTGGAGGAGGTGGCCGGCATCACCGGCGAGTATGATCTGCTCATCAAGGTGCGATTGGCCAGGCTGGAGGATTTCAATTCATTTCTGATGGACTTTCGCGATCGATTTGATGACTATCTGGACAAGACCATCACCATGGTCCGTACCGCCAGGCTGAAGGAATGATCACTGACCAGGGGAACGGTCAATCCTCGTCATCGTCGTCATCTTTCTGGTCCTTGGGTACCGGTGGCTCTGCCGGAGTGGACGGGGACGGGGCCGATCCGGGGACATCCGGTATCGAGGGTCCGTGAAGGCCCTCGGCCTCCTTGGGGTCCTTTTGCTCCAGCTCCAACCAGCCCTTGCCATTGCACGATAGGCAGGGATACCCCGCAACCTCGCTAATGCCTCCGACATGCGGGATGATCTTCCCGGTGCCAAGGCAACTGGAGCAACGAGTTCGTGTTATTGATACGCCCCCCGGAATCATATTATTATGAAGGAGTGATCAAGGGCTTCATCGCATATATATCTTTAGGTCCGGGGTTCGAGGGTTCGGTTCGGGGTCTCGGGTCTCGGATCCCTGTTTTCATTAATTATAGTTAATTAATATTACTTGTAGTTATTTTAAGTTATTTTAAGTTATTAATGCTCAGACCCGGTGAGCATACTTATAAATAATGGCCCGACCTTGTTTTTTACCCATTCCGGAGTAGCGTATGACCAGTCTATATGAAGCAGTCAAGGACCTGGCCTCAGGCACGATGGGGAGCATCCTCACCGAGAGCCTGGAGTTCTGCCGTTCCATCCTGCAGACCGTCTCCCGTTCCTTTGCCCTGACCATCCCCATGGTGGAGCAGAACATACTGGTTCCCATCATGGTGGGCTACCTTGAGGCCCGTATCCTGGATAGCTTCGAGGACGAGGTGGGACGCAAGGAGACCACCCTGGACCAGAGGATGCAGGCCATGGACACCATCATGGAGATCATCGACAATCCCGACTCCGAGGGGACCAAGGAGAAGATCGCCCATATATCCGGGATGGCCGGGGACTACATCTCCAACCCCCACTACCAGAAGCTGGTGGAGAACTTCGAATCGGTCATGCGCATACACCGGACCTTCGACGATGGGACCAAGGCCTCCATGTCCTTCTGGCTCAACGAGATGAACTTCGGTATGAAGAAGTTCCTCGAGCTGACCATCCGCGATTTCGAGAACCTGGACGAGTATTGTTACTATGTGGCCGGAACGCCCAGCGGCTTCCTGACCGAGCTCATCCTGAACAACTCCGATGAGTTGACCCCCGAGCAGGAGGCCACACTGAAGCGAACCGAGCGCGACTTCGGATTGTTCCTCCAGAAGGTCAACATCATCCGCGACTTTCGCGAGGATATCAAGCGCAACGAGAAGATCTTCTGGCCCCATTGCCTCTTTGAGCCCCATGGTCTGGGACCAAAGGACCTTCTGGACCCCATGAACAAGCATGTGGCCATGGAGGCCCTGGCGGCCATGCTGACCAACGCCTCCCAGCATATCCAGCCGGTCAAGGAGTACCTGCTGGCCATACCCGAGCAGTACAATGGCTTCAGGCGCGGGGCCGCGGTCAACTTCCAGATGGGGGTCGGGACCCTGGAGGCGATGAGGGGCAATTCCGATGTCTTCTACTCGGACAAGCCGGTGAAGATCGACCACGCCACCCGGGACCGGATCCTGGCCGACCCAATGGCCGGTATCGAGGTTACCCTGGTTCAGTGAATTCCATTATCCAGTGGTTGGGATGGAATTACAAAGGCAGGCCCATCGAGTTACGAATTACAAAGGCAGGTCCATCGAATTACGAATTACAAAGGCAGGCTCATCGAATTACGAATTACAAAGGCAGGCTCATCGAATGTTGACCAGGTTTACCAGAAATGATTACCAGGTTTACCAGAAATGATTACCAGGTTTACCAGGAATGTTTACCAGGTTCTGCGAGGCCCGGTAATGAATGAACAATTACCGATTACCGACGAAGCCCTTATTAGTCTTATAGGCCAAGGCACATTGAGGCCCATGCAGCTCTCTCTTCGATACATCCTCTTAGCGGCGGCCCTGACCCTGGCCCTGGGTTCCCTGCTTCTGGCCCTTCCGGCAGACGGTGGCGCACCCACCACCGGCGACATCCAGGTTGCCGTGGTCCTGACCAATTTCACCGACCGGGACATGGAGCCCGAGCATGATGTATCCTATTTCACCAATCTCAGTTTCAATCTTACCGGCCCATCGTTTCGCAATTACTACCTGGAGGCCTCGTACGGTATCCTCAATATCTCGGGTGTCGTGGCCGGGCCCTTTGATCTGACCCACAATGAATCCTACTACTCCAGCCGGGTCGTCGAGTTCATTCGCGAGGCGGCCCAGGGGGTCGATGACGATGTCGATTACACCGATATCGACGCCATCATCGTGGTCCATCCCGGACCCGGCGGGGAGAGCACCGGCGATTCCAATAACATCTGGTCGGTCCACTACTACGGCATAAACGTGGTCACCGACGAGAAGACCTTCAGCGAGGCCTCGGTCATCCCGGAGTACGAGGAGTCAGGCGGCTCCCAGATGCCCCTGGGGGTCATGTGCCACGAGTTCGGCCATGAGCTGGGCCTGCCCGATCTCTACGACACTGACGACAGCTCCGAGGGGATCGGCTCCTGGGGCGTCATGAGCGCCGGTTCCTGGAACGATTACGGCCGTAGTCCAGCCCACTTCACCCCCTGGTCCAAGATAGGGCTGGGCTGGGTCGAACCCATCGTGATAACCGAGGATACCCTGGATGTGGTGCTCGATCCGTGGACCAGGGATGACACGGTCTACAAGCTGCCCATCCCTGCCAACGAGAGCGGCTCTAACGAGTACTTCCTGCTGTCCAATTGCCGGAAGCTCGATTACGATAGTTACATGCCCGGCGAAGGGCTCCTTATCTGGCACATCGATGATTCCAGATCGACCAACCGGGACGAGAACCACAAGCTGGTTGACCTGGAGGAGGCCGACGGCCGGAATGACATGGATAAACCCAGCGGAGGTGGCGGGAACCGGGGCGATATCGACGATCCCTGGACCGGGGACGAGGGTTCCTTCACCCAGAGTACCACTCCCAATTCCACCGCCTACGACGGCTCTGACAGCGGCTGGCGGATCATCAACATCGAGATCAACGGCGACCAGGTCAGCTTCGATATCCGGCTCTTCATGGCGCCGGTGGCGGTGGCCGACGCCGAGAAGCCCACCGTACTCCCGGGAGAGGAGCTCAACTTCACCGGCGACGGCTCGTATGACGAGGACGGGGATATCGTGAGCTATCTCTGGGATTTCGACGATGGCAACACCAGCACCGATGCCAATCCAACCCATACCTTCGGCACCTACGGCACCTACATCGTAACCCTGACGGTGACCGATGACGATGGGGCCAACTCATCCACCACCATCACTATCTATGTGAACGCCCCCCCGGTCCCGGTCATCTATGTCACCCATACGACCCTGTGGACCTGGGAGAAACTTCGATTCAACGGTACCGAATCCTACGATCCCGACGGGACCATTTTCTTCTGGATGTGGAATTTCGACGACGGCGGCAGCTCTACCAATCAGGCGGCCAACCACACCTTCGACGATGACGGGATCTACAATGTCACCTTGCAACTCATGGATGACCGCAACACGATATCCACCGGATACATCCTGATAACCGTCCTGAACCGACCCCCGGTGGCCAACTTCACCGTCGATCCGATGATCGGCGATACCACCACCATCTTCACCTTCACTTTCAACGGCAGCGACAGCGACGGGTCGATCGTCACCTACCTCTGGGATTTTGGTGACGATACCAACTCCTCCAACGTCAACCCCTTCCATAGCTTCACCGCCTCCGGCGAATACACTGTGAACCTCACCATCTGGGATGATGACGGTTCCATTGCCAACGCCACCATTAACATCACCATCACCAACGCCCCCCCGGTTGCCGTTGTGGCCTCGAAACCCACGATCTGGGCGACTGGAGAACCCCTTTCCCTGGACGGCTCGGCAAGTTACGATCCGGAGGGTAACCTGACCGGCCTGCGATGGGAACTCTCCAATGGGATGAACAGCACCAACGGTGTCTTTGGATTGAGCCTCCCAACCGGCAACTACACCATCTGGTTCAACCTCACCGACGCCCATGGTCTCTCCACCGACGTGACCTGGCCCATGCAGGTCGAACCCCGCCCGGTGGCCATCATCTCCAGTGACAGGGCCGTGGCCGCAGTGGGGCAGGCAGTGTTCCTGAACGGGAATAGCAGTACCGGTGCCCGGGATTGGCTCTGGGACCTCGATGATTCCACCAACTCGACCCAGGCCGATGGGATGACCCATACATACGATGTGGCGGGCAACTACACCGTGACCCTGACCTTGACCAGTCCCCTGGGCCTGGTGAGCGACGAGACAAATGCCAGCCGGGTATCGGTCCTGGTCGTGCCGTTACCGGTGGCGGATCTTACCCTTCCCGTGGGAACCCACCATCAATGGTTGCCCTTGACCCTCAACGCCACTGGCTCACAGGCCGGCTGGGGCGAACTGAGCTACTCCTACCGGATCGGAACCGGTGATTGGACCCCCTGGGCCGCCAACGCCACCTATTCGTTCAACCCTTCCACCGGAGGCAACCAGACCCTCGAGATCCGGGTCCGGGACGCCACAGGCTGCGTGGACCAGGCCAACCGGACCGTCTACCTCAACTGGGCCCCCCGATTGGAGGCCGTCCTGGAGTCCCTGAGCCCCGAGGTGAACCAGGTCATCAACTTCACATTGGAAGTGACCGACCAGGATGACAACCAAACCGAGCTGTTCCTGGACTGGGGTGACGGCATGAGCTCCAACCAGAGCCTGAGCCTACCGTATAACCAGACCTTCAGCCATGTCTTCAACAGCCAGGGTGAATACGAGCTCCAGGCAGCCCTGACCCTGGATGGCGGTGAGCGGCTGAGCTGGAGCTGGACCGTGAATGTCAGGCCCGAGTATGTGGAGCCGGAGGAACCCGAGGACGCCAGCGTGGACCTGAAGGTGGAATATATCAGCGCCTTTGCCGCCGCCGGTGGGGCCCTGGAGCCCTCGGTCAGGACCAAGCTCTCGGCCATAGTCTCCTGGTCTCCGGGCCCGGATGTGGAGTTTGCGACCCTCTTTGCGGATGTGGAGTTCACGCTGGACGGTGTCAGCCTGAAGATCATCAACGCCACTCTGACCGCCGACCAGGCCCTGACCCTGTCCACCGAATGGACCGCGACCAAGGGTTCCCATATCCTGCTGGTCGAGATCGATCCCAAGGGCGCGTACAACGATAGCGACATCGACAACAACCAGGCTACCCATACCTTCAATGTGGAGGAGACCCAGGATGATGGAGGCGGTTTCCTTCCCGCCATCGGAGTCCCCCTGAGCCTGTCGGTCCTGCTTTTGGCGACCCTGCTGGTCCGTCGTTCATGGCGAAGCCGTGAGGGCAACCATTAAGGCCGGACCCCGCCCTGTACCTTTTGTGACCCAGGCTTCCGGTACTTTGCCCCAGCGTTTCAGGCCTCTAGCGTTAATACTCATGACAATGGCGGCGGCGCTGGCCCTGCTGGTTCTGTTTGCCCTGGGTTCGATATCATCGGTCAGTGCCGAATCCAACGAGGTGTTTGCCGATATCCAGCTCGAGCTGGAAGATCAAAACAACGATGGCGAGGCCGAGAGCCTGTTTATCTCCTACGACATCGACACCAATGCCACCGCCATGGATGTGAAGGTCGTCTGGGTCATCGAGAGATCCAGCGGCGGTGAGGTTCACAATACCACCGACCTCTTCAACGCTCCCAACGCCACCGTGGCCCACCGCAACCAGTCCTGGGTGTCCCCGGAAGTCGAGACCTATACCGTGAAGATATCCCTTTACGACGAGAACGACACCCTGGAGGCTTCCCAGATCTTTACCAATATCGACCTGGCCAACGGAAGCCATATCCTGGTCGATGAGTGGTTCGTTGACCTCGGCGGGCTGCTCTCGGATACCGACGGGGATGGCCTTGACGATACACTCAATATTTCCTACGATCCCCAGACCAACGATACCTGGATGGACGTGACGGTGAACATCACGGTCT
>CAYSUX010000028.1:0-17796 GCA_964434315.1 uncultured archaeon
CTCCGGCAATCCCCAGGAGTACCGCCAGTACATGCGGCTGTTCAACGACATGGTCACCGGCATCCTCCACTGCGACAAACCGGTGATCTGCCGCGTCAACGGCATGCGCATCGCCGGGGGCCAGGAGATCGGCAGGGCCTGCTATTTCCCCCTGGCCTCGGATCTGGCCCGCTTTGGCCTGGCGGGGCCAAAACACGGCTCGGCGGCCATCGGTGGCGCCACCGACTTTCTACCCCTGCTCATCGGCGGCGAGCGGGCCATGGAGTCGGGGACCCTCTGCGAGATCTGGGCGGCCCACAAGGCCCAGCGAGTGGGCATGATCATGGACATCGCCCCGGCCCTGAAGGTTGACGGCATGTATGTTCCAAATCCCCTGGTCATCACCGATCGATACCTGGACGAGTTCGGCCGCATCGTCCACGGCGAGGCCAAGACCGGCAAGGCCCTGGCCGAGGGCAAGGCCGTACTGAAGCAGGGCGAGGTCGATCTGAGCGCCCTCGACGAGAAGGTGGAGGCGCTCTGCACCAAGCTGTTGATCACCTTCCCCGAATGCATGACCAAGTCGGTCGAGCAACTGCGCAAGCCCAAGCTGGCCGCCTGGACCGCCAGCAAAGAGGACTCCCGGGCCTGGCTGGCTCTGAACATGATGGCCGAAGCCAAGACCGGATTCCAGGCCTTCAACGAGGGCACCAAGGCGACCGGCCGCGAGATCGACTTCATCAAGCTCAGGCAGGAACTGGCCAAGGGCCGCCCGTGGGACGAGGAGCTCCAGAAAGAGGTCTCCCCGCAGTATCAGTAGGTCCATCTCTTCTGTGACTATTCACGAACTCCTCCCCGCCCAAGCCCCGGCGGTCCGCCCTCTCTTCGTCGGCTGGCAGTACAACTACCGCATCGACTCGGCCCTGGAGGGCAACAGCCCCTGCCGGATATTCGTCGACAATGTGGACGAGCCGCAAGTGGCGATGCTGTGGGTCCACGACACATTCTGCGTTGCCGGTGCCACCGACGTGGATGACTACAACGGTGGCCTGGATGCCTTCATCGACGAGGTGATCCGCCCCGCCGCCGTCCAGTGGGACCTGGGCTACTTCGCCATCCAGGGCCATCCCGGCACCGAGTGGCCCGCCCGGCTCCGGGAGCTGCTGGGTCACCGCGATCTCCAGGTCAACAACATCCACAAGTATCGTTTTGACCCGGCGACGTAATGTATATGAAGGCTATATTCAGCATGGTGATTTGCAAATCTGTAATGCGGTCGGATGGTTTGTTCTAACCATGCCCCTGGATGGATTCTATCTCTATGTTTTGGCCAGTGTCACGATCTATCTTTACGATAGAAGCAAGAAGCAAGAATGACAGAGTGAAGTAATGGATTTACGAAAATCCAGCATCTTGAGGACCCTCCGGCGGCTGCGCCTGGGGCTGGTTGTGGCCTTTGAGAGCTGGGGCACACCCTGGCCGACGTGGAGGCCACCCTATCCTACGCTACCTCGTGGGTCATTAAGGCCGGTGTCGCGCCATTGAAAGATCAGGATAAATAAATCAGGATAAATCTTATCTATACGGTCCGATACCGGACCCATGGGCCCTGATATCGACGATGAGCTGGATTTCAAAGAGAAGAGCTCCGCGGACGACTCACCCTGGCGGCCAAAGGATGATGCCGACCTGAAGAGCGATCCTGACGATGGGATGAAGGATCCCGATACCCGAAAGAGGGATATGGGACCGGACACTCCATCCGGCGGGGCGCCCGAAGCGAGGTCGCCGACGCCAAAAGGCCAAAAGAACACCTCGCCCCTGGACCTGCTGGGCAAGAGCGGTTCCCACAACAAGAAGCTCATGGTAATGGCTGTCGTGGTCGTGCTGATCCTTGCCACCCTGGCGGTGGTGCTCTACTATACCCGGGGCCTGATGGACGATGTGGAGATCGAGATCAACAAGATCGGGGTCACCGGTTCCACGCCCGACTCGTTGAGCCTGAAGGTGGATGTGATGGTGGAGAACCCATCGTCGGCCTCGGCGGATATCAAGGCCACGAAACTCGATATCCTTTACCAGGGAGTGAGTATGGGCTCCTTTGGCCTGCCGGCCGTGGAACTGGACAGCGGCGATAACGAGCTGACGGTCACCGGCGAGCTCAGAGGACAGGCGGACGCCCTGGTCTCATTCGTTTCCGACCTGCTCAACAAAGAGGAAGTGACCCTGCAGCTTACAGGCGAGATCGAGACCAAGGGCATGAGCTTCGATCTGAACAAGCAGGTCCCGATCAAGGGTCTAAAGGACCTCGCCATCGAGGTCGGCACCATCCGGTTGGCCAGGTCCGGAAATGATATCACAGCCCAGGTCAACACGACCATCACCAATCCCTCCATCGTCGAGCTGCCCCTGGACCAGCTCACCATCGAGGCCATCCACGGTACCGAGGTCATGGCCACCTTCGCCCCCTCCGGCCAGTTGAAGATCGGGGAGAACCAACTGGACCTGACCATCCCCCTGGACTCCCGAAGCGCCGGGTTCAACAACCTGGCCCAGACCATGCTCAATGGTGATGAGATAAACCTCGCGCTCGGCGGCACCTCCGCCGGTGCCGACTCCCTTCTCGGAGAGCTGGGGCAGCAATTCGGTTATCTCTACCAGTTCAACAAAGCCGGTGAGGGTCTTTCCTTCGAGCTGAACGAGCTGGGCCTGCTGGCCGAGACCGGAGACTCCCTGAGCCTGGAAGCGGACTACGCCCTGAACAACCCCACCCTCATCACCTTCGAGGATCTCAAATTCAGCGCCGATTTCTATTACGACGGGCAGCGGGCCGGCGGTTTCGTATTGCCGGAGTTGGATCTCAAAGCCGGCCACCAGACCGATAGCACCACCCTGACCTTCACCGACTTCAACCGCTCGGCCATGTCGGGATTCGTCTCCGACTACCTGGCGGCCGATCTGGGTGATCTGGAGGTGAAGGGCTCCCTGACCCCTGACTGGGATGGTGCCACCGATCTCTCCTTCTCCATGTTCCCCGATTTCCCGACCTCCGAGGGAGAGCTCACTGTCGATATCAACTCGATAATCCTGGAGGAGGCCACCGACGAGGCCTTGAAGCTCACCCTGGGTCTGGATACCTCCAACCCCACCTTCTTCTCGGGCCGGGTGGCCAACGCCAGCTTCGATCTGCTGGTCAACGACACCCTGGTGGCGCCCATCGTGTTACCCGAACTGGAGCTGCCCACAGGCAACGCCAGCCACAACCTGAGCGTGACCCTGGATCTGGAGGCCGCCAGCAATCTGACCCTGCTGGTGGAGAAGGTCCTGAACGGCGAGGCCGTGGACCTGACCCTGGTGGGCAAGGGCGCCGAGGGCTCCCTGTTATCCCAGTTCGTGGCCTCCATGAGCCTGGACACCCGCCTCGAAGCCTCGGGTCCGCTGGACATCTCCCTGGTGGAGGTTTACCTGCTGGAGGCCGGGGCCGACTACCTGGACATGGCGGTGGTCCTGGAGGTGGACAACCCCACGCCCTTCGGCGGCCTGCTCACCGATCTGAGCTTCGACATCGGTTACGAGGGTTCCTCGCTCGGCACCGCGGAGTTCACCGGCTTCAGGATCGCCCAGGGCGCCCAGACCCTCAACCAGACCTTGACCCTCACCGACGTCGGCGGGACGGCCCTTTCCGATTTCGTGGCTACCTTGGTGGAGGGCCAGGCCGCGACCCTGGAGGTCAGCGGGAACCCCTCGCCGGGGCTGCTCTCCACCCTGCTGGAGGATCTGACCCTGGAGGCCGAGTTCACCCCCGACGGCCCCTTCACCATCGAGCTGGGCAATGTCGAATTGCAGGAGGTCCTGGAAGATGGCCTGGTCTTTGGTGTGGGGCTGGAAGTGGACAATCCCCTGCCCGTATCGGGCATGCTGGCCGACCTGACGTTCCAGGTACGCCACAACGACACCTACCTGGGCCTGGCCGAGCTGGGCCAACTGAACCTGCGCAAGGGGCCCCAGACCCACAACCTGACCCTGGAGTTCTTCCCGGATGATATCACTCCACTTCAGGATATGACCGGTGACCTTCTCGACGGCCAGGTGGTGAACCTGACCCTGAACGCCAGCCAACACGATTCATCCTCGTTCCTGGCCACCGTTCTGGAAGGTCTCAGCTTTTCGACCGAGCTAGCTCCGACCGGCCCCTTCACATTGGAGCTGGGCGAGGTCACCCTGGACAGGGTTCTGGAGGAGGGTCTGGTCTTCGGTGTCGAACTGGAGTTCGAGAACACGTTGCCGGTCTCCGGGGTCGTGGCCGACCTGGCCTTCCAGGTCCGCTACGAGGATACCTACCTGGGCCTTGCCCAACTGGAGCAGTTGAACCTGCGTAACGGTTCCCAGACCCACTATCTGGCGTTGGAATTCTTCCCCGATGATCCGGGGCCGAGCCAGCAGATGGTCTCGGATCTCCTGTCGGGCGAGAATGTCAATTTGACCCTGAACGCCTCCGAGAACGACTCGACATCATTTTTGGCCACGATCCTGGCCGGAGCCGAGTTCACCTTCCAGCTCAACTCCACCGGGAACCTGACCCTGGATGTCGATAGTGTGGAGCTGGCCGCGATGGGCGAGGACAATGCCACTCTGAATATCTTCCTGACCGTTGACAATCCCACCGAGATATGGGGCGTGCTCAGCGACCTGGCGTTCGATATCTTCATCAACGAGAGCTATGCCGGGAGCGCGTTGCTGGAGGATGTCCGGTTCAAACCCGGGCTGCGCACCTACAACCTGACCGCCGTGTTCGAGGCCGCCGCCAACGATGTTCTGGGCAAGGCCATCGGTGACATCATGAACGACGAGAATGTCACCTTCACGGTCAGGTCATCCCCGGCCAACGGATCAGGCTACCTTGCGGATTTCCTGGAGGGGCTGGAATTCACCTTCAATCTCTCGGCCACCGACACCCCGGCTCTCGATATCTCGTTGAAGAGTGTCGCCGTCAAGCAGGTGCTGGACGAGGGACTCTTGCTGACCCTGGAGCTGGAGGTGACCAACAACCTGCCCTTTGGCGGTCTGCTCACCGAGCTGGCCTTTGAAATCCACCAGGACGATGAATTCCTGGGCGAGGCCGAGCTGCCACCCCTGGAGCTGGCCCAGGGCAACCATACCCTTGAGCTGGAACTGGAGTTCTATCCCGTGGATTCGGGTCCGGTACAGGAGATGGTCAAGGATATCCTGAGTGGCGAGAATGTCACCCTGAACCTCTCGGCCGCCGAGGGGAGCTCTTCATCGTTCCTGTCCGACGCCCTGGCCGGTCTCGATTTCACATTCCATCTCAACACCACCGGGCCGATGGCCTTCGCCCTTCAGAACGTATCGGTGATGAGCATGGGCGAGGATACCGCGTTGCTGAACGTCACGGTGGAGATAGACAATCCCGCCGACCTGGGCGGTCTGCTCTCCGAGCTGGCCTTCGATGTCTATTTCGATGACGCCTATGGTGGAAACGCGCTTCTGGAACAGGTCCTGCTGGAACACGGACTTCACACCTACCATCTTCTGGCCAACTTCACCGCCGCCGACAGTGACGCCATGGGGGCCGCCATCTCCGACCTGATAGACGGGCAGGATGTCACCCTGGTGCTCAAGGCCTCACCGGCCAACGGCTCGGGCTACCTGGCCGAGGTGCTGGAGGGTCTGGAGCTGGAGCTGGAACTGACCGCCACAGGAGAGATGACCTTCGATCTGGAGGGCGTAGAGATCCTGGAGATGGGTGAGGACTCGGCCAAGTTGGCCCTGGACCTGTCGGTGAACAATCCCACTTCAATGGCTGGCCTCCTGGCCGATCTGTCCTTCCATCTCTACAATGACGAGGAGTACCTGGGCAGCGTCCGCACCGAGGATCTCGATCTGCCCCGGGGGGCGGTCCGGTTCAATGCCACGGCCATCTTCCACCCTGTCTCGGCGGCGCCCATGCGAGGCCTGCTGGAGCAGCTTTTCGGTGGCGAGGATGTCACCCTGCGACTGGAGGGCGACCCGGACAACTCCTCTGGTTTCATGGGCCGTTTCCTCAGCGGTTTCGAGCTATCCTTCGACCTGACCTCCGAGGGCGACCTGACGGTGGAGCTGACCCAGATGAGGGTGGACAGCATCATGGAGGACTCCATGGAGGTCACCTGTATCCTGGAGGTATTCAACCCCACCGATATCTCCGGTCTGCTGGCCGATCTCTCCTTCGACCTCTACTACGAGGGCGGTTTTCTGGACCGGGCCGATCTGGAGGAGGTCAACCTGCCCCAGGGTCAGAACACCATCGAGTTCACCACGCTGATCGCCCCGGACGACACCTCGGTGCTCGCGGATATGGCCCAGGCCCTGCTATCGGGCGAGGACATTGCGCTGACGGCCAGGGGCAGCCAGGCCAACAGCTCGGCCTTCCTGCCCAATGTGGTGGAGGACCTGGAGTTCGATATCACAGTCGCCTCGGAAGGGGAGCTGGAGGTGAAGGTGGGCAACATGACCCTGATGGAGGCCGAGGACGACGAGCTACGCCTGTTGCTGGATGTGGAGGTATTCAATCCGGCGGCGGTGGAGGTGGCTCTGGATACCATCTACTTCGACGTCTTCAAGGACAACGCCAAGGCCGGCGAGGCCTACCTGAAGCCCTTTACCATGCAGCCGGGCTGGAACGACGCCGAGGCCGTGGTGCGATTTACCGGTAGCCAGGCCATACTCGAGGACATCGTCTCGGATCACATCAACAACATCGATCAGACCTTCGAGCTGAGACCGGCCTCCAACATCTCCGACACCCTCATGGGCGAGATCCTTTCCGACATGGACTGGGAGATAACCCTGCCCGGCCTGGATGTGGAGTTCATCACCGATGTCAAGGTCAAATCCGTCTCTGTCAGCCTGAGTCCCTACCGGGTGACGGTCAAAGCCGAGGTGACCCTGAACAATCCCACCGACTTCGACATCGGTGTAACAAAACTTGACTACGATGTTTATTACGATGACAATGACGCTTCCAATATTCCTCCATTGATATATTACAATGAGAAATACAACATATTCCTGGATAACATCGTCGAGAACATCAACCCCGCCATGGAGCTGCCCGCCGGCGCCACCAAGAAGAAGGAAGGCACCATCACCACCTCTTCCCAGGAGCACAGTGTAAGGCTCAACGACGAATACAACAACGATAACGACCTGACGATGCATATCCGCAATGGTGAGATAACGCTGGAGGTAGGCGGCGTCGAGCTGACGGTGGAGTTCGAGCAGACCGA
Organism: uncultured archaeon; assembly: GCA_964434315.1. GTDB lineage: Archaea > Thermoplasmatota > Poseidoniia > MGIII > CAYLMJ01 > CAYLMJ01. Next base: position 7,266 of record CAYSUX010000028.1, read on the forward strand.
TATCCCGGTGCGCAAGTAGCGGCGACCCACACACACTATCAAGGTAGCCATCATCGGTCCCTCTGGACCAGCCCCTCACCTCAGCTATCATCGGCCCCTCCAGACCGCCCAAGGAATCCTCAGCGGAGGCCCGCCGTCCCTCGGCAGCGCGGGCGGGATGAGCGGGATGAGTGGGATGAGCGGGCTAACGAGACCTGAAACGCCGCCTCAAGTGTGACCAAACCATTTATAATGCGCCATTGCCAATTCAAACCCGCAGGAGTTGAGTAGTACGCCACCCCCTGAGACCGTCACGATCCCTCGCGCGGCTTTAGACCAACTGGTCCATCTGAAGGTAGAGTTCGATACCGTTATCGAGTCTCTTGAGTTGGCTTTCGATCCCGAGCTTATGGCCGACCTGGCCGAGAGCCGGAAGCAATTCGAGGCCGGAAAGAGCCGCCCCATCGAGGAACTGGATCCACCAGATGGCGGACCCCCGCAGTAAGCTGTGCGCCCGGCTCACCGCTTCCGCATGAGCGCCATGGTGGCCAGGCCCAGGCCGGCGGTGGCTACCAGGGTCCCGTAGGCCCACAGAGGGGCCTTGAGGGGGCCCACCGCCCCGGCTTCCCCGTCGTCGTCCAGGGCGTCGGGGATCCCGTCGTCGTTGGCGTCCTTGGGCCTTGAGGAGGCGTCCCCCGCATCGGTTCCGGCCAGAGCCTCCGTGGCGTCGGACCAGCCGTCGCCGTCGTCGTCCTTGTCCCAGACATCGGGCAGGCCGTCGCCGTCGAGGTCGGCCAGGACGGTGAGGGTCAGGTTGGCCCGGTCCGCCCGGCCATGGCTATCGGCCACCGTCACCCTGAGCCGGCAGGAGCCCGCCCGGTCGGGAACCCCCGTCACGACCCCGGTGGTGGCGTTGAGCTCCAGCCAGGAGGCGTTGGTCTCCATCGACCAGTGAAGGACCTCCCCGTTGGGATCATACGCCGCCAGGGGCAAACGGTAGGCGGTGCCCACCACTCCCTCGGGCACCTCGACGGCCAGGAGCGTCGGGTCCACCTGGAGGCCGGTGACGTTGACGTAAACCATGGCCGAGGTGGCGCCTCCCAGATCGTCCTCCACCAGGTAGGTGAAGCTGTCGACGCGGTACTCGCCGGCGGAGAGGTTGGCAAGGTGGGGGACCGATGTGGGATCGTAGATGAGGCTCCCGTCGGGATCCACGGTAACTACCGCGCCCTCCAGGCTGAACGCATCCGCGCCGCGGACCGACAGCACATCGCCACCCAGATGGTGGGGGAAGACCAGCGCATCGAGGTCGTGGTCGTTGGCCAGCACTCCGGAGGCCGGAAGGTGCAGGACCTCGTCGGCGGGGACGGTGTAGTGGTCGTCCATCGGAGAGGGGTCCAGGTTCCAGTCACCATGGTACGGGAAGGGGTAGGAGAGACCGTCCCGGATGGCCCAGGTGTACTTGAAGATCCAGCCGGCCCCCTTGTAGGTCGCCAGGTCCATCATGGCGCTGGTGTTCAGGCCGGTGCCGCCGTCGCTGGCACTCTGTCCCGAGGTCTCCAGGTCCCAGAAGGAGTCGCTGATGGTCCCGGTGCTGTCGCCCGCCAGGCCCCCCGCCGCGCCACTGCCGGTCACCGGTCCCGCGCTGAAGCTGTCGTCCACGGTCTGGGTGTTGGAGCCCGCCAGGCCGCCCAGCGGACCGGTCCCCGACACCGGGCCCAGGCTGCCCGAGTTCCTCGCCTCGCCCTGGTTGTGACCCACCACGCCGCCGACAACGGTCCCGCCGTTCACGGCGCCGTGGTTGAAGGAGGTCCAGAGGTAGCCCCGGTCGTTCCAGCCCATCACGCCGCCCACCTCCTCCGCGCCGGCCACGTCGGCGTAATTGGAGGTTATGGCGATGGATCCCACGGAGGTAGAACCGATGATGCCACCGACCCCTTTGTTGCCGCTGACCGGCCCGCGGTTGGTGGCGTTGTTCAGGATCCCGCTGTGGGAGCCGATGATGCCGCCGACGCCGTCACCCGAACCGGTAACGTCTCCCTGGTTGGTCACGTTCCTGACGGTGCCGCTCACGCACCTTCCCGCTATGCCGCCGACGTTCGACTGGCCGGTAACCTGGCCCAGGTTGATCGCCCCTTGCAGGTCGCTGCCGAGCTCTCCGCCGATGCCGCCGGTGTCATCCCCCGACCCGTTCACGGGGCCATGGTTGGTCGCTTTTTTGATAGTCCCCAGTCTGGAATACCCCACGACACCGCCGGTGTTCCCTCCAAGCCCGGTGACCGTTCCATGGTTGGTGACATTGGTAATGTGACTACCTGTGTCACCTCCGATCACGCCTCCCACGTTGCTGTACGTGTGCCACCTCAGGCCGATCACGGTGCCATGGTTGACCGCGTTCAACAGGGTATTGCGATCGCTGTATCCCACGATGCCGCCGAGTTCGCTCCCGATCCCGGATACGAAACCGTGGTTGGTCGCATCTGTGATCTCGCTCAGTTCAATGTACCCGGCGATGCCACCGTGGTAGGAGCCCACCCCGCTCACGTTCCCGTGGTTGGTCGCCTTCGAGATGTCGCACCCTGAACCGAGGCCCAAGATACCACCGAAATGCCCACCCGACCCGTTCACGTGGCCATGGTTGAGGAGGCCGCCAAGGTCGCCACCTATGCACTCCCCCACGATCCCGCCGGCTTCGGCTCCTCCGGAATCGACATCGCCATGATTGGTGGCGTCCGTGATGGTCCCGTCGTCGTTGTATCCGGCGATCCCGCCGTTGAAACTGCCGGGTCCCTTTGTGTCGCCATGGTTCGTGGCGTTCGAGATCAGACCCTGGTTGAATCCCACAATGCCCCCGATGTAGTTGTAACCGGTGGTGTAGGTTTCGCTGGTCACGTTACTGAGGGTTCCGTAGTTGAGACCCGCGACGGCGCCCACATAGTTGCCGCCGTCCACATATCCGTCCTTCAGGATGAGACCGGAGACGACGGCCCCGATATCCAGCGAGCCGAAGAGACCCACGTAGCTCTGACCACTCCGGTCGATGGTCAGGTTGAAGATGGTGAAGTTGCGGCCGTCCAGGGAGCCGGTGAAGCGGTTGGACTGATCGCCGATGGGATCGAAGCCCGCGCCACCGTTCCACCCCGAGGTGGCGTTTGCCTCGATGTCGCCGACCAGCCGGTAGTGGGTCTGCAGGTCGGCGCTCAGGTTCTGGAGGTCGTTCACGTCCTCGACGAGGTAGGGGTTTCCGGCAGTGCCGTCACCGCCGCCGAAGGCTCCGCCCGCGGCCGAGGCTTCACCAGGGGTGAGGCAAAGCAGGGCCAGGAGCGCCAGGCCGGCGCCGGCGATCAGGATCACGCTATGGTGGGGTTTCAACTGTCTCATCGTGCTACACCTGTTGGACGGGGCCATACTCAAGCCAGATCCATCGACGGGGTACGGGAACGGGTGAAGGAGGTCATTGAGGCCGATCTGGCCGCCATACTCAAGCCGCGTCTTCCCCGTCGTAGAGCCCCAGCGAGCGGGCCACCAGCAGCAGCGGGGAGATCGGGTCCTTGCCCACGCCCTGGGCCATCTGGATGAAGCAGGTGCCGCAGGTGGTGCTGTACTCGTCGGCGTCGGTCTTCTTCATAGCCTCGACCATGGGTTCGCCGATGGTCATGGACCGGTCGTAGTTCTTGAGCTTCATGCCATAGGTCCCGGCCATGCCGCAACAGGTGTCGTAGTGGAGTACCAGATCCAGGCCCGGTATCGCCTTGAGCAGCTCGATGGCGCTGTCGGATATGCCGGTGGCGTTGGCATGGCAGGGATTCTTGTAGGCCACCTTCAGGGGTAGCTCTTTGAGATCGCCTTTCAATTTGCCCTGCCGGACCAGCTCCCACAGCAGGTCGGTGGCCTCGCGCATGGCCGCCGCCACGGCCTTGGTGTCCTCACCGCCGTCCAGCTCCAGCATCTCCTCCTTCAGCAGATGGTAGCAGGAGGGGCAGGCCGTCACCGGGATGTAGCCCTGGTCAACCGCCTGTTTCAGGCTCTCCACATTGGCGCGGATGGCCTTTTTGGCGCCCTTGTAGTCGCCCAGGCCGCCCACCTTGGCCATGCCGCAGCACTGCTGTTGGGGTATGATGATCTCATAGCCCATGCGCTCCATTATCTTCAGGAAGGCGTAGCCGTCCTCCACCTCGTTGTAGTTGGCGAAACAGCCGGTGAAGTAGGCTATCTTGCCGCCGTTGGTCCCGGGGATGATGGAGGGCATCTTCTTGCGCAGGGCCTTGCGGGCAAAGCGGGGCAGATAGCGTTCCCTGGCGATACCCATGGTCTTCTCCATCATGAAACGGCTGAAGCCCAGATTCATCATTCCATTGGATAATGGATTGAACAGCACCGCCTTCTTGCCCAGGCTCTCGGCGTTGGCCAGCATCTTCTCGCCCATCTTGGCGCCCTTGTGCTCGAAATAGTGGTTGCGCAGGTGTTGTAGGACCAGGCCCGTGTCCACATGGGTCGGGCATTCCAGCTTGCAGGTCTTGCAGTTGTAGCAGAGGTCCAGCATCTCCTTGATCTCGGCGCTGGTCAGATCGGTGAGCTCACCATAGATCAGAGCGCGGGCCATGTTCACCTTGGCCCTGGGAAGGGCCGCCTCATCGTAGACCGCCTCGACCATGGGACAGAAGGTACGGCATTTGCCGCAGCCATGGCACTTCTCCAGGTTGACCCGAACCTCCTCGAGATCGATCATGGTGCGGGTCGGCACCACATGGTAATCGCCGTTGCCCATCCGGTGATGGGTGGTAAGCGGGGATTCCTCGTTGCTGATTATCCGGTCGGGATTCATCATGCCGTCGGGGTCCCAGATCTGCTTGAGTTCCTTGAACACATCCCACAGGGGGCCGAAGAGCCGGGGCAGGAACTGGGCTCGCAGGCGCCCGTCACCATGTTCACCGCTGAAGGTGGCCCCCAGCGATAGCGCCAGGGTGTAGACCTCGTCGGCGATGGGTACCAGCTTGTCCACATACTCTTGCAGACGCAGGTTCATCAGGGGCCGGGTGTGGATGTTGCCATCGCCGGCATGGCCGTAGGCCGTGGCCGTGACCTCGTGCTTGTCGAAGATCTTGAAGATGCCGTTGATGTATTCGGGCAGGCGGGCAGGCGGGATGGTGCAGTCCTCGACAAAGGTCACCGGCATCAACAGGCCCGGTCGGTTGTAGATAAGCGGCAGGGCGGCCTTGCGCATGGCCCAGAGCTTGGCCTGATCACCGGCGTCGGTGGCCACTTTGGAATCCAGCAGCAGGTCCATCTCGGTCAGATGGTCGACACACTTCTGCATCTGGTCGGAGACCTCCTGCCCGGTATCGCCCTCGAACTCCAGCAACAGGGCGGTTCCCACCTCCTCGGGCATGAACTTGGCCACCTCGGGACGGTCCTCCTTGACCAGGTTGATGAAGTCGGCTGCCATTATCTCGCAGGTCGAGGGGTGGAACTTGAGTATCTCGCCGATGGCCTTGCCGCCCCGCTCCAGAGTGGTGAAGAAGAGCATGGCCGACTGCTTGGCCTTGGGCAGGGGGGCGATACCCAGGGTGGCCTCGGTAACGATGGCCAGGGTGCCTTCCGATCCCACGATGAGCTTGTTGATGTCGAAGACGCCGTCCTTCAGGGTCTCCTTCAGATTGTAACCGCAGCAGTTCTTGATAACCTTGGGAGTGTGTTCTTCAATGGTCCCGGAATGGGTCTTGCACAGCTCGTAGAACTCCCTGTTGATGCGCCCCCATTCGGAATCCTCTTCAAGCAGAGCCTTGAACTCGGGGTCGTCCTCCTTGAAGATCCTGGTACGAACGACATCACCGTTGTGGAGTACCAGTTCCATGGACCGGACATAATCCTTGGTGAAACCGTACTTGACCGATTTGCCGCCCGAAGCGTTGTTGGCGATCATGCCTCCGATGGTGCAGTAATCCGATGACGAGGGATTGGGTGGGAAGAACTTGCCATACTCCTTGAGCTGGCCGTTCAGCGGACCCTGACAGATGCCCGGCTGGACCCTGACCCAGTTCTCATCGTCATTGATCTCGAGGGTCCGGTTCATGTACTTTGTGATATCGATGATCACGCCGGTGTTGATGGCCCCGCCGGCCAATCCCGAACCGGCGCCCCGGGCGGTGATGGGTATCTTGTTCTCGTGACAATACCGTACCACATTCGCCACATCCTCGGTGGATCCGGGGATCACCACGCCGGTGGGTTCGACCTTGAAGATCGATGAATCGGTGGAATAGAGGATACGGTCATTCTTGGAAAACCGTAGCTCTCCCGCCACCTGGTCTCTGAGTTCGGCCTGAATCTTAGCTGGATCGAAAGAGCTCATACTCTATCGGCTTCTCAGCTCTGGGCCTCTACTTAGTCGTTCCCCAAGTTGGTATTTAAAGTATATTTACAGTACATTCAAGACAGTACATTGTAAATACTGCACGAGTCCACCGCATTGGCCGGCGACCCTGGCCGGCGATAGGCCCTGGTTGGTGATAGACTCTGGTCGGCGATAGGCCCCAGTCGGATACCTTCAATTCAATGACGGATTTGGGACCTCGCGATGATATTCATACCGGTGGCCCCAGGACCGGAGAGCTCAGGACTGCCAGAACCGCCAGAACCCACATCCCGGCCCGGGGGCCCCTGATCCGGTGTTCGATCCGGTCCCATCGTATGGCTATAGAACAGAACCGGCACTTGATGTATAGCGAGGCTGGGCGGGAGGCCATTTCCAGTTTATATCAATCTATCGTATGGCCCCGGAATAGGTACTTGATGTAATTTCAGGTAATATTTATTTTAATTGTTTCCATGCCCGAATATCCGATATTCTTAAGTAGGCTTCCAAGCATTTTGAATAAAATCGTGACCATCAGGCAGACCGCATGACCAAAATATTTCCAATTGGAGGCAGATAGATGGTACAACTTCATGAGTTGATTTTTCGAGACTCTCATCAATCCCTGTTAGCTACCCGGATCAGGACCGAGGATATGCTACCGATAGCTGAAAAGATGGACCAGATAGGGTTCTTCTCCTTCGAGGTATGGGGTGGCGCCACATTCGATGTGTGTATCAGGTACCTGAACCAGGACCCCTGGGAACGGCTGAACCAGTTCAAGGCGGCCATGCCCAACACGCCCTTGCAGATGCTGGAGCGGGCGATGAACGTGGTGGGCTATCGCAATTATCCCGATGATATCGTCCAGAAGTTCATGTACTATGCCAAGAAGAACGGCTGTGATAACTTCCGTATCTTCGACGCCCTGAACGACCTGCGCAACCTGAAGGTCCCGATGGACGCGGCCAAGGCCAACGGCGGCCATGTCCAGGCCTGCCTCAGCTACACCATCTCACCGGTCCACACCGTCGAATACTTCGTTGACAGGTTCATCGAACTGGAGAAGATGGGCGCCGATTCGATCTGCCTGAAGGATATGGCGGGCATGATCTCGCCCCAGAGGATCTACGACATCGTCAGGGGTTGCAAGGATGCCGGGATCGGTGTGCCCTTCGACCTGCACTCCCATTGCACCAGCGGCATGACCGGGATGGCCTACCAGAGGGCCGCCGACGCCGGTATAGATATTCTGGACACGGCCATGTCCCCCATATCCGGAGGCACATCGGCACCGGCGACCGAGAGCGTGGTCGCGGCCTTCAACGATACCGAATGGGAGACCGGGTATGACCTGAAGGCCCTGATCGAGTGTCGCAAGTATTTCCTGGAGGTCTGGGACAAATACCGTCACCTGCACCGCTTCGACGCGTTGAAGGTGGACCCCAGCGTGACCCTTCACCAGATACCCGGAGGCATGCTCTCGAACCTGATCTTCCAATTGGAGGAGCAGGGCGCCAGGGACAAGTACCGGCAGGTACTGAACGAGACCGCCCGGGTCAGGGAGGAGATGGGCTATCCGCCCCTGGTCACTCCCACCAGTCAGGTTGTCGGTGTCCAGGCGGTCATGAACGTACTTCACGGGCGTTACAAGGTGATTCCCAACGAGACCAAGGATTACTGCCGGGGCAAGTATGGCGCGTCGCCGGCCCCGATCAAGCCCGAGATCCTGAAGCTGGTACTGGGTCCCAACTGGAAGGACGAGATCATCGATTGCCGCCCCTCGGACCTGATAGAGCCCCAGTGGGATATGCGCAAGAAGGAGCTGGAGGAGATGGACGGCGGCAGCCTCATCAAGAAGGAGGAGGACATCATGACCTATGCCCTCTATCCGCGGGTGGGTCTGAAGTACCTGCAGGGCAAGGCCAAACCGGAGTTCCTGTCCAGCGACCTGCCCCTCCCCATCGACCATGACCTTACACGGACCATGGTCAAACAATCATTTGCCGAGCACAAGGAGCTATGGCTGGAAGCGACACCCCCGGACGAGCGATCCGGCCCGGCCCAGATACCCACCGAGTTCGAGGTGGAAGTGGACGGCGAGCCCTTCGAGGTCAAGGTCATCCCCTCGGGCGGTTTCATGGTGACCGGCGGCGGTCCTGTGACCGGAGCCAAGCCCACGGATGTGGAAGGTGGCGTCAAGTCGAGCATGCAGGGCACGATCCTGGGTGTCAAGGTCAAGGTCGGCGACAAGCTCGCCGAAGGTGATGTCATCGCCACCATCGAGGCCATGAAGATGGAGCAGGAGATCAAATCCGAGGTTTCAGGCGAGGTCAAGGACATCTTCGTCAAGGAAGGCGATCCGGTGAGCAGCGGGGATCTGCTGATCCAGGTTCTCTGACCTTTGGAGGATACATGTTGAACAAGGTAATGGTAGCCAACCGGGGCGAGATAGCGATTCGCATCATGCGGGCCTGCAAGGAGCTGGGCATCAGCACCGTCGCAGTCTATTCCGACGCCGATCAGAAGGCCCTCTTCGTCAGGTACGCCGACGAGAAGTACAACATCGGTCCCGGCCCGGCCAGCCAGAGCTACCTGAAGATGGACAAGATCATCGACGCCGCCCTGAAAAGCGATACCGAGGGCATCCATCCCGGGTATGGTTTCATGGCCGAGAACGCCGAGTTCGCCGCCCTGTGCGCCGCGAACGGGATAGAGTTCATCGGTCCCCCGGTGTCGGCCATGGAGCTCATGTGCTCCAAGATAGACTCCAAGAGGTCGATGATAGACGCCGGTGTCAGCGTTGTTCCGGGCGTCACCGAGGCCATCAGCGACCACGAGAAGGCCAAGGACATCGCCCACGAGATCGGCTATCCGGTGATGCTCAAGGCCTCTGCGGGAGGCGGCGGCATCGGCATCGTCGAAGTAAAGAACGAGGCCCAGATGGAGAAGGCCCTGGTCTCTGTGCGCAAGTTGGCCAAGAGTTCATTCGGCGACGACGCGGTCTTCATCGAGAAGTACATCGGCGATCCCCGTCATATCGAGTACCAGATCATCGGCGACAAGCAGGGCCATATCATCCACTGCTACGAGCGGGAGTGCTCGGTCCAGCGTCGTCACCAGAAGCTCATCGAGGAGACCCCCTCGACGGCCCTTTCGCCCGAGCTGCGCGAGGAGATCGGCGAGCAGGCCATCCTGGCGGCCAGGACGGCGGGCTACTACAACGCCGGGACATGCGAGTTCATGTTCAAGGATGACAATTACTACTTTCTGGAGATGAACACCCGGCTCCAGGTGGAGCACCCCATCACCGAGTACATCACCGGTGTCGATCTGGCCCGGGAGCAATTGCGGGTCGCCTCGGGCTTCGAGCTGGAGTACGAGCAGGCCGACATCCAGCCCAGGGGTCATTCCATCGAATGCCGGATAAACGCCGAGGACCCTATGAACGGCTTTGCCCCGGCGCCGGGCAAGATAATCCGCTATGCCGAGCCCAGCGGCCCCGGCATCCGCATCGACTCGGGAGTCTATCAGGGATTCACGATCCCCCCATTCTACGACTCGATGATAGCCAAGCTCATCATCTGGGCCGAGGACCGCCCCAGGGCCATCGAGCGCACCAAGCGGGCCCTGTGGGAATTCCAGATCGGCGGGGTGCGCCATAACATCCCCTTCCACGAAGTGGTCATGGACAATCCCCATTTCCGTTCGGGCGACTATGATACAAGCTTCATCCCCAGGTACAACATCATGGACCAGGTCGTGGAGCATGTGAAGGCCGGCAAGGCCGCCTCGACCGCGCCCAGGACCGCCGCCGCCATGGCTGCCGTGCAGGCTGTCATCACCGCCGCCAGCCAGTGAACCGATCAAAAATCAGCGCATGTGCAAGGCCTCTTTCATTCCAAGGGTCCCTGGTCCATGAAATCCCGTTTTATATACTGCTCCAGGGTATCGTCTTTGGGTTCCAGTAGATGAGAGTACCCGAACCACTCAGACGGATCGCCGCCCATCCCTTCGGCCTTCCCTTGCTATTCTTCTGCCTGGCCCTGGGCCTTCGGTTGTGGACCATCGATGCGGAATCGATCTGGATCGACGAGTCGGCCACCCTGAGAAGGGCCGCGATGCCTCTGGACGAGATGCTGGTCAACTGCGCCACCCATGGCCAGCTTCCCCTCTACTTTGCCATGATGAACCTGT
>CAYSUX010000029.1:0-17711 GCA_964434315.1 uncultured archaeon
CATGGTGGAACCTGACGAAATCATCACCGCGATGAAAAGGATCGTAAAGTTGACCGGCTGGAACTGGGCGTTAAAAATACTAGCAGCCGGCTCAGAATCAGAGCTCTTATTACCGATCCCATATGATAAAATTAATTCATTAATCCGTATTGATGAATGTCGTGATGAGAAGTTTGATAGGATTATCGAGTTCTGGTCTGATCATATTGATAAAAAACAAAAAAAAGCGATGGTGGATGACGAATACGACGATTTGATTTTCGGCTTGGAACTGTTCGACGGACCCGTTGATAAAATCAGTATTGTTAAATGGCGATGGGGTCTTCCCGTCGATCTAAGCGGATCGGAAAGTGGTACACCGGGATTGACATTTATCATTTCAGAAACCGAATCAAAAGTATTTCCTGCATTCCATATTATCAGAATGGAATTCGACGCCGATCTTGGCTTGTATGGTGGGAACCCCCAATATTATATTAATTGGATGAAATTTCATTTCAAGAGAAACAAGCTGACCAAAGCTCTTATTGGTAAATTGACGGATTATAATGACTACCCTCCGATAGATCCAAATCAAAAACTGACCAAGAAAGCTCTTGAGGAGATCGAATGTTGGTCGGATTGAAGCGCCGTATCCGCAGCCCCTCCGGCCTGGCCCTCTACGACAAGCCGACCGGCATGACCGTGCGCATGGACCACAAGGAGGCGGCCATGTTCTTTCTAGATTACGAGCCGCTGACGGACTGGGAGGCTCCAGAGGTAGTCCATATCGAGCTGACCAAACGGTGCAATCTGGCCTGCCCCTACTGCTACACCATCGGGCAAGCCGGACCAAATGTAAAAGCAGAGGTTAAGGCAAAGGCAGCAAGGCAAACCGGACAACAGAGGCAGGCTGGGCAAAGAGGGCGAGCTGGCCTAGGCGGGCAGGAAGCCGGAGCCGAAACGGCGGGACCACCCGGGCAAAGCAGGCAAGCCGGGGATAGCGGCCAAGGCGAGCCGGAAGCGGGGCAGGCAAACGCAAAGATGGTCACACCGGAGCCGGCATTGGCAATCAAGAAGGCAAAGAAGTCAGGGACGAGCGAAGCCAGGGGCGGGCAGTCGCCGGTGGCCGGGGCCGTTGGGGTTAGTGAGGCTGGTGAGGCGGTGGAGGCTGGCCAGGCCAGAGATGCGATGGAAGCGAGCGAGCTGACCACCGATCAGTGGAAGGCGATAATCCGGCAGATAGCCGACATGGGAGCATTTCAGCTCACCTTCGGGGGAGGCGAGCCATTCCTGCGCGACGATCTCATCGAGCTGGCCGAGTACGCCGACGAATTGGGCCTAAACGTCATGACCACCACCAACGGCATGTTCCTGGACCGCTTCGGTCTTGACGCCCTCAAGATATTTCGCCAGATCAGCCTATCCTATCATCAACCGGCCCTGGAGGCGGGCTTCGTGTTGTCCGAGGCCCTTGATATGCTGAAGGAGGCGGGCGTCAACCCGGCCATCAACTTCATCATGTCCGAGAACTACCGGACCCATCTCGATAGCGTGGCCAAGCTGGCCAGGCGGCATAAGGCCCTGCTGGTCATTCTGACCTACAAGCCCATCATACCCGGTATCGACGCTCAGGTACCCACAAGCGAGATCAGCGAGACCGCCATGGCCCTGGTGAAAGAGGGCCTTCGACTGGGTCTGGACAGCCTGACCAGCGAGGACTGCGGCATGAGTGAGCGGCTCTGTGTCATGTCCTGTTCCGGCGAGGTCTATCCCTGTTCCTTTGTCAAGCAGAGCATGGGCAACACCCTTCAGCAGACCCTGGCCGACATCTGGCGCGAACGGTCCCCCAAGCAACCCTGCCCCTACATGCCGGTGTAGGCGGGCTTGATCTCAGCTTGCCACGATCACAATGTCCAGTGCGGGAAGGGATTAGCTAGTACAGTACCTCGTATCGTATCAGGGCTACATTCCGTTCGTGAACCCTGACGCAATACGGTTGTAATTGTAATCGAGCCCGTCGGAAAACAAGTTGCGCTCACATATTCGTATTGACGAGATCCTGGGGATCGTAAGTGTAAGCATCCTCGATGTTCTTCTTTGCCTGATTGTGCATCAAAATATACTGTCCGCAATTGCTTCCGATGAAATTCTCCTCCAGTTCACCGATGCTCTCAATAACCTCGTAACCCTTGGATTCCAATTTGCCCACGGTCCTTTTCCATGAACCGGGGTCCAATGGAGAATACAATTCATTTCGCTTTGCCTGGTAGGTGGGATTCACAGGTGTCAATTTTATCAAGAAAATTTCAGGTGGGAAATATCCGGCAAGAATATTTGGATCGACAGGCATCTTTTCAGTCAGAGAAAAATTCAGGGTTATCTTCGCTCCATTATTATCATAGAATCTCTTCCCGTATTCCGCAATTTCCTGGAAATTCCATTTTGGAACGGGCATAAGCCAATCTCGGAGTTTCTCATCGGTTGTGTGAATGGAGAATTGAAATTGAAATCTATTCTTATACTTTTCTTTTTTTAACTTCAGCAACTCCTGGAAGAATCCATCAGTTCCTTTTGGAGCTATCGTGGAAATACTGGGGACAAAGCCTGGCGCATCGTAGATATCGGGTATTGTTTCAAGTAAGGTTATGACATTACGGTTGTATGCCGGTTCACCCATGCGAGCGAACTGTATCTTGAATTTTTCAACCGGTATTTTTCGGTCCGGAAATCGCGCTGTAACGATATGATCTATCTGGGATATCATTTCCTCGGTTGAGAGTTTTCCGTGAAAATCGCCTCCTGCGTCACACAGGCGGCAACCAACGGGACAGCCAAACAAGGTCGAGATGATTATGACCCATTTCTTATTTCGCGGTATGGGAGGCTGAACTGATTCAACGAATTCAACGTATTTGCCTTGGTCGAATTCGCAGACATATACCATTGCGATATCTTCACGGCCAACCTTGGATATTATTCTCAACCGCTCTCCCCCATTTTTCTGGATATTTCCATGGCCGCCTTGATACCATCTCCCACCGCTATCGCCGTTTGACGGTATATTCCATTCTTGACATCACCGACCAGATACAGATCCCGGGATTCCTGCAGATGTTCAATGTTCTCCTTAAGGTCGGCATCAAGGAAATCAAGGCACGAAACTCTTCCAATAGCGATTAGAAGATAGGCAACAATGATCTCCCGGTTACCCTTTTCATCTTTGCAGATCAACTTCAGATCATTTTCAGAGCGTTCGATTGCTGTTAATCGGATGTTATCAATATAGGAGATATGTTGTTGTCTGGCACTTCTTCTGAAAAGCAATGGCAGGCAACGTACATCGGCACCTCTGTTGAGAACGACAACCTGGTTCTTGTCGGCCAGGTTCAATGCATAATCAAAAGCGGCATCTCCTGCCCCATATATTGCGATCTTTTCATTCTTTATGCCGGATATGGGATGAACTTCATAGTGGATTCGGTTGTCAATTCCTGCTGATATCTTGAGATCAGTGGGCTTTAGTGGTTTTGTTCCTGAAGAAATGACCACAATCCGGGAGAGAAGGGTTCTCAAGTTGGTCTGTATCTCAAACACGCCGTCATTGTGTTCGAGTGACATTACTTCTTCATAAATGATTTTCACTCCCGTGTTCTCAAGATGCTCTTTCAGGAGCCCAACAAGTTGCGGCCCCGATATCCCATTAACGAAACCCGGATAGTTCTCCACGTTGTTCGCATTCTGCAGGAGCCCTCCGACTCTTCCCTTTTCCAGAAGAATTGGTTCAATGCCGCTTCGTTTTAACTGTATCGCAGCGCTTATACCTGCCGGTCCCGCACCGATTATTATTACCTTATTTATCGTCATTCTTGAGAACCTTCAATCGTTCGACAATGTCATTGCAGTTCACCAGGTCAGCGAAACCATGGGATAGGTTTAGTAAAGTCGCGTTATGATGACTTTCATCGCATGTTGCCGTTCCATCTAATGCAAAAAAAACCTCGAATCCTCTTGTGAAGGCGGTTCTTGCAGTTGTTTCACAACATAGGTGGGTCATCACTCCGGTGATCACCACCTGCTCAACCTCCAGGTCTCTCAATATCCTTTCAAGCGGAGTTTTGTGGAAAGCGTCATATTGCGATTTCCGGACGATTTTGGCCTGTGGATGTTTCAACTCCGATACGAGGTCACTCAGTGGATCATCTTCAGATATCAGATCATTCCACCATCTGGCCATTATGAAGGCATCATCTTCTGTGTTCAGGTGTCGCGTTAGGAATACCGGTAGATTATTTCCGATGTATTGAGCAATGAGTTCTTCAATTCTGGGAATGATCTGCAACGCACTCGGGAGGTGTGCGTGTGAACTCTCATCCAGAAAGTATCTTTGCATGTCAATAACAATTAGCGCTGAACTTCCTGGTCTGAATTCGTTCTTCTTACTATTCCCGAATGTTCCCGAACAGTGTGTTCGCAACACAGGTTCTTTACTCATTTTTTTCGGGGGATGCCTCTTCAACAGCCTCGGCTTCCTGTATGTCGTGGGTGTGGGGGGCTGTGGTTGTTTTGGGGGTTTGTGGGGTTTCGGGGGTTTCAGGGACCTCGGCTTCCAGTATCTCCTCGGACTCTGTGTCCCCGGGGGCATCTGGTTCGGCCAGCTCCAGATCCTTGGTCTCGAGCTCGGTTTCGGGTTCCGGCTCGGGTTGTGATTCGGGCACGGATTCCGTCTCTTCAGCCACAGGGACCTCTTCGGTCTCTCCCTCATCGGTCTCCCCGGTTTCAGTCTCCTCGACGGTCTCGGTCGTTTCGGTCACATCGGCGACGTCTTCAACCTCTTCGTCCTTCTCTTCGAGCTCTTCGTCCTCCTTGGCGTCTGGGTCGGGAGGTTCCTCCATCAGGTCGGGAGCGGAGATGACATCGAGTTTGCGGATCTCGACCCGCTTGGTTGGATAGAGAACGCGGATGTCCTTGGCCAGGTTGCGGTTCAGGTCGCCTGTGTTTATCTCATGAAAGAGCTCACCGATGGAATGGGTGGGGATGAATTCGTCGAGGGCCTTTAACATCAGGGAACGGATCGCCCGCTGCTGGGAGGTCTGGATCCGCTTGTCGGTGATGACCATGGGCTTGATGCGTACCCTGACCTCGTCCTTGGTCGTCAGTTCGAAGATGCCGTCAACCTTGGAGTGTCGGCGGCGGGTCAGCAACCGGATGTAATCGTTGGTCAACTGATGGCCCAGGTACTTGGTGTAGAGGTTGTAACCCCGGGCCTGGTTGACCTGCAGACGGATCAGGATGTTCTTGTGGCGCATGTCCTGGGTGATGCCCTGGAGCGATACCTTGGTGATCCGACCCATGACTGTTTCGGGATCGGAGGACATGGTCTCACTGACCGGGGCAAAGTTGAGCATGCCGGGGGCGTGTATCTTGTACCAGGCTTTAGCCTTCCACCGCTCCTTCATGGTACGGGCGGCGCGGGCTGAACGAGCTGCTTTTGAAGCCAAAACTGGGCCTCCAGTTTTTTAAAAGGGAGCTATGCCCCTTCCAAGAGATTGCGGGAGCTTACTTTGGTATATATACGTTGTGGGGGTCGTCTGGTATCTGCACTGTACACTGCCTTCGGAACTACCGGGTCGATTGGGGGTCGGGGGCCGGTCAGTCAATGCTCAAAGGTCAAAGCTCAAAAGCCAAAAGCCAAAGCCAAAGGTCAAATGCTTAATTGGAAAGGCTCAAAGATAAATGCCCGGTTTCGAGGGAACAACCCATGAGAACCATGAATTGCACGCTGTAACCTTTTTTACTCTCCCTTCCATGTAATCCCATATGCGTACGACTGCCTACCTGCTTGGCGGGATCATTCTTCTGGCTTCGCTCTCGGGCCTGCTTTTACTATTGCTGGATGACGAGGATGAAGGCCCCTGGTGGAGAGTGCCGGTGCAAGAGCGTCATGAACTGCCCTACCAGACCCCCCCCGATGACTGGAGGTCCAACGAGTCCTGGCGTTCGAGCCTCCTGAACCCCGGGCCATATGAGAGGCCCGAAGTGGATGAGTATTACGAGGCCTTCATTCCGGTGGATCTGCCGCCCGAGGAGCGCGATGTGGGTTATCCAGAGGAGCCGGTGATGCACGTGGCCTACTGGCTGCCCAGGGTTCCCGAAGGTACCGAGGTCCCGGTAATCATGTCCATTCACCCCTACTATGACTTCGGCGATCCGACTGCCAAGTCACCGGGTAACACCGAGCCCGACGGCGGGGTGGGGATGTTCCTGTTCAACAACTTCCTGTCCCATGGCTATGCCATCGCCCAGGGCTCCACCTTCGGCACCGGCAAATCCACCCATTGCCAGGATGTCAAGGGGCGTTCTGAGCAACTCGGTATCGATGCCGTGGTCACCTGGCTGGGCGAGCAGGAGTGGTCCAACGGAAACGTGGCCATCATGGGCAAGTCCTATGCCGGTACCACGGCCTGGGAGGCGGCCCAGTTCCCCAACGAACACCTGAAGACCATCGTGCCCATCTCGGGGTCCATCGGCGTGCGGGAGATGTTCTATCGCAATGGCTCGGCCGAGTCCCGCTCGCTGGTCTATGATGTGCTCTACGAGGGCTCCACCTCGGACATGGAGGATCCGACCAAGGAGTTACGAGTCTGCAGCGATTCGCTCATCGGCCCTGTTACCCCCTGGACCACCCAGGCCGCGGCCGAGTTCGGCGGGGACGAATGGAACGATTACTGGGATGAGCGATCCCATCTGCCCGATGTCCTGACCAACTACGAAGGCTCGGTCTACCTGGTCTGGGGCATGCAGGATTGGAACGTGGACCCCTACCACGCCTTTCCCACCTACCAGCGGCTCAGGGCCGCGGGCATCGAGGTCAGGGCCATCCTGGGACAATGGCAGCACAACCATCCCGACCAGCCCTTCAGGTCCGAGAGCTTTCTCAGCGGCTACGGCGCCGAGGCCGCCCCCCTTATGTGGCGCCTGGACTGGGCTCAGGAGATGTTCGAGTGGTTCGAGTATTACCTCAAGGGCAAAGGCCCCAAACCCATATCCATCGTCCAGATACAGGACAACTGGGGGCAATGGCGCATCGAGTCGGACTGGCCTTCCAAGGATACCGAATGGCTCAAATGGAACCTGGCCAGCAATTTCGAGCTTACTTCTTCTAACAACTGGGTCATCGGCTCGGAGGAGACCGGGATCGTGAGCGAGGCGGTCTATGTCTCGGAACCCATGGTGGCAGACACCCGAATATCCGGCCTGCCCCAGTTCCATGTACAGGTAACACCCACCGGTTCCGGAGGTCAGCTCTTCGTCGAGATGCAGGACGCCGAGACCGACCTGCGCCTGGGCCACGCGGTGATGGACCTGCGCTACAGGGACGGAGGTTATGTTGCCAAACCGGTCATCCCGGCCATGACCTATACCATGCGTATGGAGTTCAACCCCATGGACGTCGTTGTTCCGAAGGATCATGCCATCCGACTGGTCATCTCGGTCATCGGAGAGGACTACCTCTACCCGCCACCCCAGGGCCAGTTGCCCTTGAGCATCGGCGAATCGTCAGACAGTGTGTTGCGATTACCCCTTGTCGACCGGCCGCCGGGACACTCCGGCCTGTTCACCCCGCCCGAGTGGGACATGGACTGATATCTATCTTCTACCTTGATCCATCAAGCGCTGTGACGACAGACGACTGCATATGCCTTATGAAGCCCCTTCGAGGTAGTAAAGAGATCGGAGATGGGGTGATAAGTGATCATGGCAACGTCATGTACCGATTGATTCGGTCAATGATCCCATCGGGACCCTGGAATAGTTACCGTGACAATGATCAACAAAGTCTTCAAGTTGGGGTCCGAAGGCCGAATAGTCAAAATCGATCCCGTTCTCAGTGTACTTGACAAAATTCTTGGAAAAAAGGCGAGCTAGTCCAACGACCTGACGATGGAAGGCCTCCCGGTCCTGCCAGGTATTCACCGGATCGAGCAGAGAGGGGTTGATCCCCGGGACCCGGTCAGGGATATCTAGCTCAAAGATCGGCATTCTAAAATAACCTGAATTTCTAAGCTCGCCACCGAGGATGGCCGAGATGATCCTGCGGGTCATATCCAGTTCTATCCGTTCACCCACTCCATAGGACCCGCCGATCCACCCGGTGTTCACCAGCCAGACAGCGGCTCCGTGACGATAGATCCGGTCCATCATGAGGCTGGCGTAGACCGTGGGATGTAAAGGCAGGAAGGGCTCGCCAAAGCAGGCCGAGAATACCGCCACCGGTTCGACGATACCTCGCTCGGTCCCGGCGACCTTGGAAGTGTACCCGGAGATGAAATAGTACATCGCCTTGGCGGGAGTTAGCCTGGCCACCGGAGGCAACACCCCAAAGGCGTCGCAGGTCAGAAAGATGATGTTCTTTGGATGACCACCTCTGCCCGAGGATTGGCGTTTTGTCAGGGATTCCAGAGGATAGGAGACACGGGTGTTCTCGGTCTTGGAGTTGTCGGAATAATCCACCCGACCGGTGACCGGGTCGTAGACCACATTCTCCAGCAGAGCCGGCGGTCGGATGGCGTTGAAGATATCCGGTTCCTTGGTCGGGTCGAGGTCGATACACTTGGCGTAGCAGCCTCCCTCCAGATTGAAGATACCGTCATCAGACCAGCCATGCTCGTCATCACCGATGATGTAGCGGTCCGAATCGGTGGACAGGGTCGTCTTGCCGGTACCCGACAGGCCGAAGAATAAAGCTATGTCCCCGGCCTGACCCATGTTGGCCGAGCAATGCATGGAAAGGATGCCTTTGCGAGGCAGATAATAGTTCATCACCGAGAACATTGTCTTCTTGATCTCACCACCATACTCGGTGCCGCCGATGAGGGCCAACCTCTGCTTCAGGTTGATGATTACAAAAACCCGGGAGTTGAGCCCATGGACCTTGAAGTCCGGGTCCAGAGCCGTGTGGGAATCGATGATGGTGAACTTGGGCTTGAAATCCCGGAGCTGTTCGGGATTCGGTTGGATGAACATGTTGCGCGCGAAATGGGCCTGCCAGGCCCTGCTGGTGATGACCCGCACAGCCATGGAACAACTTTCATCGGCCCCGACATAACCGTCCTGAGCATAGATCTCCCGGCCATGAAGGGAAGCCCTCACCCGGCCTAGCAACTCATCGAAGACCACACTGTCGATCGGCTGGTTGACCGGGCCCCACCAGATGTTCCTGTCAGAGCCCGACTCCCGGACCAGATACCGGTCATCGGGTGAGCGGCCGGTGAACTCGCCGGTGTCCACCATCAGGGTACCGTTATCGGATACCGAACCCTCATTGCGCCGCCGCTCATGCTCACCGAGCCTGGCATAGGAGAGGTTGAGGATCACGATTCCCGGAGATATTTCGAATCCGCAGTCAAAGCCCATGAAGCAAGGTTCAAAGTAGGGATCAACCAAGGTCACTGCCCGGGATTGTGAGTCCCTCATGGCTAGGATATCGATTTCGGATCGTTTTCGTTCCACCCCAGAAAGAACCGCTCGGCTTCCGGGAAGGTGTGACATTCGGCCCGCATTCCATCCTTGACACAACTGACATTCAGGGACCCATGGGCCCGGAACCAGTTTCTGGCCTCATATTCATCGTAAACAGTCTTCATCTCGATCGTCCACCTGCTTTTATCCATGCTCCATCCTCCTGAGGATGGCTTCGAACTGGTCCTTTGGGCCGGCAGGCGATCCTGGTCAGACGGCAAACCCGTCAATCTCGCATCACTTCGGTTCGCCAAGTCTGTCGAGGAGACATCACTTCGGTTCGCCAAGTCTGTCGAGGAGACAGGTACAGGTACAGGTACATGTTCATCGCCCGGACTCATCGGATCACTTCAGAAGTGATATAACATGGGTTTCCAACCCTAAAAACACTTGGTAAATTATATGGAAAACATGGAAAAATTATGAATTGAAAAGTGCCAAACCCTTCTCGGTGAGCTCCACATTCTTACTCTTCCCCTTCTGCTCTTCCCTGATATAATCCAGGTAAACGAGATGTCTGATCCGCTTCCGGATGGTTGGCCTGCTCGCACCCAGTTCACGGCTCAATTCAGTATAGGAAGGTTTGACCCCCATGGAGTTTTGTCGATGGACATGCCGTACCAGATCCAAGAGAACGGCGGAGAGCTTGCCCTTGACCCTGGGCTCGACCTCATGGGCCTCCTTCTCCAGTAGCCTGAGCTCAAGCGGTAACTGGGTACCCGGATCAAGGGAGATGATGATTATATGGCCGGCCAGGTAGGCGTACTCCTTCAGGTGCTGTATGAACGACAGGACCTCGGGAAAACTGTTGCGGGAAACAAGGTAATCCAGCCGCTCGATATAGATCGCGCTCTTTTTAGGCCAATCATCGATCTCCTGCTCTAGAAAACCCAGGTCCGGGGCCATACCGTCCGATCCGCCTTTCTCGGCCATCCACCAGTATTCACACTCGCCTATCAGGGGTTTCAGTTCTCTCTCCGGCGTCCTCGAGATGACCAGACCCTGGTAACCGATGTTCAGGACATCTCTGAAGGCCTGGACCGAGAGGTGAGGTCTGGTCTCTTTCACCAGATAGATATTCCCACCCTCGAGCCTGAACCGCATCAGGCGCCTCTTCATCTCCTCCTGGGCCCGGATGCTCCCGGTGATGTCCCTGACAATGGCCTGGACCAGGCCCTTTTCCCGGTCGATCAGACTTGAGCTGATCTCAACGTCGATCATCCTTTCATGGGGCCCGACGAACCGGGATTCATAGAGGATATGGCCTTTCTCCAAGATCTTCTGAGAGGATAGCTTGACCCTTGATAGCTCGGCTTCGGGATGGATCATCCACAGGGTCATGGTGGTCAGTCTTTCGGCCTTGTGACCAAGAAGCTGGCAGGCCTTGGAATTTACCTCGAGGATATCGCCCATCAGGTCATGGATGATTATAGCGTCGTTGGACCTCTCGAACAGGGAACGGTATCTCTGTTCGCTATCACTGAGAGCCCGCTTTACCTCCGTGCGCTCAATGTTCTCACTCAGGGTCCGGGCGATCCCGTTGATAAGATTCCGTTCCTCCTGAAGAAAGGGGCCTTCATCCAGCTCGGGGCGCCGCTCCAGGTAAAATACTTCCACCGCTCCCCGGCACTGGCCGTTGATGAACAGTTCTGCAGACTGGACCCAGGGTGTCCGGTCGAAGGTTTCAACCCGGAATGGCTCACCGTCGAAGAATATCTGACCCCGTGTGATGTGGGGATATTGCCATCCGTCGGGGATGAGCTGAACCACGTCCCGGAAGACCTCTTCGATGGTTGCGCGCTTGCGTATCGACTCGGCAACACCATACATGCAGCGCAACTCCTTGACCCGCTCGCCCATATGGTGCCGGAGCTCCTCACGCTCGATCAGGATCTGTTCACGCTCGCCCATGCTTTGGATCGAATAGACCGCAGGGCTGTTAAATAGCTACCTGGAATCCGTTTTGGGATTTCAACAGCAGCCGGTTTTTCCCTTCCTCTTTGGGTCTCGGATCCGATCGCGTTACGGCGGTGGTCCGGTATCCCGGTTCCTTGTACTTGTACAGAGGGTGTCCGGCATCGCCGGAGTGCAAGGAGACATGGCGCAGACCCCTTGCCTATTCGACCTGTCGGGTGTCGATGGTGATGGTCCCGGCGTAGTTACCATTGCTCGCGCTCTCGGGGATCGATAGCTTGACCTGGATCCAGACATGGTCCGTGTCGGTGGCATTGTCATCGGCGGTGGGGTCGGTCATGGCCCGCATATCGGAGGGGCCGTCCGTGGGAGTGTCGATGGACTCCATATCGGTGGGGTCGTTGTCGCCAACGGCCAGGGGCCAGTGTTCTGCCAGGGCCTGGTAGCCATTGGCGCCGTCCCAGGCCAGGATTCCCGAATCGTCCTCGGCCTTGATATTGGCGTTGTTGTGCAACCAGATGTAGATATGGTCGGCTCCGGTACCTGTGACATTGAACCCTGTGATATCGAGGGCGAACATGTTCTCATTCACAAGACCAAAGGCGGCGGTGTACCAGATATCCTGGCCCCGGGCGAAATCGCCGACCTCCAGGATGACGGAACCATCGGGATTCCGAATGGCCAGTATTCCATCCGGGGCATAATCATGTCCGACGTAACGAAAGTTGGCGTCCTGCCCGCAATGGACGTCGAACTCGTATCCGACGGCGCTTCGGGCATACTGGGTGGCCGCTACGGTGGACAGCGCGACCAGGATAACCAGTCCTAGTGTGTATTTCTTGGCAAGCTGCATGGCGGTGGCTCCGATGTAGACTGCGAGGGCGGATCGCGTTTGCGCTGTTCGTTTCAATTGGCCAATAAAAGAGATTCTGACCCCCTGGATCAATCATCCATGACAGGATTTTGCCTGCCGATCTACCGAAGAACAAACCACAAGTGTATTGCCATAATCTCAAAACCCGGACCATCCTGACCAGAGCGACCCATGCCCGACACATACCCCATGCCGCGTGAAAAATCGCACCGGTCCCGTTTCCCGCCCCGATACGAGGATATGTACGCCACCCTGGGAACTGCCCTGAATGCGGGCTTGCCGGGCCTTGAAGCCCAGATGCCAATGGTCCCGAAAGAGCGAGCCATGACCGGGTTACCGACCAGGGACTATCGTCACGCGGCAGTGCTCATCGCCCTGTTCCGGCAGAGCGGGCAATGGCGATTCCCCCTGATCCTGCGCACCGAGGATGGGCGGGCGCACGGTGGCCAGGTCTCACTGCCCGGCGGTCGACTCAAAGAGGGCGAGATAGATGAGGCAGGGGCCCTGAGGGAGGCCCAAGAAGAGATCGGGCTCGATCCTTCCCGGGTGAGGGTGCTGGGCAGGCTTTCGCCGGTACCCATCCCGGTGAGCCGCCATCTGGTCGTACCGGTGCTGGGTATGCTCGAAACCGGTAGGCTCAAAGCGCCGGAAGGCGAAGTCCGGACGCAAGGGGACCCAAAGAGAGGCTTGCCCTGGCCATTGAGACTTCAGGAATCCGAGGTCCAGGATCTCTTCACCATCACCCTGGAGGAATTGCTCGACCCGGCTTTACGACACAGGGAAGTGATGGAGACCGTGGTCGGGCCAATGGAGGTACCTTTCTTTTGTTTTTATGGTCACCGGGTCTGGGGCGCGACAGCGATCATCCTGTCGGAACTATCGTTCATTGCCCGGGGACTGAAACCCGGTCAGGGCCTATACGACCCATCTTCAACGAAATGAACTATGGGTCGAACAATTCGAAGCCTCACCGGTTCTCCCGGTCCGGGGCTTCGATGGATATCTGTTGTGAAACGGTTCTCAGGTTCAAAGGGTCTCAATACCGCTTGGGTCGGCGCTTCTGGTAGCAATCCCGGCAATAGACGGGTCGCTCGCCATCCGGCTTGAAGGGCACCTGGGTCTCGGTACCACAGTCAGAGCAGGTAACATCGTGCATTTCACGTGGGGGTCGGTCGTAACCGCCGCCCCTTCCGCGGTCCTGATAACCGCCTCGTCGATCGTTCATATTATGCCTCTGTTGGCTTTATAAGGTCCAATCGAGAAAGGACCTCGGCCGTGCATATCAATGGGGTATATAAGCAAATGGTAGAGTCAGGAGGGGTGTTGGGTCAAAAGGAGGGAGAGAGAGTAGGGATACTGAATCCAGCGTGTGAGCCGGCTCAGCGGGATAACGATGTTCGAGGTCCTTATCGATGGGGCAGCTTGTTCAGTTCAGGAGGTTGTCCAGCAGGCGGTCCAACCTGGCCAGTATGGCCCGGTTCCCGTCATGCTCGAAGGTCTCCAGGTTCTCCCGGTAGAGCGGGGTCCGGTCCAGGAATCCGGTTATCACATCGATATCCAGGCCGGCATGGCACTCGCCATAACCCAGCTTCTCCAGGTAGATGCCGTTGAGGCGCTGTTCGAACTGTCTTCGCACCGGGACTGCCAGGTATGGCTTGCCAAGGAAAAGGGCCTCGCCCAGCAAGGAGAAACCGCTATTGGCGATGACGGCCCTGGAGGAGGCCAGGTCAGCGACGAAGCCCTGTTGGGAGAATCCCCTGAAGCTCAGATTGCCCTCCCGGCGTTCCTTTCCATATCCGTAGATGACGAATCGCGCGTCTATCTCCTTCAAGACAGGCAAAAGTTCGTCGCCGACCGTGGAGGTCTGATAGACGAAGATATGATCTTTTTCGCTGGCCCGTGCCTCCAGTATGGAACGACGCAATATCGGCGGGAAGAGGTCGGTGTTTGGTTTGCGGACTCGGGGGTAGAAGAAAGTTGTGATAAGGTAATGGTGGCAGTTGGGCAGTTTGTTCTTGACCACGGCCTTGGCCAGCAGGTAGTCCTTGCGGTGTTCGGCCGGGACCGGTATTTGACACCGGTTCAATATCTGCATATTGTCGATGGATATCACCGGCAGGTCGTTGAATTTGCCGTAAAGGTAGGAAAAACTCTCGAAATCACTGATGACCAGCTCGGGCTGTCGCTTCCGGCAGGCGGTCATGAAGCTCTGCAGATTGGCAATGGCCTTGCGGGGGAGCAGTTTGAAGAAGCTGGCCAGGGTCTTCCTGTAATCCAGGGCATTGCCATCTATCTCGAACTCGTAGCCTTCAATGGATGTCACATCATTGAAGTACCCGGAAAGATAGTTGTAGGCCTTCCTGGAGGCCACGACCTGGACCTCATGTTCTTCTTGCAGATGTTCCAGGATGACCTGGCTTCTGGTGGCATGGCCGAGACCCTCACCCACTACTCCATACAAGATTCGCATATCCATCGGCAATGCGGGCTGCCAGCTATAAAGGGCATGGGAGGTATCGTGATATCATCAAAGAGAATGTCTTTAATCCCCACATATTGTTTTTATACCTACCGTCGAGAAAGGAAATTCTACGTCATTTGCTCTTGGCAAGGGCTTGAAGCCCCCTGAAGGCAAGGATGGTCACGATGACGCATGACCCGATCATTGACAGCCGACAGCCTTTAACTTTTCAAGCCTATAGCTTCCTGACCCGTTTGTCCATTAGCTTTTTGAGCTTCTTATAAGAAGGAGGTGGTCCGGTACTCACTTCCTTACCGTCGATGTAGAGACCGTCAGATATTCCCCATTCCAGAAATGTGTCTCGATCGTAGGTATCGATATGCTGGAAATCCACCTTGTCACCGAACTCGGCGGCAGCCCGCCCGGCCCGCTCAAAGCTCAGGTTCATAGCCGGACACCAGCCGTTCAGAAAGGCGGTGACCGTTACCTGGTCGGGAACCGGGCGATACAGGCATGATATAGGTTTTGGATCAGTCAGGATGGAGGTCCCAGGCCCGCGCCACACACCGTATCACATTGTAGTCGATGTGGTCAGGCAACCGGGCCTTGAGGGGGGGCAGGCTGGCAGCGGAGCCCACGGACCGGATGGTCTCTTCGATCTGTTCGCGGATCTCCCCGGGGACCACGGCCTCCACCTCCACCTTGCCATCGCCGATGAGTTGCGCCAGGTGGGAGTAGATGGTGGACGGCGCCAGGCCACGCTCAGCGGCGATCTGCTCCGGTGTCAGGCCTTGGGCCAGTAACTCACCGGTGAGGGCCATGCTGCCCCCGGCCTTTCTTTGGGCCTCCGGCTGAGCCTCTCGTTGCTTTTCGGCAATTGGATCTATTCCGGTTAAGTCCACCTCGATGGGAGTGCCGGCCTGCAGGACAGCCTCGCCCCCGGCGGTCAGGCCCAGAGTGGGATAGCGTCCGCCCATCTGCTTGAGATGGCCGGAAGCGATGAGCCGGCGGATGAGGGCCCGTATCGCCCCCAGCCGGTAGGTCCCCAACTCCCCGTAAAGGGGATGGCGGTCCAGACCCAGCCGTAACGGGCCTTTGGCCCTGGAGCCAGTGAGCAGTTGCGCCACCTTGTGAGAGCCCAGGGGAAAGGAGAGGGTGTGGATGGCGTCGAGCACCTTCAAGGCGGCCTGTTGGGAGGTGGTGAGGGGCCCCTTTGCCGCCGGGCTGGCCGGGCGCGCCAGGGCCTCCTCCCTGACCAGGCAGTTGTCGCAGCACAGAGGGGCGTCAAGCGAGCCGTGGTCGCCGAAGTGGTCCAGAATGACCCGGCGGCGACACTGGTTTGTCTCGGCATAGGCCTGCATTTTGGCCAGTTGAGCCCGTTTGTGCTCCCGACGGGCCAGGACCTCGGTCCAGGTTTCATTCAAGGCCGCCTCGGAAAGGTGACCCATCTCCAGTACGATATTCGCCCCCTCATCAGCCTGGCGGTTGAGAGCGTCGACGGATTCCAGCTTCTGGATTCCAACCTTCACCTTCTGATTGGGGAGCCCGGTAGCCTGTTCCAGCTCCGGCCAGGTTATTCGTAGGGGACCCTGGGGAGCGGTGGACCTCAGATAGCCGTGCAGGTTTTTGAGTTCCTTTAGCGTCGGCGAGTCGTTTTCGATAAAATACTCCTGCATGGCCACGTCCCGGGGAGCGTAGAAGAGGACCGCCCGAGCGGGCAGCCCGTCCCTCCCCCCCCGGCCGGCCTCCTGGTAAATGGCCTCCAGGGGTCCGGGCCTTGCGGAATGGATGGCGAAGCGCCCGGCGGGCCGGTCGAGTCCCATGCCGAAGGCGTTGGTGGCCGCCATCACCGGCAGGTCGCCGGACAAGAAGGCCTCCTGCGCAACCCGGCGCGCGTCGGGGTCCAGACCGGCGTGGTAGTGGTGAGCTGGCAGGCCGATAACATCGCGAACGAATTCAGCCACCTCTTCGGCGTCCCGGCGGGTGCCGGTGTAAACGATCCCGCCTTCCGGGGAGCCCTCTTCACCCCTGCCCCTTAGTGCCGCCAGCAGTTCAGCCAGGGCCTTAAGTTTGGCCTTCTCATCAGACAGGTAGCGGACCTCCAGGGTCAGATTGGGCCGGTTAAAGCCGGTGACCAGCCTGCGGGCAAAGGTGAGGCCCAGCAGGTTTCCGATGTCGTTCTGGACCCGGGGCGTGGCGGTGGCGGTCAAGGCGACGGTGGTGGGATTGCCCAGGAGTTCGCACGTCGGTGTAATATGCAGGTAATCCGGTCTGAAGTCGTGGCCCCACTCGGAGATACAGTGGGCCTCGTCCACCACCAGCAGATTCACCTCCCCTGAAGTCAGGGAGCGCAGAAAGCGCTGGCTGCGTAGCCTTTCAGGGGCTACATAGATCAGTTTGTACTCGCCTCGGGCCAGGGCTTCCAGGCGGCGGTTTTGTTCGGCAGGGCCAAGGCTGCTGTTAATGAAGGTGGCGGGAAGCTTGCGTTTGTTCAAAAAATCGGTCTGGTCCTTCATCAGCGAGATAAGTGGCGAGATGACCAGGGTGGTGCCTGGCAGGAGAAGTGCAGCCAGTTGATAGATGAGGGATTTGCCGGCGCCGGTGGGCATGACCACCAGGGTATCCTGACCCCGCAGAAGGTGGCCGATGGCAATCTCCTGGCCGGGGCGAAAGTCGGCAAAGCCGAAATGCTCCCTGAGGGCTTTGCGGAGAAGCTCGTGCTTTACTCTCCCTTCCGCATTCTTTCCCTTGCCTCTATCCATGCTCACCTCAGCTCTTTGAGCCCGGGCGTCAAACTGTACTTGCGGCTGTGCTTTTCCAGCAAGGAAGCCAGGTAGGCTGACCATCCCGCTTCCTTGCCAGCAGTCTGATAAGCGATCCGTGCCCGCTTGAGCCAGTTGAGGGCATGGTGATAAAGTCGGGATTGGCCGGCATCCATTATCTTCTCGGCCTGCTTGCGGC
>CAYSUX010000030.1:0-17448 GCA_964434315.1 uncultured archaeon
GGTGGGAGGATCCAAGGAAAAGATAAGCAACGCCGCCACCCTCACACTTCACTTTCTCCTGGCTACCAACAGCTACAACGAATCGCTCGATTCGGGGATCAATTATGAGGTCCTTGGTTCCTCGGAGTTGAAGATCGATATCGAGATCACGTTTCACAAGGAGCTTCCGGTGGAGAACCTGGCAGTGGAGCAGGTGTTATTCAACCAGCCACCCCAGGGAGAGAAGAAGCGGGAATTCCAGACCGATGAGGCCCATCACCAACAACGTCTGCATCCCGGCTTCAATGATTCCAACGAGCATCGATTCGAGGACAAGCAGGCCGGCCATCAGCATATCGGTCTGGTGAACAACAAGGAGCTGGAAGAGGGCTTCTACAACTGGGTCTCACAGGCTGAACTGAGTCAGGACCAGAACGGACAACTGGAGAATGTCACCACCACCTACGCCACCGACGGTTCAGGTCTGCGCTTGTACCTATCCTATCCCATGCTGACCAACCTCACCTCCATCTACCACGACCCCAGCGTCGGCGTGGTGGCTGCCAACCTGCCACGGATAATCGAGGAGGCGGCCAAGGACTTCGTGGAGCTGCTGCTGTCCTTTGGCCTGGGCGGTCTGCTGGCGGTGGGCGCCATCGTGGCTGCAACCGTTGTTATGAGCAGGAATGGGAAAGATGGTGATGATCCGGGTGAACCGAGCTCAAAAACGGGGACCGACGGTGACCCGCCTCCTGAGGACAATCAAAGCCAGAAAGACCTTTGAGGTCGAGGTTTCTACCAGCCCCATGAGATCAGCCACAGAATACCTGAAGTTCAATATCCCGACCCGCATGGATTTTGTCCACATTACGCCCACCGTGCAGGAGATAGTCCGCAAATCTGGCATCCAGGAGGGCCTCTGCCTGGTCAACGCCATGCACATCACCGCCTCGGTGTTCATCAACGACGACGAGTCCGGGCTCCACGCCGACTACAAGGATTGGCTGGAACAACTGGCGCCCCACGCCCCCATCGAACGATACCGTCACAACCGCACCGGCGAGGATAACGGCGACGCGCACCACAAGCGGCAGATCATGGGTCGCGATGTAACCGTGGCCGTTACCAAGGGCAGCCTGGACCTGGGTACCTGGGAGCGCATATTCTATGGCGAGTTCGATGGTCGGCGGCCCAAGCGGGTCCTGGTGAAGGTCATCGGAGAGTGACCTGCCGGCTGTCTGTTCTATTCATTCTGAGCGGTTCCGGCTGGCCGCAAGGCAAGACCCGATGGAACGGAATCTGCGGGAGAGGACAGGACAGGCAATGACCGGCTGGCTGGCTGGCTGGCTGGCTGGCTGGCTGGCTGGCTGGCTGACCGTCACCATCGTCCTCGGTGGTGTATCCGGGGCTTTGACCCGCTCTACTCATCCCTGACGTTCTTGACCTTCCGGGGCACTTCGCCGCGTTTGCCTTTGTTGTTGACGACGATCTGTTGCCAGAGCTTTTCGTCGTCCTTTCTGGCCCGTCTGAACCATTGTACCAGGGTCGATCTCCCCTTGGACTCGTGGCAACGCGCGCAGGCCGCCACCGGTTCCTGTTCGCTCTTCCTGGGGGAGATAAGATGGTTCGGTTCGATATTCTTGCCAGAGCCGCAGTAGATGCAGACCACGGGCTTGACCTTCTCGACCTTTCGTACGGTCACCGGAATCTCGCCACGTTTGCCTTTGCTGTGAGCCAAGATGGTCTTCCACTTCTCCGGCTTGTTCTCCTTTGTGTCGAGTAACCATTCCTCGAGGGGCTTCTTGCCCTTGGACGAGTTGCAGCCAAGGCAGGCCGCCACCGGTTCCCGGTCGGGAGCGACAAGGTGTTTCAGGGTCAGTCTTCCGGTGGCGCCACAGTAGATACACTCTCCGGGTCCTTTCGGCTCCTTGGCCTCCTTTTTAAGGTTGCGGGGAACCGGAGGGGTCCCGGTCTCGGCCTTGACCGGCGCGTCGGCCTCGTCCCGCACCGTGTGGACCTTCTGGGGCACCTCGCCCTGTTTGCCCTGATTGAACTCGACGATGGCATCCCACCGTTCGGGCCGCTCCGTCTTGGTCCATCTAAGCCACTCCATCAGGGCCTTGGTGCCCTTGGACCTGAAGCATTGCTCACAGGCCGCCACAGGCTTCTTGCCACCCTTGCTGGCGGCGATGATAGTGGTCTCCTGGATATCCTCGTGAGAGCCGCAATAGATACAGGTATCGGGGCGTTCGTCGCGCAGGGCGTGAACGTGTTCCGGCACCTCGCCACGTTTGCCTTTGTTGAAGGCGACGATACCATTCCATTTGTCCTCCCTGTTCTCCTTTACGTACTCGAGCCACTCTTCCAGTCCCTTGTCGCCACGTGAGAGATGACAACTGGTACAGGCGGCTTCGGGTTCCCGGCCCTTGGAGACCACATGGTCCCGGGTGAGCTTCTTGGTGGCACCGCAATAGACACAGGAGACATCCTCATCGATATCAGGGGGCGCCTCGGCTGAACCGGGTTCCGAAGACCTGGCCGGCGAGTCATCCTCGTCCCGTACCGTGTGGACCTTCTGGGGTACCTCACCCCGTTTACCATGGTTGAACTCAACGATGGTCTCCCATCGCTCGGGCCGTTCCTGCCGGGTCCATCTAAGCCACTCCATAAGGGCCTTGGTGCCCTTGGACCTGAAGCATTGCTCACAGGCAGGCACAGGCTTCTTGCCACCCTTGCTGGCTGCCACGATGGTGGTCTCGTGGATGTCATCGTGAGAACCGCAATAGATACAGGTATCGGGGCGTTGGTCGCGCAGGGCATGGACATAACCGGGTACCTCGCCTCGTTTGCCATGGTTGTAAACGGCGATCCGCCCCCATTTGTCATCCTTGTTCTCCTTGACGTACTCGAGCCATTCCTCGATATCCTTGTCGCTACGTGAGAGGTGGCAGCTCGTACAGGCGGTCACGGGCTCCTGCCCTTCGAAAACGATATGCTCATGGGTGAGCATCTCGGTGGCGCCGCAGTAGATGCAATCCTCGGTCGTGTCCGGGTCCTCGGAGGCGGCGATGTCGGCGAACATCCGATCCCGCTCACCGTCGCCTTCATCATCATCATCATCGTCGTCAGCGCCCGGGACATACTCGTCTCTGACCTTGCGGACCTTCTCGGGTACCTCGCCCTCCTTTGGCTCCAGGTTCCAGTCCACTATGAGTTCCCAGCGTTCGGGCCGCTCGACCTTGGTCCATCTCAGCCACTCCATCAGGGCCTTGTCGCCCTTGGACAGGTTGCACTTGGCACAGGCCGTGACCGGCTTCTGACCGCCCTTGGAGGGAGCGATGAGATGGGCATGATGGAGGGGGGGCTCGGTTGAGCCGCAGTAGATGCACTCCTCGTCAGCCGACTCCTTTCGCTTCCAGTATAGCAACAGCAAGGCGACCAACAGCAAAAACAATAGGGGGATCAGGGGGATCAGACAGGTATCGAAGATACCACCATCGTCTTCCTCGTTGTTGGCGACCTGGGTCTGGTAGGAACGAAGAGGCAATACACGAAAGCCTTCGAAGAAACGAAACTCGATGGTGTAGGCCCCATCATCGTTCTCGGCGGTGTTCCAAACATAGGTCCTGGTCTTATTCTCGCCTTCCATCCTCTTCCATCCCGAGGACCAGGAATCGTTGTAGATGCGCACCTCCAACCGACTATCCTCGGTCGGGTTCGCGATGGTACCTTGCAGGGTCAGGTTCCCTTTGACCTTTTTTGGTATCTCTATGAAGTCCACGGCCGGTCCTGTCGTGGTCACCTCGACGGATTGAGTGGCGTACCAGGCCCCGTCAAAGGCTTCGACCGTCAGCGTATAGGTATCCGGTTTGATAGTGTAGGTGTACCAGAGGAACTCCCAATCCTCTGTCCCGTCGGCGTTGTACCAGTCCCCGTCGGTACCCACCTGGACCCTGACCGAAACGATACCGTCATCGGAATCGGCCGTGCCCCGGAGAATGTAAAAGCTCTCGTCGTCCGGGTCAAAATCGTGGTGGTCAATGGTCAGTTCCGGTTTCGCCAGGGTCTTGTTAGCCGATATATTATCCGAATGGGAATGTCCGTCGTAGGACTTGATATAGATGTCATAGTCGCCTTCTGTAGCGCCTTCTTTGATACACCAGGCATATGTCCAATTCTCGGTACCCTGGGCTATCGCCCATTCTATTGATTCCTTGTCTACGCCGGGAGGTATGACCTTCACCTTGACATCCACTATCGCTATTTCGTCTGCAGCGGTTCCCGTCACCAATATTGAGCCACTTTTGATCTCGGCCGAGGTAAAGGTGACCGTGGGAGGGATATCCTCGAAGGTGAAGTTCCTGATTATTGATTGGGTCTCGTGAACCCCGTCACTGGCAACGACCTTCCAATAATAGGTCGTTCCATGCGCTATCCTGTCGTGAAGGACATAGGGGCTTTGCTCCACATGATCGATGAGAAAGACCTGACTCTTGCTGGTGCCAAGATAGATATCATAGGTCAGATCATCCCCATCCTCGTCGGTACAGTTCCATACCAGAAAGGTCTGACTCGTCTGCTTGTTGTTCTCCGGAGAATCCAGTTCGATCTCGGGAGCGCTGTTGGCATAGAAGAGGAGCAACTCCCCGGTTTCAGTGCCCACGACGGTGTATAGCCCGTCGTCGCTTGAGGCCAGGTCATATGTATCCAAAGAGCTGTTGGAACCTATGCGCTTGTTGGGATCTTGCTGGAACCAGTAGGTTCCACCTTCCGCTCCGGCGGTGATGTATTTGCCATTCCCGGAGATAATGGTATGATTGGCCGCGCCAGTGGTTGAGAAGAGTCTTAAAGGAGAGATAATATCATTGATAAAGAAATAGACATCCTCGTCTCCGGATCCGGCCACCATGTAGCCACCGCTATTGGAGATGGAGACCGATACAACATCATCGCCGATGTCATAGGTCGTTGGTGTTTCGCTCGCCTGGGTGAACAGGTAGACGAAGTTATCATCTGAACCGGCAATGATGTTATTTCCGATGGCGGATATGTCCACCGATGATACGTCGCCACCGGTGATGTAGCTCCACTCGGCAGTCCAATCACTACCGGCGTTGTTCTTGTTGAACAGAGCCACAGTACCATCTTCCATCCCGACAACGACGTAACTTCCATCGCCGGATATGGCCATACTCAGACAATCATCCACACTTTCGTTTCTTCCGATCAGTTTTGAATCAACGGTCGAATAGAGCGATAGGCCATTGCTCCCGATGACAGCGATGAATTGACCGTTCACCGATATTGCCACTTGATAGATCAGTCCGCCAGTTGAGATATTCCATAGGGAGGTCAGGTTTTCTTTGTAAGTGAAGAGGCTCAGATCCATCAAGCTGGATTTGTTCTGACCAACCACGATGTACTCACCATCACTGGATATATCAACATCGACGATCGATGAATTGGTTGAAGCTGTGCCCAAAGAATCCAGATCCGAAGTGGTGAGATTTCTGCCGTATAGGAATAGGGTACTGTCATCACCGCCAGTCCCGGCCGCGATATAGCTACCATCGTTCGAGAAAGCAACCTCGACAGTCACATTGCCGGAAGAAAGTTCCTTACTGTCGATGGGGTCCTTTGCCTCCGCTTCCCCTGATAGGTTAATGACCACCAACAGGGTCAACATTCCGAGTAGCAACGCCCCACATCCCAGGCGGTGGGTCCAAACACCCGACATTCTCACGCCTCCTCCATGCTATCGATCTTCCTGATGGTCTTGGCCAGTTTGGTACGCTTCCCCTTGGCCTGTCCAAGTATGGCTTCCCATTTCTCGGGCTTCTTCTTTTTGAGTTGCGCGAACCACTCTTCCATCCCCTCGGCTTTCTTGCGGGAGAGATGGCAGCTAATACAGGACGTGGTCGGTTTCTGCCCCTCGGCCATCACATGTTTGTTCGTGAGCTTACCCGACGCCCCGCAATAGACACAGGTCTCGGCCTTTGGTTCTTCTGTTGGCTCAGCCTTCGATTTTGGCTTCTGCTTGGGTTCGGACTTTGGTTTGGACTTTGGTTCGGACTTTGGTTCGGACTTTGGTTTGGACTTTGGCTTTTCTTTTGGCTTTGATTCTTTCTTGGATACCTTCTTGGATGCTTTCTTGGATGCTTTCTTGGGTTTCGGGGGTGCCTTTGGTTCATCTTTTTGTTCAGGTGGGGTCTTCCGCTCTTTGACTGGTTCATCCCGCACCGTGTGGACCTTCTGGGGCACCTCGCCCTGTTTGCCTTGATTGAACTCGACGATGGCATCCCAGCGTTCGGGACGCTCGACCTTGGTCCATCTAAGCCACTCCATAAGGGCCTTGGTGCCCTTGGACCTGAAGCATTGCTCACAGGCCGCCACGGGCTTCTTGCCACCCTTGCTGGCTGCCACGATGGTGGTCTCGACGATCTCCTCGTGTGAGCCGCAGTAGATACAGGTATCCGGTTTCTGATCCCTTATGGCACGGACATGTTCGGGCACCTCACCACGCTGGCCCTTGTTGTGGGTTACGATGGCCTCCCACTTCTCATCCTTGTTCTCCTTGACATAGTCGAGCCACTCTTCCAAGCTCTTGTCGCTACGGGAGAGATGGCATCCGGTACAGGCGTTCTCGGGCTCCCGGCCCTTGGAGACCACATGCTCTTTGGTGAGCTTCCCGGTGGCGCCACAGTAGATACAGCGATCCCCGTCATCGACCGGTTCCCTGGGAGTCGAGACTCGCTCAGGCTCGGGGATCCGGGTCTTCTCATCCCTGACCTTGCGGACCTTGACCGGGACCTCCCCCTCCTTTGGTTCTTTGTTCCAGTCGACGATGAGCTCCCATCTTTCGGGACGTTCCAGCTTGGTCCATCGCAGCCACTCCATCAGGCCCTTGTCGCCCTTGGAGAGGTTACACTTGGCACAGGCTATGACCGGCTTCTGGCCGCCCTTGGATGGAGCCACGAGATGGCCGTGTTGCAGTTCCTCGTGTGAGCCGCAGTAGATACACTCCTCATCATGCTCCTTCTTCAGTCCCACCATCCTGAGCACCTCGGTCCAGTAGAGCAGGAGCAAGGCGATGACCAGCAGGATCAGCAATGGGAAGAGAGGCATACAGATCTGGGCGCCATCACCAATGTCGTCGACCTTTGTCTCGCCATCCCGATAGGTTCCAGATGATGTCACCAGCAGGAAGTGTTCGACGTTCCGGGTCTCGTTGGTATCGTTCATTATCCGCTTCAGGATGATGACATCGTCGATAGAGCCGGCAAAGAATTCGCCCTCGCTACCGTTGGTGGAACCGATGGAGGTTAGAGCATTCCGGCCAGGATCGTGAATAGGGAAGGCGGGCATGGTCTCGTTTGCCACCTCCTCGCCGTCAATATAGAGGATTATCTTATCGGCGAACGAATATGTGGCCGTAACCCGTTTCCAGTCATCTGGAGGGATATCGAAGGGATAATCGACCTTGATCCACTGGGGTTGGTCAAGGATGGTCAGGTTATCACTTGGCGGCGGGAGCGGTACATCATCACCCCTCCCGGAATCCGTCGGCTTCTCCTCGGACTCCCACCCCACCTGGGCTCCCAACCTGACCGCGAACACTAGTGTGCCGTTTTCCAGATAGAGTTTGTATTCGCCTCTATCGCCGCCATATACGATCGTGCCGTTTTCCAGGTTGTCGGGTTTGATGTTGGCCGAGACCGTCAGGTTGCCCGGAGGCGCGATGAAGAGGGGCTCCTCGAATGAGACGTAATCATCGGTCCCATCAAATTTGAGGGCGTTGCCATTAACACCTTTTTCGGTCTTGGCGCCATGGACCTTGGCGTTATTTTTAAAAAGACACTTGTCGGGCAGGTACTTGCCCGATGGCTCCATATCCAGGGCGGCCGTACAGTCAACATCGGCTCTGGCGCCAACCGCGGCCTGCATGTTGAAGTCCGCGACAACATAATTGAGTACCTGAAAACCGAAATCAGGGGCTCGCTTGTGATTGTAAACGAACAGACCGAAGCCGTAACCGTAGTCCTCATAGGCCTGGGATTCATAGATATCGCCCACCGTCCCTCGATAGACGGTCTCCTCGCCGGTGATTATGGAGGAGGAATGGGTGTTGGAGAAGCCATAGCCCGCCGAGACGCCGAATCCACCGGACACTCCAGCTCCCCCGAATTCGGCTTCAACGGTCAGATCGAAATCCATTCCAAAGGTCTTGGCGTTCTCGGTTATCTGCTCCTTGGACAGGTCGATGGTCACCGACTGGGTGCCTCCGCCATGACCGACATACAGGGCCTCGGATTGCCAGCCGCCACAGTACTCGGGATAGCGACATCTTGGTTCCTTGACAATGTTGAAGGGATAGGTCTTCTCCTTGTTTATGGCCCACTTCATCGATTCGGCCTTGGCCATGATATCGTCGGCCTCGGCGACAGTGGGATAGGTCCAGGGCTTGCCCACCTGGTGTTTGAAGATGTCCTTGCCGATCTGGTACTCGGGATGTTTCTGGATATAGGGTATCTCGTTGTAATACTCAACATACTCCTTGTACCACCAGTCCCGTCTGGGAACCTCGATAAGCGTATAGCTTCCGATAGCCTTCTTATCGGGATGGCTGGTGACGGTGTAGTTGTAGACATCGAACTTGACGGTCTGGTAGATGATGGTATCGCCGTCGGAGTCACCGTTGAACTCCCGGGCCATGGTGATAAGCTCGGTATTGCTGTTGGTCTGGGTGAACTCCCAGTTCATGGTGGTGGTGAAGGTGGCCATTACCGAGGCGCCGGGCCATTTGTATCCCAGGGAGACCGAAGCGCCCACATGGACCGAATCGGTGTGGGATTTGCTGGTACCGGACCCGGTTGTGGAACCCAGGCCATAGGTGGTTCCCGAGAAAGCGTAGTTTTGAGGGAATACATCGGAATCCCCTGGTGGTCCGTTGGGCATATACTGGGGTGGCGCGGCCAATACGGCGATGGGGCGGGGTTTGCTTATCTTCACGGTGTGGTCCCCGTTGTACTGGAGTACTATGCCGTCGCCGTCGATATCTCCGAGCGCCAGTAATGGGTATTCCATATCTGATCCTATTTTAAAACTGGTGAGCAAGGGCATATCGGCTTCGGAAAATTCCTTTTCGCCCTCCTTCCAGTAAGCCATTCCCTTGACATCATCGTAGACCCAGACCTTGTGACCCATGCTCCCGGTGTCACCGCCTCCGAACAGACCGAAGAAGAAGCTTGGCTTCTTGGAGCCTCGCTCCTCGGTCACAAATACTATCTCATCCTTGCCGTCACAGTCCACATCCCCCACATCAAATCTCACATGGCTCCTGCGACCCCCTCGGGCCTTATCGGGGTCGCTTGCCCCCAGGTCGCCGTCGTTATCATCCCAGCGTTTCATCTGCTTGAACGAGTGCTGGGCGTCGTCAAAGACCCAGGCGTCGATGTCATCGTCCCAGGGCCCGCCCACGATGATCTCGTCCATCATGTCGCCGTCAATATCGCCGGTCTTGACCCTCAGGCGCAGCCAGCCGCTATCGTCATGGAAGGTTTGCCAGCTATCGGGGGTCTTCTTGTACCTGGAGACATTGTTCTCCTCTGGAAGGTAATCATAGACGTCCATGACCGTGGACATGTCCTCCTCTTCATCGAGCCGCTCATGGGCTCCAGTGAGCACGATGACCTCTTGTAGTCCGTCACCATCGATATCGCCGGTGATAACATCGGAATCCTGGCGTTGGTTACCATCCTTGGGTTTTTCACCCACGTTGACCTCCTTGCCCCACCAGAAGTCGGAATCCTCGCCACCCGACCAGTACTCCTGGGCCTCCTTGTTCCTGATGAGCGGTGACATCTTGACCTGGGAGGTCTCGTTGTACTCGAAGAGGAAGAGGTTGACATCCCATTTATTGGCCTCTGTGGCGGTGAATATTATCTCATCCCTGGCGTCACCGTTCATGTCTCCCATCGTGATGTCCGGCAGGTAACCACTACCGATATTCCAATTGGTGAGCTCTTTAAAATCCTCATCGGCATCGTCAAATAGGATGACCCTGACAAAAGTCCCGAACATGCCTGTGATATCGCCAAAGATACCTTCAATGGGTTCATCGAATTCGATCCATTCAATAACCGGTGTGACAACGGCTATCTCGTCCAGACCGTCCCCGTCGATGTCTCCGGTGGCTATGGATTTACAATCGCGATGAATGCCCCATACATCCTCGTCATCTTCTATCCCAAGGATCTTCTCTTGGGCCAATCCGTTGGACATATTGGAGAACCACTCTTTCCGGTCATCCAAAACCCACAGGGATAGGTCCCCGTCGTGCAGACCCAGGATGGCGGTCTCGGCCCGGCCGTCGCCATCGAAATCACCGGTTGCGGGCTCGAACTCATCGAAATCATCTTCCTGGCTTTCAAGGTCCGTAATGTGCGGATAGTTGTCCAGATGGTCATCAATGAACTCGATGTTATTATCGCCTACGATGACCAGCTCCTCCCTGGGCACCATCCGGGTATCCTGATGGGTGAAGGGCTGTTTATCCTCTGAACCCCGCCCTTCATCTTCCAGGTCCTCTTCGGGCACCGGTGCCAGGGTGCCGTTGGGCATACGGTAAAATGATTCTGTTTCCAGCAGTTGAGGACCCTCGAAATTGCGGTTCGGTCCCATATCGGACACCGGCTTGGAGATCCTGGCAGTTCCGTAGTTGCCTGGTTCACCGGGTCCAGGTTCCTGAACGACGGGAATAGCGATGGCTACTATGATCAGAAGGGCCAGCGTAAGCAATGGAAAGGTCAACTTGTACCGCGACGGATTTGGCATAACGTCACCTCACAATATGCTAGAAAGAAAAGGAATCGGTATAAAACCCTATTCGATACTCTTGAACATACCAACCATCGGGATTGTAACACATCGATGCTCGGGATCGGCCCCCGACGAAAGGTTCGACCGGTTTACGGTTTACGGAAAAGTGAGTTATAGGGCTGTGTAA
Organism: uncultured archaeon; assembly: GCA_964434315.1. Classification (GTDB taxonomy): domain Archaea; phylum Thermoplasmatota; class Poseidoniia; order MGIII; family CAYLMJ01; genus CAYLMJ01. The sequence goes on from CAYSUX010000030.1 coordinate 10,985, forward strand.
ATGACCCCAACAGGTGTTCGGTCACAATGAACGGGCAGTGCTCCCCGGTAGCGCCAGACTGGCTCACTCCATGGTCCGGTATCATCGTTCGGGGCCCGCCAGAGCCTGGAAGGCACCAGAGATGCGGTAGGTTTCGGAGGCCCGGCAGGGGTCTTGTCATCTGTGCTATCATCCTGTTGTTCACCCTCCTGGCACTCGGCCTATGCCCGCCATCAAGGGCCGAGGCGGTCCAGTTGAGGCTGGAGGGGCAACGGGGCCAGGACCATCTGTACCCCAACGAGACCGTTCTGGTATCCGTATCCCCGCTGGACAACATATCCGATATCAAAGTGACCGGCAGGGTGAACCTGTCCCTGTCGGGCTGGGAGAGCTCGGGCCGCAGCCACACCATGACCTTCCCGGCACCGGAACCGGAGGGCCTCTACATCCTGACGATCACAGGCTACCAGGATGGCGATATCAAGACCAGATCCCACAAGTTCGCGGTGGAGGCCTTCGCCCTCTATGTCTTTCCCGACCGGGACCTGCTCATCGTCAATGGGAGCGACCGCCAATCGACCACGGTACGCCTGGAGCTGGTCAACTGGGTCGGTGATCCCCTTGCGGGCCGGGTGAACGTCACCATCACCCGATCGGACATCGACGACCCCGGGAGCCAGATCACGGTGGACCGGTTCTTCATCGAGACAACGGGTCGATCAGAGTTCATATTCCAACCCCCATCCATGGAAAGATCAACACTCTACCGGGTCATGGCCGCCTATCAGGACCATGAGCCGGTCGAGTGCGGGATCGTCGTCCAGCCCTTCGAGTTGACGGTGACCGGCCCCAGGCCAATGTTGTCCGGTGGCGGAACCTCGGTGAACGGGCCCTTCTATCCTCTGGAGGAGGTGGTCATCGATATCGACACACCGGGCCATATCGATGGACTCAACGTGACCGAGATCGTGGAGCATACTATCCTGGACCATGCGATCCAGGGGGATAGACTCTCTTTCGTACCACCAAAGGCCGGCATCTACCGGGTCAGTGTCGTGGCGACCATGGGGCAGACCCGGGCCGAGACCCATCTGCTGGTGGCGGTCAACGACTGGCCCATCGAACTCACAGCCCCGGCATTCACCGCTCCCGGAGAGCCATTGACCGTCTCGGTGAAGCGGGAGAACGGGGCCTTCATAGCCGTGAGAGCTCTGCTGGTCAACGAGCGGATACTACCTGTCACCGCACTCACCGAGCTCTTTGAGACCCGTTCCACCGATGCCTACGAATATCGGAAGGGCCTTCTGGACAGCACGGGATCGGCCGAGGTCACCTTCCGCCCGCCGGCAGACGCCCGACCCGGAAGGTACCTGGCCATCGTCGACCTGGGGTCGTGGGAGGAGGAGGTGGTCTATCACGGCCTTACCGTGGCCTGGCTAGTGATCCATGACAGTGAGGGGATCGAGCTCGAACTGCCTCATACGTTCAGTTCGGGCCTCCCCTTTCACGAGACGCACAGCCACCGTCATGGCTTTGTCATACTGGGGAAGAAGCTGGAGATCGACGGTGAGATGTTCGATCCCGATGGTCAGGGCCGGTATCTGGTCTCCCTGGGTCCTGGGGAGCATACGCTCAGGGTGGGAAACGACACCTCCCTCCTGGTCGAGAGGACCATAGCGGTTCCAGGGATGGAAAAGACCGAGGATCCGCCTCCCGGATGGATGGCCCGGATCGCCCTTGTTGTCTCGGTCGGGATGGTCCTCGGCTGGATCTTAGGCATGGCCCGCAAAGGTCCAAGGGGTGACGGATAGTGTCCGGGCTCTCATGGTCGCCTGGAACTCCGCCTGGAACCCCACCCGGAACCGTGTTGACCCTGTTGGCCGCCCTGGCCATGCTGTGCCTGCCATCCTTGTTCTTCCCGAACCCGATGACCGGCCTGGCTGTTGCGGAAGGGGAGCAAACCGGGCAGACCCCGGTGATCCATTCGATATTACTGGAAGGCAAGGATTCCGGGCGATTCCATGCCCATCCCCTGGACCGGGTCAATATCAGCGCGCTCGTCTCCCATGCTACCTGGGTCAAGGCGGGGATCTGGACCAACGGGCAGGAGGTCGTGGCGGCCCTGGAGATGACAGGGGAAGACCGGACCTACTATCTGGACCTCGAGGTGCCGGGGGTCCTGGACGACCTTACCGAGTATCAGGTCAAGGTCACGGCAACCAACGACAATGGGTCGAAGGAACGCCACTGCGGCCGTATTCTGCGGGTCAACCATCTCTATGTTGAGGCCACGTTGCTGCCCGGTGTCGTGGTCGAGGGGTACGAGCTGGTCATAACGGCCCGGACCTGGCAACACGCAGGAGTGAGTTCCGGTGAGTCCATGGTGAACCTGGTATCCTATTCCAGCCCAGAGGAGTTCACCACCAGCACCCTTGGCAAACGGTATGTGGATGGCCGGAGCACGTTCAACTACACGGTATCCGCCACTTTCGACAACCTTACCTTCCTGAAATTCGATATCGATGTGATCGATACCGAAAGAGAACATCTGGGGCGCACTTCCACCTACGGGTTCGGGGTCCCGTTCGCCATTGACATTGCCTGCCGGAAGGAGCTGGAGGTGGTCAGGGGCAATCGGGTTTGCGGCCCCATCCAACCGACCGGTGAGCTGAACTACACCATCGAGGCCCCTCATGATCTTCCGAACGCCACCCTGGAGTTCTACCGGATCGACCAGGTCCAGGAGCTGGCTATCGATGAAGCCGAGCCATTGACGAGCAAGGAGGTCGAGCTCGAAGCCGGCAACACCACCGGACCGATCCAGGTTCCCAACACGGCCGGCAGCTATATCCTGGTTGTCAGGGGGGTCCTCAACGGGACCGCGTCGATGGGTTATTGTCTGGTCCAGGTCCAGAGCGTCAACATAACGATAACCGCTCCCGCCTCGGCCGAACGGGGGGAACTCATCACCATCGAGGTGGAACCCGAGCCATCCGGGACCGACCTCGGGGTCTCCATCACCATCGGCAATGACCGGGGCACCCTGCTTGTTGTGGACGGTCCGGCAATACCCGAGGGAGACAGTTTCACCATTTCTCTCGAGATACCCTACTTTGCCGTCAATGACACCTACTATGTGGCTGCCTACTACCATGGCGGCACCTACGATGTCAAGGCCATGGCCATCGCCTATCTGCTAGTGAATGGCGGGCCGCTCATGAAACCGGAGACCGAGCCGCCGCCACCGTCCGGGGAGGATGACGATGACAGACCGTCACTCATGCTGCCGTTGGGCCTGCTGGGCCTGATCCTGTCAGTGGGCCTGCTGGGCCTGCTAAGGCGAAGACCAAAGCCAGGGCCAAGGGGTTCAATCACTGCGCATGAGTCCGGCGGTGGAGGTGCCCAGGAGCTTGAAGAGGAATCCGCAGACCGAGATGACACCGACGCCGATGGCCAGCAACAGGAGCCCGCCTGAGAACGAGGTGTCAGGCCAGAGGTTCAACTCGCTCAGGGGCATTGAGAACAGGCTCAGGGAGCTGAGGGACAGGAGATGGACGATGAGGTACCCCAGGCCCAGGCCCAGTAGGCCGCCGGCAAGGCCGATGACCCCGGCTTCCAGAAGGTAGACCTGCATGATCGTGGTTCTGGGAAAGCCGATGGCGCGCAGAATACCGATGTCACCGACCCGCTCCTGAACGCTGGTCGCCGAGCTGTGAGCCATGCGCAGGACCCCGGCCAGGAGCGAGAAGCCGATGATCAGGTAACCGATGGGCCGGGTGGTGGCGATGATGTCGTTCAGGTAGTGTTCCTGATACTCGACATAGGTCCGACCGAAGAGGGGTTGCCGGGTCTGCTCCTCCAGGTATTCCACTATCTGGTCCTTTTTCCGGTCGGCCTTCTTCGGATCATCCAGTTTGACCAGCAACTTGTTGGCCTGGGGATCATGGGGGTTCAGATCCAGCAGGTAACGGCACTGTTCGATGGGGATGAACACCGTGAGGCTGTCGAAGTAGGGCAGATGAGAGGCAAAAGAGGCCACTATGACCAGATCGATAACGATGGGCGCCAGCTCGCCGCCATCCTCCCTGAGCTTGCCGAATGAGAGTCTCACCTTCTCGGTCGGTTCCAGGACCCCGTTGCCATCCTCCACCCGCAGGCCAAAACTATCCAGGTAACTGGAGCCGACGATTATGGGCGGGAGCGTGTGGTCACTGTGGCGAAAGTCGGTAAAACTCCCCTGGTCCAGGTAGGAGGCCAGTCTGGAAACACCGGAGTCCCGGTCCCCATCGATGCCGTAGACCAGGGTCCCGCTGGTGTTGTGCCAGCCGTCACCGGAGTTCATGAGTCCCTCGGCCTCGATCCTGGGAGCGACGGCCTTCACCCCGCTCATTCCCTCCAGATGGGTCATGACCCCGGGGGAGACTGTGAATAAAGCCTCCCGGTTCTTGGTATCGGAACGGATGGCGATATCCGACGAAAGCAGGTCATGGACATTCTCACCCATGGTGTTCTCCACACCATTGGTCAGGGAGGCCACCAACAGCAGGGCGGCGATCCCCACGGCCAGGACCACGATCAACGACAGGCTGCGGTACTTGCGACGGCTCAGGTTGCGCCAGGCCAGTAGGCTGTATAGGGGGGCAGGCAAGGATCCTCGACTAAAAGGCGGGTTACCTTTTCTTAAGGATGACGGCCCCCAGAAGACTGACGGTCACCATGAGCAGGCCCAGGCCGGATAGGAAACCGCCGTCATCCTCGGTGGGGGGGGCGTTCGCCTCCACCTCGATCCCGGTGGTCAGGGTCTGGTAGCCATCCTTTTCCACGGTCAGGGTGTAGATCCCCTCGCCGAGGGTGATCTGGACCTGGCCGTTCTCGTCGGTCATCAGGGTCGAGATGACCACTCCCGACCGAAGTACCTTAACGACCGCGTCCTCGATGGCTTCGTTGTCTTCGGTATCTCGCACCAGGGCTGTGAATTCCTGGTCTTCCCTGAGGACAGAGGGGACGAAGCTCACGGACATGGTCTTCACCTCGCTGCCCTTATCACGGACGGTGATGTAGAGCTCGTCCATCTCGTAGTTCTCCCTGGTGGCCCGGATCGTGTAGGTCCCGGCCTCTGTGAGATTGAAGATGACCTTGCCATTTCCATCGCTGGTCAGATTCTGGACGACCGAGGCGTTCAGGATGGCGACAATGGTCACATCGCTTTGAGCATCATCATTGGCGGTCACCTTCACCTCGATATCACTGTCAACCTCGGGTATACCGGTCAGTAGCTCGAGTTCCAGCGGCATCTTGGCTATCTGGAACTCCAGTTCAGCATCGCGGTAATTCACCTTCATGGCCGTGAGGCGATGCAGACCCACGTTCGCGGCATCGAACTCCACCTCTCCGTCACCATCGCTGGAAAGGGTCTCGATCCTGGTGCCATCGTAGAATACCCTAACGGTCACACCGGAAACCGGGGTCCCCTCACTGGTCACCTTGACCACCACCTCGTCGGTGTACCTTGGCGAGGCGGTCATCAGTTCGAGTTCCAGGTTCTTGGCGGCAAGGCCCATCTCGGTGGTGAAGGCGATCCCGATCTTCGATTCGGCGCCCAGGTCCACCTCGGTTGCGGTCAGCAGAACGAAGTCATCGTCCCAGAGGAGCTCGGGTATATCGGCGACGGCCGTATCGACCTCTCCGTAGATTATGGAGAACATATTGTCGGCGACATCCCAGATCTCGGGCTCGATAAGGCCCTCCCCCATCATATTGCCAAAGGCCAGGGAGGACAGATAGGATGCGTCAAAGGCGTTGGTATCGAGCCAGGCCTCGTGCAGTACAACGCCGTAGGTGGTCTCGGGAAGGCCCTCGGCCGGCTCTATGTCGAGCTGGTATTCCCCGCCGGGTGACAGGTTCTCGTCGCTGGAGACCCATACCTCGATCTCGGGGGTCAACAGGATGCCGAATGCCAGTGAGTAGCTCTCGGGATCGTCACCGTCGGGTGACATGGCAACGGCTCCGAGCAGGGATATGGGGCCATTGACGGTCAGCTTTGCGTTCTTGTGCCGCTCGTGGTTGAAGGTCAATTCCATATCGTCCCCTTCGTAATCTCCCTGGACATTCTCGAAAATGTCCGTGAAATCGAAGGGGGCGATACCCACATTCACCTCGGCGTCCAGGGCCGACGAGAGATTGACGCTGAACTCCAGGTCATCTCCTATGCCCTCGGGGTTGAGGTAGACCGGGATGCCCATCAGTGAGCCTATCTGCTCGAGTCCCAGCTCGATGGTGAACTCACTGCCCAGGAAGCCTCCCACCGCCGCGGCATAGTATTGGGCCTCGCTGGCATAGGCGGTCTCCACGAAGTAGCTGTAGATACCGGGCTCATCGACCTCGATCTCGAAGCTGGCCAGACCCTCATCATCCGAGTAGATGGTCTCCTGGCTGATTATGCGGGCGAACGAGAAACCGGTGAAGACGATATCCCCATCATTATC
>CAYSUX010000031.1:0-17278 GCA_964434315.1 uncultured archaeon
CGTTCCCATCGTAATGCCGGAATAGGATATCTGAATCGATACCGTTCTCGATCCCGAAGAGGTTCCCCTGCTCCTGCCAGACCATGAAGATCTCGTCACCGACAATCGCCATGTCCGGATGCCAGGATCTGCCGTCGAAGAACCTGGTGGATATGGTCTCTGCCTCATCCCAGATCGCACCCCGATCGTCGGAGACATTGGCGAAGATATCCTGGTTCCCCAGGATGTTCGTCTGATTGGTTCGCCTATATCCGACATAGACATGACCGTCATCGTTGGCATGGATGGTGGGATAGTTTGCCTGATCGGTGACCCACTGGGTGGTCCCCCAGGTTATCTCATCGGTCGATCGTCTGAAGGAGATGTTCCTCGTATGATCCTCCCACGCCACATATACGTAGTCCACGCCGCCTTCCATCTCTGAGGAAAGGGTGACATCATTGATGTTGGCATCCGTATCGTCGATGTTTACGGGAGTGGACCAGGTGCTTCCGTGATCAATGGAGTAAGAATAATGTACATTAAACACTTCGGCAGTGGGATTGAATCTCAGCCAGACAGCGTATACATGCCCATTCTCGTTGGAAGCTATCCTCACATCATCCATTGTATCATCCGAGCCCGGTTCGATCTCGGTGTGGGAGTTCTGGAATGTCTCGCCATTGTCCCCTGAGTGTTTGTACATGATTTCATACGTGCCATTCTGTCGATCGTGCTCGTACCATGCCGCATATACATGGTCCCCATAGCTGGAGATCCAGGGATATTGGGAATGGATCCCACTACCGACGATGTTCGAAATGATCCTCAGCTCCTCCCAGTCCTCTCCGTCTGTCGAACGCGTGAAGCCAATCTGATACGTAGCTGAATTCTCATCCCGGGTCATCCATACCAGATAGTAAAAACCATCAGAACAGGACACCACCGGATCTCTGTAGGCCATTCCCTCCACATTCACCACATCGTTCCATGTAACACCTCCATCTTCGGACAGCCTGAAGTAGATGTCATTTCCCTCGGACCAGGCAACACACACCTCGCCGCCGTCAACGGCAATGGAAGGGGCATTGGCGGACGAGGTGGTCTCGGACAGCAGGACCGAAGCATGCCAGGTTACCCCATTATCGTTGGATCTCTTGAAGAAGATATCATTGTCGTACCCGGCGTAATCGAGGTCTCCGGTATCGATCCAAGCCATGTAGACATTGGATCCTTTGGAGACAACGGCGGGCGCGCTGGAAGTATGACTGGTGATGAGGGAACCATCGCTTACCGTGTTCCGCATTGTCCCGTTCCCGGTCCCGATACTCTTTATGCCCGAGATATCCACAGTGGCGGATGTGATCGTTGCGTTCTTCGGGATGTAGAGGGAACGGGTTTTCTCCTCCTCTCCACCAAAGGATATGGGAGTGGACGTGCCATTGTCCGAGAACACGCTCTGTTCTCCCAGGCTCCCATATGCCGAGCCGTTGAAGTTCCAAATGGTGTCCCATTGGTCGTCGTCTCCGATCAGGAATGACGGATGGTAGAGATAGCTCCCGTCGTTCTGGTCGCCCTCAAATTCAAGGTATGCCTTTTCGACCTCGGCCTCTGCAGACAGTTTCAGGGTCGCTTCATGATTGTTCTCTTTTCCCTCGAAGGTCAGGGTCTTCGATGTCGAGTCGTCCCCGAACTCATTGGTGGTATCCGCGGACACCACGGCCTCTCTGGGGATAGCTACCGTTGCCAGGAGCAGAATGACGGCATAGAGTAGACATTGTTTGGTTCGATTCATTAATCCACCTTGAAGTATCGTGCCCCGCAATTGGAATGGAAATAATCCGGATAACGTATGAATTTGGTAAGCTTTTTCAAAGATATCGTCCAATTGGATCTTCATCATAGTATGCTGAGATTCTTCAGTCTATGACTCCCGGGCACGAGTGTGCCGAACCGTATGGAGTATAAAAAAACTAGTTGTGGGACATCTCACTTGTGCTACCCCACCACATTCCCGGAGAATCCAACTCTGAGAACGGCGATCTGTGCGGTTTCATGTGATTCACCTGAGGGCGCCAACGACGTAGCATTAATAGTTTTCAACAGAGGTTTTTCAGGCCGTGGAGCTGGTAAGGCTGTAGGAGTTGCAAGCAACTCCGAGGAAAACGTCACGTTGTAGAACGCGACTGTGGGAGAACGTTTTCAGCTATTCATTCTTCATCCGGGCCCAGGTCTTCCTCAAAGTCTTCCCATCCTTCAGCCTCGTACACCCTGCCTTCCCGCCGCTGCCACAGGATGAGGGCTACGCCCACTACCATGAAGAGACCCAGGAGACCCAGGAGGGTTCCGCCGACTCCCTGAAGGAAACCTTCCTCATCGGCCTCAACCACATTGAGCTTGAAATCGATATAATTGTCATCCGGGTCCCCCTCCTCGGTGTAGCCCACCGGGAAGATCTCGAGATGGACTTCATGCTCTCCCCTGAGCGTGAAGTTGGTCCACTTGTGAACACCCAGGATGCCTTCACCACGCTCACCCACGGTCCATTCCAGCTTCACTTCCTCCCGGGCTCCGGCATCCAGTTCCAGGGTGGTGAACGCCGCAGGCTCCCCGTCGATCGTGAGCCAGAGGTAGCACGGTGTCCTGGTGTTTCCGTAGTTGGTGACCAGCGCTTCCAGTTCGAGAGTTTCTCCAACCTCTATTTTCCCGGGTTTCCCGGGAAGCTGGAGAGACAGGTCGGTGACTGGTTCCTCCCCACCCCAGTCGATCCTGAGTTGACTGCTGGCCTTCACCTCGTAGGCCCGGTAGGCATCGCCCCCGAAGTTGCGCATCTCGGTGTAGAACCTGATGTCCTGGTCGGTGATGGGCTCCCCGTCGTTCTCCTCGCTGGGATGAGCCACCAGCTCACCGTGATCAACCAGACCGAATATGCCGCCTTCGTCGGAAGGGGTCCATCTCACCGTTCTCCCGTCATCTGCCTCCACCTCGACGTACTCCACATCCCCTCTGGTGCCGACAGGCAGGGGGCCGAACTCCTCGTCCTGGGAGAGCCCACCGTAGTTCACAGAGCCTTTGATACCGGGGTCAAGGTGCGAGAAGATCTTCATCTCCCGTTCTTCAGAGTCCAGGGTGAAGGCCCCGGCCTCGATGACGATGGTGGCAAAGGTGCCACTTGGTCTCACCATGATCCTTGCCAAGACCAGGACCTCGTCATTGAACTTGAAGGCCAGGTTGATGGTGGCCCCGCCGGAATCGTAGATCCACCACCAGGAATCCGATTTGCAGGAGGGATTACCGCTGTTCTGGAGTGTGGGGGACATGGTGATCCAGCCGATCGAAAAGCCGAAGACCCAGACCCCCGCGACAGCACTGTGGTCCACCAGCCACTCGCTGGTGAGGAAATTGTCCTCCCCCTCCACCACCAGGTTGGCCATACCGTAGGCATCGACAATGGGTTCGTCATGGCCCCAGGGGGTGATGTTGGTTATAGCGGCAAAACCTTGATCCAGGTAATTTGTGTCCAGTTCGTAGCTGATCTGTCCTCTCCCTGTGAGCCGGGCATCCTCTTCCCCGTCGCTCTCGTCCTCTTCCCCGGCCCCGACCCCGTCACGGTCCAGGTTCCCGAGATAGAGTTCCTCCACCTTCGTATCCCTGAGCTGGAGCCCGAAGCCACCAGTGACATCTGACCAGGACTCTTCCCCCCAGGGTCCGCCTGTGGTCAACTCCCCCAGACTTCCCTCCTCCTGGGCCCAGAGCAGCCTGGAGCAGGGAGTGAGCCCCTCCTCGGCTCCCTGGTGGGAGGGGAATAAATAGAGGTAGAGTGAGAAGACCACACCCCAGTAGCGCTGGACAACGCCGCTTGGCATCATCAGCTCCCGCGCCTCCTTCCAATAGCCCCCGGTGAAGGTTATGTCCAGGGTTCCCTGGCGCTCTGCAAAATCGAGATCGAAGTTCACGTCCACATCAGTGTCCCTGGGACGTATCCAGGCGTAGGTATAGCTGTACTTTTCCTCCTCTCCGGCGGCAACGGCTGCCTCGGGAAGGATGAACTCCTGATGCAGGGTGGCGGTGCCGTCCTCGTCAAAATCGTAATCCCCGCCCTTGAACCCTGCGAATCCCGCCATCACCACACCTGTCATGTCAGAGGCCCCGGTATTGGAGACTCCCTGGGTCTGTGTGACAACCGGCCCGGCAAGTTCAAGGAATGGATCTCCCTTCACGGTATTGTTGGGGAGGTAGGGTGGAGCGCCCATCCCCATGGAACCGTGGGAGGCGATGAAGCCGTACTGCTGGCCCGCCTGGAGCACAGAGCCGGTCTCCGGGCCGATGATTCCCTGCTCAGAGGCCTTGAGCCACATGAGGGCATGGGCATCGTTCATGAGATGGGAGTGTGGTTCCCACTTTGTCTCGTCGGATTCCAGCCAGGCTACGAAATACTGGCTGTCGTGACTCACGGGCAGGAAGTTCTCGTCACGCTCGATGGATTCCACCGGCAGGAGTACGTCCCGCTCAACCGCTACCACGTCCTGAGCGGCGGTGTAGTTGGCGGAGTAGCCTGTGAGCACGGTGTCTCCCAGTGGGGTCTTGGCCCCCACGCTGGTTGAGAGCTCAACAGTTGCCAGGGGCGCGGCTGAGGCAGGCTCGGGGACGGTGGCAAGGGGAAGAAGCAGGCTTCCCAGCAGGAGAGAGACAAGGAAAAGGGATGAGTGTTGGGTTCGAGCGGTTCTCATGCACGTTTCTCCGGTGTTTCGGTGAAAGAGGTGCGTCCGCTACTTGAATCCTTCTCTGAGAGAGAGACTCCCCCGTGTTCCACGACGACCTGGGTTCCCTGGACGGATATATGTATCTTTTCTCTACATCTTCCGCTTCCATAGCCTCTTCCTCTTCGCTCCACTCTTGGTTCCATTCTCAGATTACTTTCCGTCCTTCTTCGGGCCTTCCCCGGCTTTGACCCTGTCCTCGGCATTGGCACGGTCCTCGGCCTCGCCCTCGGCCCTGGCCGCCTTCAACCTCTCGATTATCCCGTCCACGCGGGGCAGCTCGATGATGGCCAGTATCTTCTCGTGCTCCCCGGCCAGTTCCACCAGCCGTTCGGCCATCTCCTTCTCACGGGTCCGTTCCAGGGCAGCATAACCGGGCAAGGAGCACAGGGCGTCGTCATACTCGATGGCGAAATCCGAGGGCACGGTCGAGGCCCAGGGCCGTTTCTTGAGCTTCTTGAGCCGCATGCTCTGACGCAGCCATTGCCACCGGGTGATGTGCCTGATGTAGGCGGTGGTGTAGGCTACCTCCTCCAGGTCCAGGCCCTCCAGTATCAGCTCATCTTCCAGGCCGATCTGCACCGCGCTCTCAAAGGCCGGCGGAGGCAGCTTCACCTTGTCCTTCTGCTTCCGGGCCAGGAAGGCCAATCCCTGGGCATATATCTCCTCGTACTGGGAAAGGAAGAACTCGGGCATCTTTTCATCGCTTCCGGTCAGTTTCCTCAATCCGTCGATCTCCCCGGGTGAGATGCCCACCGCCAGGCAATCGGGCTTGAACTTCATGATAGCGCCCTTGACCCGACGACGCTCGCTGGTCAGTCCCTTTACCGATGGTAATATGGTGAGTTTGCAATCCCCTACCTTTATCTTGCGCAGTTTGGGCGGGGTGTAGACCGGGGCTTCTTCGGGTTTATCCTGGGGCGTTGGTTTGGCCATGATCGAAGGCTGGAAGAGCTGACAATTATAAAGGCCAAGGCTGGCTTTGTCAAGGGCGAAGGGGAAGCGTTTTTAACCTAGTATTACTAGGGTTTCTTCGTGGACCTCCGCGAGTTCTGGGCCTTTGTCAATCGCGAGAAGACAGCAACCCAACTGCTGGTAGCGGCCTTTCTGTTGCTATCGGTCTACATGGTGGGCCTGCCCCATGATCTGGAAATAAAAGGCCATCTCAAGGATGAGGAGGGCTACTATCCCTGGGCCGAGCTCTACCTCGAAGGTCACTACTCGTTGCCCCTGGAGCTGGTCACCGGCCATTACGAGAGTGTGGAGCGATTCACGGTGGACACCGGGGCTTCGATGCTCGAGGTGACGGCCGAGATGGTGGCCCTGGACCCCGACGGCAAGGTTGATGACCTCAGGGTGAGCGTGGCCCATACCAACGGGACACCGGTGAACAAAGCCCTGGTTCGCATCCCCCTGCCCGACCATGAGTTCCTGCAGGTCAACACCACCGGGAACGGCCAGGCCCTGCTGTACGATATCCCCCTTGGCAAACCCACCGTGGAGGTTATCCTGGAGCGGGTCGGCGAGCCGCCCCTGATCGTCAGGGTACAGATGGACGCCGGAACCAGTGGCGGCCCCACACGCTACACCATCAACTCCATCACGACCCTCGAGTACCTGAGCGACCGCGCCCTCGGCGGCCTGCTCATAGCCCGCCATCCCAACGGAACGCCGGCCCGAAACCACACGGTCTCGTTCAATGACCGGCATCTGGGACGAACCGGCGATGATGGCCGTCTGGAGCTGGGCGACCTGGACGCAAAGCAGGGATTCTTGCGGTTGCGCGACCCCGACGGCGATCCCCCGGGGCCACTGGACCTGACCCTGGCCGGTGATGAGCTGCCCGGCCTGAACAACGATGGCCGGGTCAAGCTGTCGGTGGTTGAAAGGATCAAGCTGGTTGTGACGGTGCAGGACCTCTTCGGCAGCCCGGTCAAAGGGGCCCGGGCAAGCCTCACCCAGGTCCCGGAAGGTCTCCCCGAGGAGCTGGGTCAGAGCGCGGCCAACGGCACGCTCACGGCTATCCGAGAGCTTGGGATGAGCGAGTATCAACTGCTGGTCCGGTTGGAGGTGGATGGCTACAAGCCGCCCCTGGCCTCGGGCATCGCCGAGGTGGACGACGAGTACCGCTATGTCAACCACTGGCCGCCGGGTCCCAGCGTGGCCCTGCTGCCCTTGATGGCCGTGGGGGTCGAGGACCTCTTTGGCAGCCTGATGGTGGGGCTGACCTGCCTGGGGACCTACGGGCTGGGCCGCCGGTTGTGGGGCTGGCGGGTGGCCTGGCTGGGCACTGCTTTCACCATGGGCAACGGCGTGGTTCTGATCCTCCATTTCGGCCAGTGGATGGGCGATCTGGCGGCGGTGGCCTTCGCCTTTCCGGGCCTCTGGCTGGCGGTGGAGGGCGCCCACAACAAGAACCCCTACCGGGGCGCGGGCCTGGCCCTGGCCGGAGGGGTGATGATGGGCGTGGGGGTGACCATGCGCTACACCACGGTGCTGCTGTGCGGGGCGCCCTACCTCTACCTGGCCTACCTCAATATTCCGGATGGGAAGCTGAGGGAGCTGCCCCGACGGCTCAGGGCCGCGCTGGCCTGGTCGAACCTCAGGCAGCCCTTGACCCGGGTCGGGGCGTTGACCCTGGGGTTGTTGCTCATCGGGATACCTTTGGCTGCCTACAACTCCCACTACTTCGGCACCGCCTTCAACTCGGGCTACCAGTCCAAGAACACCCTGGAGCTTTCCGGTTCGGGCGACAATCAGACCATCACCACCCATGAGCCTTCGGCCTCGATGTGGGACGGCTATGTCAACGTGGGGGCCGACGAGCGGGAGAACGTGGGACAGGTGGCCAAATTCGTTGTAGCCTTCTTCCCGGCCTTGCTGCTCATCGCTCCCGGCCTCTGGGCGGCCCGGCACACCCGCCGAGGACGGGGCGGAGCCCTGGCTCTGATCTATTGGATGGTCATGCTGGCGGCGGTCTATCTGACCCAGAGCTGGGTGCTGAACCGGGTCTTCACCGACATTCGCTACTATCTGCCCCTAGCGCCTCCGGCGGGCCTGTTGGCGGCCCTGGGCCTCCAGAAGATCGCCAGGGCGCTGCCGGGCGCGTTGAGGCTGCCCCAGGGGTTGAAACTACCCTCGAAGCTGCTGTTCGTGGGGCTTGTCAGCGCACTGGTGATGGCCTCGGGCTGGGTGGCCTTCGACGACGCCGAGCACTTCCTGCAGATCCGATACACCCACGAACCGGGCTCGGGTCCGGGAGGCTCGGGCCAGGCCGTACAGGCGCCCGTCTTCGAGCTTGTGAACCAGCCTGACGAGTATGTGGGCAAGATGGTCAAGGTGGGACGCGCTGAGGTGGCCGAGCGTCCGGGGTCGGCCTTCATGGTCCTGGCCGACGACAAACACCCCGAGGCCAGGCTGCGGTTGGTGGTGAAGAACCTGCCGGTGGAGGCCGGGCCGGGCGATATTGTGAAGGTGACGGCCCGTTTCGACCCTGATGACAGGAACCCCGAGGGCTACTCGCTGTTCCTGAACCGGGTGGAGGACCTGGAGGTGGTCGAGCCCGCCGGTGATAGCGGTCGCGGTGGTAATGCCAGTGACAGCCGAGGCGACTCAACGACGATCATCGCGGCCCAGGCCCAACAGCAATCCCCGCCACCCCAGGGCGGACAGCCGCCGCCCCCGCCTCCGCCGGGAACCAAGGGCAAGATCGACCTGACCCCGGGACAGCGTGTGGCCCGGAACCTGGGGCTGGCGGCGGCGGCCTTGTTCTATGGGGCGGCGATGGTGGTATTTATCGCCGGCCGCCGATCAGGCTCCGACCCCGGCCCAGTCTCCGTTCCCGCCCTTCCCTTGGCCGGTGGTCTCTCCAGTGCGAAATAGGCCACGTCGAGGGCATAGAAGTGGGCCATCCTCTCGAACCTCAGGCCCAGCTTCTCCAGCACCCGGCAAGAGGCCTTGTTTGCAGGGGCGGCCACTCCCACGATGCGGTCCAGGCCAAGCTCCCTGAAACCATACTCGACCATCGCCCGGCCAGCCTCGGTGGCCAGGCCCCGACCCCAGAACTCGGGCAGCAATCGGTAGCCCACCTCCACCTCTGAGGTCCCTTCCAGATAGCATAGGCAGGCCCATCCCACGAAGGCGTCGTCGGTCTTGCGGACGGCCACCCAGTAACCCAGGCCGGGATTCTCATCATAGTAGGCCAGCACCCGGCCCAGGGCCGTGGTCACCTCCTCCCTGGTGGCCGGCACCCCGCCACTGATGTAACGCATCACCTCGGGGCTACTGTCGAGCCGGTAGAGGTCGTCGAGGTCGGCGGGCTTGAAGCGGCGAAGGGCGAGGCGGGGTGTTTCCAAGAATACTGACATCATTGCTGCTCCAATTGGGGTCGGGGTAAGCCGAGGTCCAAGCAAATCTCGCGGTTTGTCTCGACAACGAGCCGGACCGCCTCTTTGAGGTTTTCACGTGCTTCGTCAAGGGTACGCCCCTGAGTGTTGGCACCTGGTAGATTCTCGACATACCCGATCCACCAGTCATCCTCTTTTTCAAACACCGTCGTAAGTTTCATAGCGGTGATTGGGTGGCGTACACCATATAAAAAGATTCCTTGGCTGTTGGTTGTTGGCTATTGGTTGTGGTGGTAACATGGGGGGGCAACATGGGGGGTCGCGGCTCCTAATCGCCATTATTGCGCATCACCCGCCAGTCGTTGTCGAGCTGGTAGAGGTCGTCGAGGCCGGGAGGGATGAAGCGGCGGGGGCGGGGGTGGGGGTGAGGAAGGCGTCTATGATCGTCGAAGCACAGTAAATTATACGAAGTTATAAATAGTACGACGCCTCATCATGGTGTGATATTTGTGAATAAGTCACAAAATCAGCCAATAAAAACTCCCAGCGGTGAATTTAGTGCCTCTAATAGAATTCCGTGCCGAGAACTACCGGTCAATTCAAGATGAAGTTACACTGAGTCTACTAGCCTCTTCCGATAAATCACTCCCAGAGAATTTAATTGAGATTGACATTTTAGGCAAGGATAAGCTGGTACGGAGTGGGGCAATATTTGGTGCAAATGCATCTGGAAAAACAAATGTATTGCTAGCTATAAACGAGTTGAAAAGATTAGTGATTTCTTCTCATTTACAACAGAAAGGTGAGATGATACCTTATGAACCATTTAAATTAGACAAACAATCAATTAATTTACCAACAAAATTTGAAATAATTTTTATTAAGAATAATATAAAATATTTTTATAATGTTTCTTATACGAATAAAGCGATAATAAAAGAATGCCTTTACTACTATCCAAAAGGAAAAAGAGCTTTAGTATTCAAACGTTATGATACGAATACATATCATTTTACTGTGGATAAAAAAACACAAAAAACAATTTCCGAGAAAACGCCAGAAAACATCCTATACCTATCCAGGGCTACTCAATTTAATTATGATAAAACAGCTCCGGTTTTCGAATGGTTAAAAGAAGATTTAATAACTATGGGTCCAACAGATCGACCTTTCCTCGAAGAGTTTACAATTCAAATGCTCGAAAAACCTGAAATGAAGAAAATATTATTAGATATGCTTAGAGTAGCTGATTTGAGCATTACGGATGTTGTAGGAAGATTAAAACCCATTGATTTAGAGAATATACCAAAAAATATCCAAAATTTATTAAGAACTTCTAATGGAGATAAGGAAGGTAAGACTTTAGAAATAAAAACATACCATAAGGGTACTGAATTTGATTTTTATAAAGAGGAATCTGAGGGAACAATTAGGTTCTTTTCAATAATTAGTCATTGGATAGATGTATTGAAAAATGGTAAAGTATTAATTGTAGATGAATTAGATACAAAATTACATCACTTGTTAATTATATATTTGATAACACTTTTCCATACGGATTCTTTTAAAGAAAAAGCACAATTAATATTTACAACTCATAATTCAAATCTGTTAGATCAGAGTTTATTTAGAAGAGACCAAATTTGGTTTACTGAGAAAGATCCTGAAAAAGAGAACACCGAGTTATTTTCTTTGTTAGAGTTTCGCCCGCGAAAGGATAAAAACATTCAGCTAGGTTATCTTACTGGTAGATATGGAGCTATACCGTTTATAGAAGATTATAGATTATTGGATTCTTAAACATGAAACGGAAACGTAATTATTCAC
The DNA here is from genome assembly GCA_964434315.1 of uncultured archaeon. Lineage (GTDB taxonomy): Archaea > Thermoplasmatota > Poseidoniia > MGIII > CAYLMJ01 > CAYLMJ01. The sequence continues at coordinate 10,913 of CAYSUX010000031.1, forward strand.
CAAGAAGAAAGCCAGGCTCTCGCCCAATCAGAAATAGAGTTTTGATAGTTTGTGAAGGTCAAAAGACTGAAATAAACTACTTCCTGGGGTTTAAATCTCGTTTTTGTAATGTTAAAATAATTCCCATACATGGTGGGTGTACGGATCCGTTAAGTATTATAAAGTTTGCAATTAAACAGAGTAGGGAAAATGAAATAAATCTAAATAGTGGAGATGGTGTATGGTGTGTATTCGATGTCGATGAAAATACAAATAAGGAATTAAAACAAGCAGATATAATGGCAAGGAAAAGAAAAATTCGAATTACCTTATCAAATCCTTGTATTGAAATTTGGTTTCTAATGCATTATCAACTTCCTACCCCATATCACGATAGAGAGGAACTTAAAAAAGAACTTCGTGAAAAGCTTCCAACATATGAAGAACGTGGCACGAAAGTAACTTTAGATCCTTTGCTCGCAGACGCAATAATGAATGCGAAGGAATTAAATAAAAGGCATCAAGCAAATGGTATTGAGTTGTATAGTAGGGAAAGTAACCCTTCATCTCAAGTATATGAATTAATTGACTTTATTAAGTCGGTAATTGAAAAGAATAGGAATGACTAAGAAATGATTTTTTTCTAGAAAACACGATATTGTATAATCTCTGGCAGTGAAATATTTCACCCCCTCCGGTCCTCGATGAGCTCATGCACTTCGGCCGAGTCCTCTGTTTTGGCCAGTTCCTTCTTCCGTATGACAGGGGTGCCGGCCACAGAGTCCTTGGTGGATTCTTTGGCAAGGATGACACCGTCGCGCTCCAGTATCTGGGAGATCTGGCCAAAGCGGGTGGCCCTGGACCTGGAGATGCGCTTCTCGACCACCATGGTCAGCAGTAGCTCCTTGTTGGGCGGAGTGGCGGGCTGGGAGCCGATGGGGCGCTCGGCGGCCGTGAGTGACGGGTTCGTCGCGTCGCATAGGGCAGGGCCGAATGTGTTGGCCGCCAGGGCCGTGAAGGGGCTGCGTTGGGTGGGGGTCACCTGGTAGCCCAGTTGCTGCATCCGGCGCAGGAGATGGCGGGCGAAGCGGTCCAGCATGGTCAGGGGGGCGAAAGGCGGCTCGTTGGCCTCCACGGTCTTGAAGAGCTGCTGGGCCATTATTATCTCATCGTCGAGAAGCTCGTCCAGCTTCAGGGCCACATCCACGGTGGCGGCCATGCCCTTCAGGTAGAGCTGGATGGTACGACGGCCCACGCCGGCGGCCTGGGATAGGCTGCCCAGTGAAACGTCCTCTTCTTGCAGGGCCGCCTCCAGGACCTCGGGTATCAGGTCGACGAAAGTGCCCCCCGGTGCGGACTTCATGTAGGGCGGAGTGGCCTCCTGGACCTGGTCCCGGAACGTGGCGGGGCTGACAAGCGGTATCTGGTGGCGGCTGTAGAGCACACCTTCGTCCAGCTTCCCGGAGGTGGTGCTGTGGGTGCCCACGAGTATCGGGCAGGCCTGCATGTAATAGGCCAGGGTATGCAGTTCACGGGCCGCCTCGGCGGTGAAGCCGTCGACGTTGGTCAGTACCTTCACCAGCAACAACAGGGAGTCGCGGCGGGCCACCAGATCGAAGCAGATGTTCCGCTCGGGCCCAACATCGGAGATGAAAAAGCCGCACTTGCCCAGAAGCTGTCGCAGGTCCAGCAGAAGCTTGTGCCTGCCATCGGTGGTGGCGGCCCCCAGTCCGGGGGTGTTGATCGGGACCTTGGTGGAATAGACCATCCATCTTTTACATCGACAAGCGGATATTTAAAGGACTGGGAGGCGAGAAAGTCGCTTTGCGACAGATTGGAGTTTTCACCACAGGGGCACAGAGATAAAATCACAGAGTGAAATCTATAGCTCTCTGTGCCCGGCTCTGTGTCTCGCTGTCTCTGACTTTGGAACGCGACATATCTGTGGAGCGTTTCCAAAGTCCGAGTGCCACCGAGCAGAGCGAGGGGCGCTAAGGTGATTGGAATGCGCCATATCAGGGAAGCGTTTCCAAAGTCCGAGTGCCACCGAGCAGAGCGAGGGGGCGCTAAGGTGGTTCATACTTTCACCACCATGAAAAAATTGCTAGAGCTTTCCAAAAAGGATCTCTGTAACTGTAACAGCCGTCCATATCTCCCGTACCAAAGCCGGGCGCTCGCAATGGCCCGGGTGACCCGCCACATGCTAAGCCACCAGTGACCGATTCGACTGTCGTGGTTGGCTATCAGGTGGATTGGATATGGCCGGGTCCCCGAATGGTAATGGGCCCTCGCATCCCCTGGGAATCGGCTTGCTAAGGCTCAAATGGCTGGCAGATAATAATAAATAGCAAATCCATATGAACCATAGAGGACGCTAATCATGGAATTAGAAAATCCCTTACGAGCCGTACCCGACAGGGTCATTCCCAGAAGCCCATCGCGGGTCCATCAACATCCCGGATTCGTATTCTGTATCTATTTTTCATCATTTATTGTCTTGTTGCTGAACCTCGCCCCCGGGGTCGATGCCTCAGATTACAAGAACGTCTATCTCGAATCGGATGAGGATGTAAGCTACCAAATCCCCAATTATTACAACGATAAAACTCTCATTGATGTCAAGATCAGGGGAGGACCGGTAGATATCTATGTGATGTCATCAATTGAATACGAAGAGCTTTATCCCAATGAGACTTTTCAGCCGAGCAAGGCCTTTTTAAACACCACTCATGAGAATTTCATCTGGGAAGATCCGGACGACCAACGATATCTACTGATCATCGACAATCGTAACAACAGCCATGAGAATGACACCATCCCCAATGGTTCGGTGCGATATGACCTGTTGATTGATTCATCCTATGATTCTGAGGTACCAGAGTTCGAAGGTATTTTCGAAGATTCCACGACAGTTTGCATGGTCGGGGCGATCTTTCTCGTGATAATAATAATCGCTTTCGTCGTGATTCTGGCGCGCGAAAAGAGCCAACAACCACTGGTCCCGCCCCCATTGACCAATTTACCCTATTCTCCACCTCATCCGCCCTATTCTCCACCTCATCCGCCTAATTATTCACATTATGACCATCCCAGTTCACAACCTCACGATAACACCGAACAGGATGGCCGGCGAGAAGGCCCAAAGGAGCTGGAATGAACGGCTGTTTCCAGACCCTTCAGAGTAAGTGTTAATCCATCGGTCATCGGTCTATGGACTGTCGTTGTCGACTATCGATCCCTGTGTAAGATCTCGAAACCCGGACATGAGTTCCAGTCAGCTTGATGTTCACACTTGTGACAGCTAGCTTTCATCTTCTCCATACGCAGAATTCCAAAATAACCGGATAGTTGCACGCAGATAATCAAGATAATTATTTTATGAAATATTAAAAGAGGCAGTGAAAATATGGCCGCGATATAGAGACCTATGCCCACACCCAAGAAGACCTTGATGACCATCTTGAAGCCTTTCCGATTCGATTGGGGCAATAGTCTCAGGAATTGAACACTGCCAGCCAGGGTCCCGATGATGTACAGGGTTGGATAATCAAGTTCAATGAGCCCGAGATACCAGACCATCACGACGATCAAGGTGATGGGGTAGGAAGTGAAGCAACCAATGCACAAACGATGTTTGCCAAGTTTGTAACAATCCTCGATGAACTGGTCACAGAGAGGATGGTGGGAAAGGATATAGGGCCTGACTACTCGAAATTGTTCTATGATCTTTCTGGCCACTGCAGATATCGAGTCTCGCTCCATGATCTATTAATCCTCTAACCTGGGATCGATCATGGTAATAAAATACCACAGAAATAGACCTAAGCTTATTGCAACCCCGGCCATGACGATGGGCAGGTCTCCCCATCTATAATCAGCCCCTTCCAGTTCATCGATTTGGATGTTACTGATAACCTCCGGGAAGATGAACCAGCCGATGGCGTACCATATGAGCAGAGGTATGAAGATGAACATGGTCGCTTGGAGTGAGCTGATTTCTTCCTTGAGTGGTTCTGGCATTTTACTCCACCCCCACAGTCATCAGGAAATTAAAGGAACTATGGATTGCCATGGCCAACAAGCCGAAAGTGAACAAATAGATCACCTTTTTGGTCTTCAACCAGAGACCAACTCCCAGACCGGCCATGCCGCTGGCCAGCATATGGATGGGGAAGATGAATCTCATTGCGAGCAAGTCCAGAGCAGTCTGCAGATCGTAATGAATGTAGAAGGTTTGAAAATATATATAATTCTCTATGAGACCAAAGCCAAGGCCTGAGACCATTCCGAACAGGGCCCAGTAGAAGATCGGCCATTGAGCGACCTTGTCCGATTCCTGAAATAAGAGACCGGAAACCTTTACGCTTTCTTCGATCACAGGCGCGATGAAGGCCACGACGAAGAGGATGAATAGAGTGGGGTTCACAATCATAAGGGACCCTACGCTGATAGCATAAAATGTGTTGGAATATCCCGCGATAAAGCCCGAGGTTGCCCCGTAACAGAAAAAGGCCACCAGATATAGACCCGAAAACGGGAGACCCTGGCTGGACCCGGAAGAAGGGGATCGGGCAACGGGGTCAGGAGCTTGGTCATAACTCGGGGTCTCGTCCGGGGTTTGAGTGAGCTTGTTGAGTTCCAATACCAGGAACAAAGTCCAGTAGATGGCGAAAAAGCCCACACCGAACATGAAGAAGGTCAAACCGAAACCGATGATGGAGAAGAGAGCCAGGATCAGGTGGATCTGGTAGTTGTAATCCGCCAGGGTCCGGGGTGACCGAATCTCGGAGCCGGTGAAACTCATCAGAGAATTGACCTCTTGAAAGTTCTTCTTCTGGATTTGGAGACGTTTGGTGACCTTGTAGTGCAGATAGTAGAACATGATCGGCCAGGCCGGCGACAGTAGGGCCAGGACCAACAGCTCACGCTGGATCATCGGTCTGCCAAAATTGGCTTGATCTTTGTTCAAGACGAAGAGGATCGCCGCAATTTTCGATACGACCAGGGGGTCGTTGGTTGGATAGGCGTTCTGAAGGTAGTTCAGCTTGTGTCTGATCTCGTTGGTCTGATGGTAGATATAAACTTCCATCTTTTCCAGGATATTCAGCAGATAGGGTAGATTGATGCAATAGATCGGTCCCGAGATCAACCACATGATGGTGAGGAAATCCGGGTTGAAATCGCTTAGAAAGAAGACCATCCCCAGCCCTATGGTCGCCACCAGGGAGATCGATTGAATAACGACTACGTGGATGGGATCCAGTTTTTTATAAGCAGAGAAGCTTAAATTGGGATTTTCAGGTTGCATATTTGGAGACAGGGCTACTGGTAGGCTATAACAAGTTGGTCCTCGAATTGCCACTGGGTAGTGAAATGCTCATTGTAATCATTGATGATGGAATAAGCCCAGTATAACCCAAAACAAGGTATGCAGCAGGAAAGGATGAAATAGAGCATGAAGGAACGGGGTGGGAGAACCCTCCAGGAGGGGACGACGATGGTGTAACCCATACGGTTCAGGGCCGCCCCTGAATGCTGCATGAAAGCGAGATCGCGGTTGTGATGCTTGTAGATGTCCTTCATCAGGAAATAGAGCACGAACATCATTCCGATCCAGGGAATGACCATCGCAATGAGGGTCCATACGATGGGGTTCTTGTCAGTCTCTTCCGAATTTGCCTCCATGTACACGGCGTTCAAAGTGGCCAGTTCCGTCGGAACAGCGACCCTTGTCATATGGCTCTTTTCCTGTATCAGTTCGATGATCCCCGCCTTCAAGGTTCGTTCCCGGTTGAAATGGTCGGTTCGACGCTTTATCATGAGATACCATGGATAGATGGAAATGATCAAACCGACAATGAGCGCTATGACGAAGACGAGGGTGGACTCGTTCGTGCTAGGACTCCCCCCGCCAAACAATGACACTCCGATTAGGAATGGAAGCATATTGATGATAAAAGTGATTATCCATCCCAGCAAGGGTGCGAAGATCCATAGTTTGGACATCAGACGGTCAGTCAGAACCCGTTGGGCCCGGGCCTCCTCTATCCTATGAGCTCCACTGCCGCCAATTGGAGGTGGAGGTGGAAATCCACCGGCGTTAGGTTGTCCCTTACCATCGCCTTGATAGGGTTGTTGTCCGGGAGGATTCTGAGGATAACTTTGATTGGGAGGTGGATATTGACCTTGACCTTGTCGTCCCTCATCGGAACCTGTTGACGCATCATTCATCATGTGGATCCACTATATCATCGAAAGTTGGAACCCTTTATAATCCTTTTTACGAGCCAGCCTTTTGAAAATTCGATATGAATCCAGGAAACTGATCACCATGAACTGTCATGTAACTTCTAAAACTCCATAGATCTGTAACTCCAAAATTACCTA
>CAYSUX010000032.1:0-7228 GCA_964434315.1 uncultured archaeon
GGCGGTGGTCTCCAATCCCATCTTCTGGGCGTAGCGGCGGTTACCGTCCATGATGACCGCGACATGCCTGGGGCGAGGATAGCTCATGACCTCCTTCAAGAGCCTGCGCTGGATGCCGGCATAGATGGTATGGGAGAGACTTTTGAGGAGTTCCGCCATTGTCCACCGATGGTATCAGGTCCTTAATAAAGGGTCCAGCTCTGCCAGGCCGTGAAGCTTCTCGTGCTGCTGGGTGGGGACCATCCCGACCTGGCCCTGGCCGAACTTGTAGCGGTCCTGACGGTTTCGGGCCTGCGACCCAGGCCAACGGTCGAAGGGAGGATAGTGACCGTCGAGGTGGATACATTACCTGGAACCATGACCCTGGCTCGCCTGGGTCTGAGCCGCAGGGTCTGTCAGGCCCTGGGCAGCCTGGAACTGGCTGATGAGGGAACTAAGACCCAGACGGTTGAGAGGATACCAAAGAAGATTCCTGAGAGAATATCTGAGAAGATTCCTGAGAGGATACCAAAGAAGATTCCTGAGAGAATATCTGAGGATATCCGGGAGGGGGTCCCTGAGAATATCCCGGTCAGCGCGACCATCATCGATGAGGTGGCCAGGACCACCTCCCTGCCCGGGGGAAGCTTTCGGGTCAGGACCACCCGGACCGGTGAGGCCCCGGTCCATCTTGCGTTGACCGACCTGGAGAAGGATATCGGAGCCAGGTTGATCAGCCCCACCAATCCGGTCGACCTGGAACACCCAGGACAGACGCTCCGAATACTGGCAGGGAACCGGCTTCACTGGGGCCTGGAACTGGAACCCACAGCCTACCATAAGGTCGAGAGGCACCATGTCCGCCATCGCCCCCATTTCGCTCCGGTATCCCTCCACCCCCGTCTGGCCCGGGCCATGGTGAACCTGGCTCGCCTGCCAGTCGAGAGCACCGTGATCGATCCATTCTGCGGGACCGGTGGCATCCTCCTGGAGGCAGGCCTGATGGACTACAACTGCTTCGGCTTTGACCTTCTGGAACCGATGGTAAAGGGGACCGCCGCCAATCTGGCCCATTTTTTGGTGCCGGAACAGAGGCTCGAGCTGGCTCAGGCCGAGGTGGGTGAGCTACCGGGACTGATGACCGAAGTGCGCCCCCCGCCAGGACATCTGGCCATTGTTACCGACCCGCCCTACGGACGTTCGGCCACCACCGACCGGGAACCGTTATCCAAGCTGATGGAGCGGGCCTTCGAGGCCTTTGCCGCGCTACTGGTCGCTGATGAGAGAGTGGTGCTGGCCATGCCTTCTGACCGGTTCTGGGAATCACCGACAACGAACGGCGCGTTCAAGCTGGTGGAGCATTTCGAACAGCGGGTGCACAGGTCACTTACACGGCATTTCGGGGTCCTGGAGCGTCAGGAATAGGACTCAGGATGGATTAGTACTCCACCCTTATCTCGAGTTCGTAATCCATATTGCCGTTATCTATCTCGATGTGCCAGTTCCAGTCCAGGTCACCCGAGCCATCGGCATCCTCTCCGGTATATTCGAGCTCATATCCATCACCATCACCATAGGAATCGGTATGAACCGTGTCACCAGTGCTGTTGGTAAGGGAGATCGTGACCTGGGGGCTACCCCCGCTATTCGCTGTGAGGTTCCAGACCAGCCATATCCTGATCGCGCCCTCATCCACCGGGAACTGCTCATCCTCACTGGGATTGGGATTCAGTATACCATCATTGACATTGCCATTTCGGCTACTGGTATATACATAGGGCTCGATAACCTCGACATCAATGGATACGGTATCGTTCAAACCCTCACCATCGGTAACGGTCAGATTGACGGTGTAGGTGTCAGCCTCGGCATATTCGTGTTCCACTTCCATGCTGGTAGATGTCTCGCCATCACCGAACTCCCAGGAATATGAAAGGCTATCTTTGTCCGGGTCGGTGGAGTTCGCCGCCGAGAAGGAGACGCCCTGTCCGGTCTTTGGCGTTTCAGGTTCGTATTCGATGGTCGCGGTGGGGGCGCGATTCTGCTTGTCATCGTCGTCATCATCGTCGTCTTCGATGAACTCGGTATAACCCACGTACGCTGACACGCTCCCGATCAGGAGGATGGCCAGGATGAGGAAGAAGAACAGTTTCTTCATTGCGGCACCTGTGTATATAGCTCCCCTCCCCTAATAAAAAGTTATGGCGAACATCTGTATTTTTCAACGATGATATTAAGCCTTATACCGTGTTGATTCTGCTGTGTTATCCGCCAAAGCATATAAATACTCCCCCTTGTTGAGAGCGCCGCAACGATCGTCGAGGTATCAACTTGACCGAGGTTAGTTCAGACTTCAAATACATCGTCAGAATCGCCGATACAGACCTGAACGGTGAGCGCCCTCTCGGATGGGGCATCACCTCCATTCGAGGCGTGGGCCACAGGGTAGCCCAGGCTGTGATCCACCAGATGGGGATCGATGGTGACCAGAAGCTAGGCAACCTGACCGATGAGCAGATCAGCGAACTCAATGACAAGGTTGTATCCTTTGTCGAAACAGCCCCCAGTTGGTTACTCAATCGCCAACGCGATTACGATACCGGCGACGATACCCATCTGGTGGGGGTCAATGTAAAACTGACCCTGCAGGATGATATCAACCGTCTGCGCAAGATCAGGGCCTATCGAGGCATCCGGCATGAGACCGGGCAGAAGGTCCGGGGTCAGCGTTCCAAATCCAACGGCCGCTCAGGTTCGGCTGTCGGAGTATCCCGCAAGAAGATTGTCAAGTAGGTGGATATCCATGGGCTCACCCAAATTCACCCGTAGCAAGTACTCAACCCCTTCCCATCCCTGGGAGAGCGAGCGAATACAGGCCGAGAACGAGTTGAAGAAGCAATATGGTCTGAAGAACAAACGTGAGATCTGGAAGGCCAATTCCAAGCTCAGGGCCATGCGTCACCAGGCTCGCCGTATCATCGCCCAATCGGGTTCCGATTCCAAGCAGATCGAGCTGGAAAAGGAACAGCAACTGGCCCGCCATAACCGGTATGGTCTGCTGGACTCGGGTGCCAACTTCAGCGACATACTGACCCTGGAACTGGGCAACCTCCTGGCCCGACGCCTTCAGACCGTGGTCTACCACAAGGGACTGGCCAGCACCATGAAACAGGCCCGTCAGTTCATCATCCACGGCCATATCGAGATGGGCGGTAGGATCGTTCGCACACCATCGCAACTGGTTCCCAAGGGGATGCAGGAATCCATCGCCATCTCCCAGTATTCCCCGATATCCGACGAGGAACACCCGGTCAGGGTCAAAACCACGCCGGAACCGGATCGAGACCGGGACAAGGGCGAAGGTCGCGACAGGGCTCCCAGGCAAGAGCGAACTCCTGCCAGGGAGGAGAAGGCCGAGCCGAAGACCCAGGCCAAAGAAGAAAAAACACCCGAACCCGCCCCGACCAAAGCCCCTGATGAGGTCAAGGCCGGAAAGTCACCGGCCGGGAAGGAGGAATGACCATGGAACGCTGGGTAGTCGCTCACATCTACGCTTCATATAACGATATAATCATCACCGTCACCGATGCCACCGGGGCCGAGACCATCACCAAATGTTCGGGCGGCATGGTCGTGCGCAATCAGCGGGAGGAATCCAGCCCCTTCGCAGCCATGATGGCCGCCGATCGCATCGCCACACAGCTCAAGGAGCGGAACATCAGGACGGTGCAGGTGAGGGTACGGGGACCTGGAGGCAAGCGCAACGCCTCACCGGGACCTGGTGCCCAGGCAGCCATCCGGGCCCTGGCCCGGGCCGGCATCCAGATATCCCGTATCGATGATGTCACCCCCATCCCCCACGATGGTTGCAAGAAGAAAGGCGGCCGACGCGGGAGGCGGGTCTAATTGGAGCTCAACATCATCTCCCTCGACTCCACCCGGGCCCTTATAGAGATCAAGGACGCCGATCACACCTTTGTCAATTCCCTGCGGCGTACGATAATCGCCGATGTACCCAAGATGACCATCGATGAGGTGGACTTCCACCTGGGTCACCTGGGAACCGAGGAAGACCCCGGAACCCACAAACTGGTGGATTACGAATCGCTCTCCCCTCTTTTCGACGAGATAATCGCTCATCGCCTGGGGATGCTGCCGATACCCACCGATCTGAAGGCCTTCACCTTCTCCAGCTACTGCAGTTGCGGCGGCGAAGGTTGCCCGAGCTGTACCATGATGTACTCCCTGAACAAGAAGGGACCCTGCACAGTCTACTCAGGCGACCTGGAACCGGTCATGGGAACCGATGACCTTCGTATCCTGGACTCCAAGATACCCATCGTCACACTGGGTCCCCAGGAAGGGCTGTTGCTCTATGCCCGAGCCAAGCTGGGACAGGGACGCGACCATGCCAAATGGCAGGTCTGCTCTGGTGTCGGTTACACCTACTGCTCCAATGTGACCATCAAGAACCACCCTTCGGTCAAGCCCCTTTTCGAGCTGTTCAACGAGGAGAACTTCAAGAAGAAGGGCTCCACCTACCACCTCGAAGACGCGGTCAAGGTCCAGGAATTCCTCAAAGTGCTAAGGCGATTCCATGACGATGATGAGATGCTCGAGCATGTCACCGTCGAGGAGGACCCCACCCGCTTCCTGCTCAGGTTCGAGACCGATGGCTCCCTCAGCTCCGAGGAGGTCATGCTTTATGCCTTGCGAGTGCTCAATGGCCGGTTCGAATCCTTCAGGACCGAACTGTCGGAGCTTCAAAAGAAGGTTAGCGAAACCGCCAATGAACCTGAGAAGGAGGTATCCGATCCGGACAAGACCGAAGATAAAGCCAATGGCAAATAACCGGCTTTGTTCGACCATTACCTTCTTAAGTTTAATACCGAATTTATCATCACCGCGATCTCTTGTGCGGGGGTAGCCAAGCCTGGTCAACGGCGCAAGGTTGAGGGCCTTGTCCTTTAGTGGTCCGCGAGTTCAAATCTCGTCCCCCGCATTTCCTCCTTTCAGTCGGAAATACGGGGAGTTTGGAGTGGACTAAAGCACTCCAAACACCCCCGCACCCTCCGGGCGTTCGGGGTGCGGCAGTGATCGTGATCGAGTGTTGGTATGGAGTTACAGAACGCTCCCCTGACAATTCTCATTCCCAAGACCCGTGCTTTCTTCCTTCGGTCGAAAACACGTCGTTTTGGGAAACTCTAGATGATTCTTCGTTTCCCAAAACCTGCGGGTTCTCGGGAAGGGGCCGCGATTGTGACGATTAGAATCACAATCTCCATTCTCCGGGTGCATCTTCACATTGTTCGGTGATTCGGACTCAGGCAATCCACTGGTAGGTCATACGCCTGAATCCTGCGCTTTCTCCTTTCGGCCGAAAGCACATCGTTTTGGGAAACTCTAGATGATTCTTCGTTTCCCAAAACCTATGGGCTCTCGGGGATGCGTGAAGGAATGAACACCTTCGAGTAGACAGAGTGAGCTTCGAGTAGACAGAGTGAGCTTCAAGTAGACAGAGTGAGCTTCAAGTAGACAGAGTGAGCTTCGATATGGAATGGAGAGCATCCCTTTGAGTAGGCAGGTAGTTAAGCTGCTATAGTGTCTGGGTGGTCTAATCAACCGACATCAGGATGGCGGGCGCGGCTGCATATGGTCGTGGAATTGGTCGTGGAATTGGTGGCGCTGGCCACGGAGGTCATGGTGGGACGCCTCAGCGGTGACGAACAGTTGTTGGGTAGAATCATACCATTTCAAAGGTCATTGGATCTTTGCAGCCAGCATCCTGGATAGAAGATCAAAGGCCTCGGCTACGTTGCGACCGTTCTTGGCCGAAGTGAGCAGGAAGGGAGATCGGGTGACATCGGCCACCTCCTGCAGTTCTGCATGGTCGAACATGGCCTCATCCCTCAGGTCCGACTTGTTGGCCATCAGGATGAAAGGGATATCCCCGGTGACCTCCATCAGGGATTTGATCCAGTCGATGGTGGTGGACAAGGTCTCCCGCCTAGTGATGTCGCAGACGATCATAGCCCCCTCGGTGCCCTGGTAGTAGGCCTGCTTAATGCTGTTCCAGGCCCTGTGTCCGGCCAGGTCCCAGATCATCAGTGTCAGGTCCATGGCCCGTTGTTCATCTTCGGCTGGGATCTCCATATCCTTCTTGACGATGTTGGCTCCGATGGTGGTGAGGTATTTTTCATCGAAGGCATTGGAGACGTAACGACGGATCAAGCTGGTCTTTCCCACCGCCGGATCACCAAGAACACATACCTTCTTTGTAATTTTTCTCGTAGTTTGTGACATCATTGGGCCCTGCTCCATGGCTCATTGCTCCGGGCATGAAGCTGTGCTGATTTTATTTAATCATATGCCCTAATAGACAAAAAACGACGTGAAAATATAGGTTGATGGCCTGATTGCTACGTTTTACCGGCCACCGGATTGCTGAACGCCCTTGTGTGATAGGCCTGCCACCTGCTCCTGGGCGAAGCTGTTCTGGTATGCATACGCGACTGCGCAAGGGGTTGGCTGGCAGGCGGGCGGGTTAGGGACCCGGACCTGGGACCGCAGTCATTAAATACCCACTGAAGATAGAGCTGCCGCCCGACGGGAATGTGGCGCACTCCGATGCGCTGAACCTGTAAGCGAGGCTAAAACCCCCTTAATTCCAATGGAGGCTATCGCGATGTCAAGGTCAATGTACGCATATATGGCCGAGGCCTGGAAGCGTCCCAAGGACGAAGCCACCAGAGCCCTCTACCAGGAACGACTCATTCAATGGCGACGGGAGACCACAGTTACCCGAATCGAGCGACCCACCAGGCTGGACGCCGCTCGCAGGCTGGGTTTCAAGGCCAAACAGGGCTATGTCATGGTCAGGGTCAAGGTCCGCCGTGGTGGAATGCGCAAGCACACCATCAAGGGCGGTCGCAGGGCCAAGAACAAGGGTATCTCCAAGATCACCATGGGTAAGTCGATCCAGCGTATCGGCGAGGAGCGTGCCTGCCGTAGATTCCCCAACCTGGAGGTTCTCAACTCCTACTGGGTCGGTGAGGATGGCCGCCAAAAATGGTACGAGATAATCATGGTCGACCCCCATCACCCGGTCATTGAATCTGATCCCAAGATCAATTGGATCTGCGGCCGGGCCCACAAGAGCAGGGCTCAAAGGGGTCTCACCAGCGCCGGCAAGAAGGGTCGGGGCCTGAACCACAAGGGCAAGGGCGCCGAACACCTGCGACCGAGCCGT
>CAYSUX010000032.1:7238-17134 GCA_964434315.1 uncultured archaeon
GACGACTGGGCAAGTAGGCTCCGATTACACCTTTTGAACCATACATATCTGCGAACCAGAACCAAACTCTCAAACATTCTCTGTGAGTGCTCGGTGCCCTCTGTGTCTCTGTGGTGGGAACCCGGGCCTCCATCTCCAGCATCACCGGACCCTCAGACCCCACTACCGTTACAGTTACAGATACCTGTCAACACCCGGCATGGCGGTGACCCTGGCACCATGCTTGTCGCTGTTGATGAAGGCCATGGGATTCAATCGTAAGCCTACTGAGCTGACTGTGACCGCGCCGAAGACCACCTGCAAGGGTCCGCTCTCGATGGCATTCTCTAGGACCTCCACATTGTTGGCGGAAAGGCTCATGGACATCGCCTGGTCCCGGTGGTCTACCAGTTGGGTCCTGGTCTTCTTGACCACAACCTTGGCTGGCCTGAACAGACCGAGATAGGGTTCGGGGGCGAAGATGTCCCGGGCATGGTCCTGATAGTTCAGGTAGAACCGCTCCACGGTATCCGGGACCAGGGGCAGCAGGGTCTCGATATCCGCGGGTGTGACCTCCCGACCCGTATAATCCTCGGGGGCCAGCTTGAGCCGTCTGGGGGAGTAACCGGGGTAGAGACCCGCCGATAATACCTCCAGGAGCTTGCGGCCATGATCCGGCTTGGGCGGTTTTCGTCTGGCGATATGGGGTGGCAGGATGAGCTTCTCGCAATGGAGTTCCCCGGTATTGACCTCCACGAAGAGGCTCTCCTGGATCAGGAAATCGTCACTGGTCTTCTTCCGGCCATAGTAGATGTCCAGCAGCTTGAGCCCCGATACACTGGTCAACTGCTTGGCCGACCAGGTACGACCCAACAGCTCGTCGGCCAGCCGCCGGTAATCCTCGGCCTGGGTATCCTCCCGACCCACCAGACTGGTCAACCCCCGCAGATGGAAGGTCAGGTCGGCCAGCCGCTTTGTGTATTCCCCGGGCGCTTTCCGGCTCCGGGCCTTGTGACACTTCTCCAGGCTGTCGGCCAGATCGAGGCAGACCGGAGCCATACGCCGCAGGCCCAGGGCTCGCAGGTTCCGGGCCTGGGTCCTGACCTGATCCACCCGTTCCCGGGTCAGGGTCGATAGCCCGGCGTTGGCCAACTCCGCCAACAGGGCCTCCACCGCCGCGAGTCCCTTCTGGATCTGCTTGGTCTTGTCAACCTTGCCCCTCCTGGGCGCGCGGCCCTTGCCCCGGGCCTTTCGGGGCGGCCCGGCAAGGGTCTCGACGGCCACCTCGACGAAGGCCCCCGGAGCCGTAGCCCAGGCCACCAGCACCGCCGCCCCGTGCTTGCATACCTTCTGACCCTGGAACCGGGCGGCCGGACAGGTGCATTTGACCTTTTCCAGGCCGGGCTGTCCGGCCGCCAGATCGACTGTGATCTTGTAGGGAGCGGCCCCGGAGCCGGCCACCTCGCCGTAGAGCCGGTTCCCGGCCCGGCTCAGGTTGGCCAGCTTCCTGTCATCAAAGAGCTTCACCCCCACGTTCAGGTTACGGGGCTCAACCAGTTCCTGAAGCAGAGCCATGGTCAGAGGCTGGGCAGTTTTAGCCGGGCAGTTGTCGCTCATGTAGCAACACCTCCTTCGGTGGCCAGGTCCTCGTAGGGCACACCCTTGAGAATGCGACCCAGGATATCCACCAGTTTGTGGGGCGTGCAACCGAACGTCGGTATCTCGAGCCCCCGGACCTTGGCTGCCAGGCCGGCCGAATAGGATGGCACCCCCCGGTCGGTGAGGGCCAGCAGACAGAGCACCTCAGCCCGGCTCTCCTTCAGCTCGGCGAGGGTGGCCAGCAGACGCTCCTGGGAGCCGCCCTCGTAGAGGTCGGTGATCAGGATGAAGATGGTCTTCTCAGGCTCGGTGACCAGCGAGGCGGCATAGGTGACGGCCTTGGCGATATCGGTCCCACCCCCGAGCTGGGCCCCGAACAGTATCTCCACAGGGTCCGAGAGCTCCTCGGTCATATCCACGATCTCGGTGTCGAAGAGTATCAGATTGGTCTCCAGCACCGGCAGGCTGGCGAAGATGGCGGCCATTATCGAGCTGTAGACCACCGAGGTGCCCATGGAGCCCGACTGGTCCACCGCCAGGATGACCCGCCATTCATGGAACCGTTTCAGGTTGCCAAAGAAGTAGACCCGCTCGGGGATGACGCACTCCAGTTTAGCGTCGTAGTTCTTCATGTTGGACCGGATGGTTCGCTTCCAGTCGATGTTACGATAGACCGGCAAGGGCGAATGGCGGCTGCGGGTCAAGGCCCCGATCACCACCTGGCGCACCTCGTTCTCCAGCTCCTTCATTATCTGGTCCACGATCTCGGCGATCACCTGTCTGGCGATATCCTTGGCCTTCGATGGGATGAGATCCTTGGCCGATATCAGGGTGGCGGCCAGATCGACGTTCTTCTCCAGGTAGGGCAGGGTCTCGGGCTCGAACAGCAACTGCCTCAGGTTGCGCCGCTCGATGGCGTCCTTCTGTACCAGGGCGACCACATCATTCCTGAAATGGCGGCGGATGTTGGCCAGCCAGGAGGCCAGCTTTGGCGGTACATAGGGCCGGGATCCCGAGAGGTCGGCCCCCCGTTGCTCTCCGTAGATGAACTCCATTGAATCATCGAGCTCGGCGAGGGCCTGACCATCCAACCCCGAAGTCTCCAGGTCCAGGTCCAGATCCGAGCCCTCGCCGGCCATTCCCGTCATTCCTTCTTCCCCCATGCCTTCACCAAGGGCGCCGCTCCCGATATCGACGCCCAGCCCTGGCAAGGTCAGGCCCATGGCGGTGGCCCTGTCGGCCCCCCGTCCCAGGCAGAGTCGCCAGCGCAACAGGACATCCTTCTGCTCCCTGGTGAGGTCCGGGGTTTTGGAGGTTGTACCGGGCGGGTTCATTGTCCACCTCCTCCAGCCTGGGCCTTCCGAGCCTTCTTCCGGGGCTTGGGGCCGGTGAGGGCCTTGCGGTCCTCCTCGGTCAGTTGGCCCAGGATCGGGTCCAAGACCTGATTTGCCTGGTCGCCGGCAAGGTACTTGGCCAGCTTCAATTTCTCCTTTCGATCCTCAAGGTCATGATCCGGGTCCCGGATCTGGTAGATAAGGTATCCCAGGATCCGATTACCGAGATCCCGGTTGGGAGACTGGAGCTTGAAATGGCTCAGTATGGCTCTGCGGTCCTTGAGTAGCTCCAGATTCTCCACGATATGGAAAACCGCGTCGGGGGTGTTCTGCCGGTAGATACCCCTTATGATGGAGAGGGTCGTGGTCCGTTTAACCAGCTCCGGCGCTTCCACCACTCTATCCAGAAAAGGAGTGGCTGCCTCGCCCAGCAATGGCAGTGACTCGGTGGCTAACTCAAAACGAACCTTGCTCTTGAAGGCCTGATAGAGCAGGGAGAATCCCCGGATGTCCCCCAGGGCGCCCAGGCCCCTCACGATACCTCTGCTCTCGGGGGTCTTGGTCTTCAAGAGCTCGGCACACATGGGCAGGAATGAATCGTCTCCCATGCAGCCCAGGGCCAGGAATGCCATGCTACGGACCTTGCCGCTGCGGTCGTCGAGCGCCTTCCGGGCGTAGGGGATGCCCATGTGGTCCTGGAGGTTGGCCAGCTCCTCCAGGGCTTGCTCACGCTCATCGGCGTGTTCGCCGCCGACAGCCTCCAGGCCCAAGGTACGGATGATGTCACCCCTGGAGCCCTTGGTCAGCTTCCTCATCGCACCGGGTTCGCCATACCAGTGGTTGAGCCCCGGGAACGGAGCACCCGCCTGAAAGATGGGTTTTCGATCGATGAAATGGGACGGATAGGGTTCGTTCTCCTGGATTGGAGGTAGGCCTTCCTGTTTTCGTTCCAGTTCATGGGCTTCCAGTCGCACCAGGGGCCGCGGGTCCTGCCGGGCCTTGGCCACCATACCCAGAGCCGGGTGGTTTCTTGATAGCGGTATCTCGTCCTGAAAAGCCCGCTCCAGTACCCGCAGACCATTCCTCTTGGCCACCACGTTGCCCATCTGTAGGGCCTGGCCGGCCATCTCAAGGGCCCGTTCCGGGGACTCGGCCAGGGAATTCATCAGCAGCCCGGCGATGCGCAGGTTGCACCATACGCCGAGGCCCTCCCCCTGGGGTGCCAGCGTACCCGAGCTGAGCTTTTCCGCCGCCATAAAGAGGTAAGAGTACCGGGAGGCGGCGCTCTCGCTCACCGGGAAGTCAGTAAGGCTCCGGGTCTTGGCTTCATCCAGCAGATCCTGCTCGATGTGGAGTGGCGATAGATACGGGATCGGCACCAGCTCCCGGCCCGTCAGCTTCATCGGCTTGACCATCCGCTGCCTGACCATCCGCAACATCTGATGGAGCTTGGCGAACGAGTTCAACTGCTCCACCGTGTCACCCCCGGGACCCACCAGGCCCGCCAACCTGTCGGCCTCCCGGGCCGGGCCGGCAAGACCCAGTTCCCTCAATTGCTCGGCCATCCGCGACGGAACATCCGGGGTGGAGGGGCCCAGGCCCAGGGAGATCATCCCGGTCAGGTCGTCTTGGATGCTGTTCAGGACACTCTCGATCCGGCTCATCTTATCACACCTATGGAATTCTGATTTGATTTATGGAATTCTGACCTGTGGAATTCAGACCTGTGAAATTCAGAACAATTCCTCCCAAGGGTCTATCATATCCTTTAGCTCACTTGTGGAATTCAGAACAATTCCTCCCAAGAGTCTGTCATATCCTTTAGCTCACTGTCGGCTTCCCTTAGCGATTCAAGGTCGGCCCGGCTCACCAGATCGGCAGCCTCCTTGCGCCTGGCGATGTCGTGAAGCAAGAATACATTCTCCAGCAAATAGCCCAGTTCGGCCCGGGAGAGATCGGCCAGACTGCGCCTGAAGATGGGCATGACCTGGACAAAGGGCTCGGGGGTCAGGGCGCAGATCAGGCCGTCCAGCAGCTCGATTATGGCCCGGTTCTTGACCAGGGCCGAGCGGTTGATGGATAGCAGACCCCCCAGGTAGTGGGCGCTCATGACCGGGTCGGCCCCGCCCCCGATACGGGAGCGAACCATGGCCTCCAGCTCATCCTCTTCCAGATTCCGGCCAAGGTGGAGCAGGCTCGTCGAGAGGCCCGAAACCATGGGATGCAGCAGCTCGTTCCCGGCGGCCCATCTGAGGATCTGCAAGAAGAGGTCGTTGTCACGGGCATGGTTGGTGTGGACCTCGTGAAGTATCTTGAGCCCGGTGCAAAGCTTCTTTGCCCCCTCGTCATCACTGTATCCGGCGTTCGTAAGGGAGGATATCGCCCGGTTGAACAGGCGCGTGAGCAGATCTCCAAGATAACCGGGATCAAGGTCCCGGGTCATTCCATAGGACAGGAGCGCGGCCAGGTTCTGGCAGGCCAGGGCCAACTCGTACAGGTCACCGGTGGTGGAGGCATGCTCGACTAGGGTCAGGGCCTCCTGGTACATCCCGGAGAGATCGCAGACCGCGGCTTCCAACATTATCCGGGAAGCCTGGGCCACCCCCTCGGTCTCTTGCAGGGCCTTGACCAGCAGGTTCTCGCAGACCTGGCTTAAGGTCTGGCCCAGCACCACCTTCTCTATCAGGGCGATCTCGGTGGCCGGGGTCCACTGGGTGGTCCACTTCTCCCTGACCTGGGAGAGCAGATCGACGCCTCGACCCTCGCTGATCCGGTGGGCAAAAGGCACCTGGGCCACCCTTAACCTGTGCAAAAATACACTGGTGCCCACATGGGCCCCGGAGGTCATGTGAAGCCAGAAGTCGGCTGACTCGTCACTGGCGGGTATCTTGCGGGTCTCCACCTCGCGATGGAACTCCTCCTGCAGGCTGGTCCGGCCTATCGTGGAGGCAACCTTGCCGATGGTGGAGCCGATGAGCAAACGCTCCCAGATCCCTTCGAGGACCATGTCATTGCCCTGGAGCATGCAGGCAACGGTGGCCTCCCTGAGCTCGGTCAGCCCGGGTCCCACCTTCTCTCGCATCCGCGCCAGCAGATTGGCCAGTCGCGTGGCGTCGATGACATCAGCCAGGCTGGCGCTGTGGCCCCTGACCCTGAGCTGCTCGGCGATGTTGACCAGGGTCTCCAGGGTGGCCCGCTCGAAATCCCCCTTCCGGTCATGGACCGCCTGGTAGAACAGGGGAGCCCGGTTGCCTGCCCCGTAGCCAACCTGGCTGGACATGCGGACAAAGGAGTATGGGATGACCGTGAGCTCACACTCCAGGGGCTCGGGGCCGCACTCCACATCGTCCAGGATATCATCATCCACGAAGGCGGCGGCATGGAAGGCTCCGCAGACCACCAGGATCTCGTCATCCCGGTAGCCCTCTTCCATCAACGCCTTTACTCTTTCTCGCATATGTCGCTCCCGGACCCGGTTCGACTCACGGTTGTCGGCCAGCTTATCGGCCTGATGGGAGCGTACCAGACGGCCGAACTCCAGGGCCAGCCTGACATACTCGTCAGGAGTGTGGGAGGGCATCTCGAAACTGCTCTCCCAGAACTCGTCGAAGGAGCTAAAGCCCAGGGTCTCGGGGATCTCGTCGATGTACTCCGAGCTCTCGGACTGTTCAGCCAGCAATAGCTCCATCGCCCTCTCCCGGGTCAATTGAGTCCCGTTTACATCCTCATCATCATCCTCGTTCTCATCCTCGTCCTCATCATCACCCCCATTGCTCCCGCCCCCTTCCACATCCCCGCCCACCTCATCCGGTCCCGCCTTCGCCTCTTCTATCGCCTCTACCTTCCCTTCCTCCTCCTCCCTCTCCTCCTCCCTCTCCTCTTCTCCATCGGCCTTGGCCTTGGCCTCCTCCTCCTCCTCCTCCCGGGCCACCTCGATCAGCTCGGCCAGCCGCTCCTCTTGCTCCTTCTGCCGGGCCAGGCTCCGACTCGCCGGGAGATCACAGAACCCGACCCTGAGATTGTGTTTCTTGGCCGCCACCAGCGCCGCATGCTCGGGTGAGTAGGTTACCAGGGGATAGATGGTGGACAGGCCGCCGCCGGGGAGGTAGGCCAGGATGGCCACCGGGGGTTCGGTCCCGGGATGGGTTATCGCGTCGATGAGATGGTCGGCATCGGAGGGCCCTTCCACGAGGACGGCCCGGGGCGGGTCCTGTTCGATGAGCTCGGCAAGGCAGCGCGCGGCCGAGGGGGAGTGGTGCCAGACCGGGAAGACCCGTACCGTCATGGACGGCCTCTCACTCCCTCAGGACCTTGACCGCCGCCTTGTAGAACTCCTGCCATTGCCGGCCTCTACGCAGCTTGACCACATTCTCGCAATACTCCCTGAAGATGCCCTTGTCTTCGATCTTCTCCTTGACGACGGCGCCCAGCATCGACCGGGCCAGGTCGCCATGACCCACCCTGGCGTTCTGGAAATGCTGACCCAGGATCCTGGAGTTGAAGAGCACCGAGATGACCTCGGCGGTGGAGAGCACGGTGGAGGGGACCTTGACCTTCACCTTGCCGTCCTTGGTCTTGCCCGAGCGCAGCTCCTGGAACATGGTCACCAGCATCTCCACCAGCTTGTCGTCGATGGTGGCGCTCACCTCGTAATCCCGGGAGAGCTCATCGACCCGCCGTGTGACGATATCCACCTCCAGGTTCAGGTCCTCCACCACCGGCACGGTGACGAAGTTGAAGCGACGCTTCAGCGCCGAGGACATGTCGTTGACGCCCCGGTCCCGGGTGTTGGCGGTAGCGATGATATTGAACCCCCGACGGGCATTGACCGCAGTGTGAAGCTCGGGTATGGCGATGGATTTCTCCGAGAGCAGGGAGATGAGACTATCCTGGATCTCGGCGGTGACCCGGGTGACCTCCTCGAAACGGCTGAGCCGTCCCTCCACCATGGCGCGGTAGATGGGACTGGGGATCAGGGCCTCCTGGCTGGGCCCTTTGGCCACCAGCATGGCATAGTTCCACGAGTACTTGATCTGGTCTTCAGTGGTGCCCGAGGTGCCCTGGATGATATAGCCCGAGGAGCCGCAGACCGCAGCCGCCAGATGCTCGGATAGCCAGCTCTTGGCCGTACCCGGCTCCCCCACCAGTAGCAACGCCCGATCCGAGGCCAGGGTGGCGATGGCCACCTGGACCATGCTGCGACTGCCGATGTACTTGGGGGTGATGATCACCCTGCCCTTGCCGTCAGCCGCCGGGTAACGCTCCTTTACGCCCAGGACATAGGCTTCCACCATCCGTGGGGATAATCGCCAGCCTTCCGGTTTCGGGTAGTTATCAGCCAGCTCCAGAGCCGCCAGCTCGCTTTTGTACTTGTCTTCCGCCGCCAACCGTATCTGCTCTGCCATCGCTCTTCACCAGGCCATTCCATGGCTATCGGGGTCATGGCCTTCCTGGTATTTTAGAATTCCATCCGGATGGACAGACCGCCCTGAGCCCGCCCATGCCTGCCTATGCCTACCTGAACCCACCGGCCCATGCCTGCGGCGCCCGCCTGGACCCACATCCACCTACTGAGGCCTGCCGATACCGCCTGGGCCTGCCTGCACCCGCACAAACCGGCCATGAGAATGACTGCCTGGGCCTGCCAATGCCTACCTGGACCCACATACACCTACCGAGGCCTGCCAGCACCCGCACAAACCAGCCACGAGAATGGCTGCCTGAGACTGCCGAAGGCCACCCGGGCTTGCCTTTGCCTACCTGGACCCACCGGCCTATGCCTGCGAGACTGCCTGGGCCTGCCGGCGCCCACATGGGCCTGCCTACGCCTGCCTACGCCAGTTCAGCTTGCCGATACATGCCGGTCTTTGGCCGCCCGCGCTTCCCTATGCCTGCCCCGGAGCCAAAATGAACCCCGTGGGCCGCGCGATGGCTAATCAACGATATTGTTGTAGAGCTTGCGGGCATTGTCCCGTTCAGAGCGGGAGAAGGATGAGTCGCCCGATATTCGCAGCAATAGCCTCTCGGTGAGTCCGGGATTGGACCGTTTACCCTTCTTGGCCAGCAGCCTGGCGGCATCTTCGCGTTCCTTCTGTTTATGGCTCACGCTCGTAGCCTGGAAATAGAGCTCGTTGAGCACATCGTCATCCCTGACTATCCACATCTCGATGGCCTGGTTGACCGCTATCGACAGGTCTCCCTTGCGCCCCCCGAGCCTCTGGGCCACCGCCACACGCAATCGCTGGTCAAGCTCCTTTCTCAGCACGAGATTGATACGAACGGTCTCCATGGGACTCACAACTCACTACTAACATGGTCAATAACCTGAACCATATAACCTTACCTGTCTTTGCAGATATGCGCACAAGCAGACAGAAATCGTATATCGTGTATGGTATGCCATGTCAGAAAATGCACACCCGGCCCGTGTTTGCCACCACCCCACCGTGCTCGCAGTAGTCGTGAGGGCCCAACCGAGTCATGGCCGTGGTTGGCCCGGTATGTGCTATGGCATCAGAGGCGGCCCGCCCGACCATAGCCGTTGCCGGGCCCCGCCCGCTGCTGCACGTGGTAGAGGATCTCACCCCGCAGCATGAAAATCCTCGCTGTCGAGAGCCGTAAAAGCCGTTAACTCATCGTCAGAAAGATAATCCTCCAGTAAGGATCTGGCAGCCTCTGCAAGTCGTTTTTGTTTCTGGACCAGAGCATCCTGAACGTCTTCCTGTTGAAGCTCCAGCCGCACTTGATGTAGCACCGACTCAATGACCGTAAGCCGTTCGGTCGGCGGCAACTTCTGGAGGCCGGCTATGATTTCCATCTGGTTCATAGGTTCACCGATTCGATATTTAAAGAGACTTTTGGGGGATATTAAGTTTCCGCTGGAGTACGCCCTCGCTGCCGGCCCGCGCTCGCCACCACCCCACCGTGCTCGCAGTCGTCGTGAGGCCCAACCGAGTCATGGCCGTGGTTGGCCCGGTATGTGCT
>CAYSUX010000033.1:0-17038 GCA_964434315.1 uncultured archaeon
AGATGGGAAGTGGAAAGTGGGTAGTGGATAGTAGATGGTAGATGGAAGGTGGGTAGTATAGGTAGTAGGTAGTGGATGGTAGATGGTAGATGGTAGATGGAAAGTGGTAGGTGGAAAGTGGAAGACGGTTGGTGATCGTTCAGTAGCGTCGTTTTTATGCCTGCCCGCCTTTCAGGGACCTATGGCCGGATCGGATTCCCGGGTATCAAAGTCCGGATCGGTTCCCCATGGGGCCCGGGGGCTCGTCGATATGGACGGCATCTTCTCTCCAGAGGAGCGAGAGCGGGTGCTGGCCAGGCTCAACTCCCTTTTCGCCTGGGTGGGGGCGAGGATCCCGGACCTGATGATGGTGGATGGGGAGTCGGTCAGGGTTCGGCGGCTGCTTGATGACCTGTGCAACAAGGCCGAGCTGGACGATGAGGACCTGCGAATCGCCGGTGAACTGGAGGAGGCCCTGGCCGGCAAGGAACGGGAACTGAAAGGGCGATTGAAGGATGACGAGATATCGGAAGGGGAAGCCCTGGCCCTGCTTCAGGAGACCCGGGGCATCATCAGGGCCCTCCTCAGGCTTCGCGAGTTGGGAAAGGAGCACCGGGATCTGGCAGGCGCGGCCCTGAACAAGCGCATCCAGGACGAGAAGCGGTGGCTTTGCCTCCTTCGTTCGGTGGGTCATCTCAAGCGCTAGCATCGTTCGGGATGAGCGACCGGGATATTTGGCAGTCAGGCAAGAAAGCAGGCGGGCAGGCCAAAGCTAACAGGCATATGGGTCATGGCGGGCATGTAGGCAGGCAGGCAGGCAGGCGGGCAGCGCAGGCTGGTTGTTCGGTGGGCAGCGCAAGCTGGCCAAGCAGGCAAACCGCTGGCAGGGCGGGCGGGCCAAAGCTAACGGGCATATGGGTCATGGCGGGCATGTAGGCAGGCAGGCGGGCAGGCTGGTTGTTCGGTGGGCAGCGCTGGCAGGCAAGAGCCGGAGGTCCGGTTTCCAGTATCCAAAAATCCCCAAGGCTTATCAATCCGGCAGGCTTGGCAAGTCGGGTAGTATCATGGGTCGCGAATGCAATCAAGCCGAGAACGCCGCCAACTGCGCTTGTACCTATCCGGGCTGCTCCCGAAAGGGTCTATGCTGCGAATGCGTGGCCTATCACCGTTCAATGGGTGAGATCCCAGGCTGTTTCTTCCCTCCCGAGGTGGAGAAGACCTTTACCCGGTCGATCCGGGACCTGGTGAAACATTAGAGTTAGAGCGCTGGCGATGGAATGAACCAGTCACTAAGCGGCAGGTTCGACCCTCACAATGGCGAAGACATCTTTTACCTTCGTGTACTGCAATGAACACGACCTTCGGAACTACTGGGTGGATAGATGGATGGAGGAGGCAACTTTATATACAGAAGGTAAAATGGCGCCCGCACAAGGCCTCAAATCGGGTCAACGGTGTAATTTGTATCATCTGGGACCCAGGCCAATAACAACGGTGAAGCAACATTGCTTAGACCACTCGATATGCTCAAGCAAGCCCTTGACCAGCGGGTCATCGTCGCACTTCGCGGCGGCAGAGAGTACCGGGGCACCCTCGAGGGATACGACCCTCACCTGAACCTGGTGCTCACCGCAGCCGAGGAGCTCGAGCAAGGTCAGACCGTACGACGCCTGTCGAAGGCCATCCTTCGGGGGGACAACGTCGTTTATATATCGCCGTGAGAGGATCGATCCAATGTCAAAGGGTACGCCTTCATTTGGTAAACGCAACCGCAAGACCCACATCATCTGTCGTCGTTGTGGAAAACACGCCTACCATGCCCGCAAGCACACCTGCGCCTCCTGCGGATTCAGGGCTTCAGCTCGGTCGGCAAAACAGCGCACCTTCGGTTGGGCCAAGGCCCATTAGGGGGCTACCGGTGATCGATCCACAGGTCCGGGAGGCTTGCGGGGTCATCGGGATAACCACTGTCAAACCCATATTCGGCGAGCTGTGCATAGGCCTGAGAGCGCTCCAACACCGGGGGCAGGAATCTGCGGGTATTGCGGTCCACACCCCCAATGGGATACAGTTGCGCGTCGGAATGGGATTGGTGGCCGACATTTTCAGAGAAAAACCCCCCGAGTTCCAAAAACCCATGGTGGGTATCGGCCATGTACGATACTCCACGGCCGGCTCCTCCACCGAGCTCAATGCCCAGCCGATACGGATAGATTCGGCAGTGGGAACCCTGGCCATCGCCCACAACGGCACCATCGCCAACCAGAAGTTGCTCAAGAAGGACCGGTTGGCCGCCGGCTGGGCCTTCACCACCGAGACCGATTCGGAGATAATCGCCCGGCTCATCGCCAACCAGCTCTCCAGGGATATGGACATCATCAGCGCCATCAAACGGACCCTGCCCCACCTCATCGGCTCCTACTCCCTGGCCTTCATGGTCAATGACCGACTCTTCGGCATCCGGGACCCCCTTGGTATCAAGCCCCTGTGCATCGGCTTCCTTGAGGAGCGACAGGGCTATGCCATCGCCTCGGAATCGGCGGCCCTGGACTCGGTGCACGCCCGGTTCGTCAGGGACGTGAAACCCGGCGAGATCGTCGAGCTATCCCCCACACAGGTCATGAGCCATGGTCGCATCGGGAGCGGCAGGGAGATGGCCCACTGCATGTTCGAGTATGTCTACTTCGCCCGCCCTGATTCGGTGCTGGACGAGGTGCTGGTCTACCGGGTCCGCCGCACCCTGGGTCGCATCCTGTGGAACGAGAAGCCGACCGAGGCCGATGTGGTCGTACCCATTCCCGATTCGGGGACGGCCTGCGCCCTGGGCTACTGCTTCGAGAGCGGATTGCCCTACCGGGAGGGGCTGATCAAGAACCGCTATGTGTGGCGGACCTTCATCATGCCCGAGCAGGATGCCCGCAAGACCTCGGTCAGGGAGAAGTTGAACCCCATCCGGGAACTGCTGGAAGGAGAACGGGTGGTGCTGGTGGATGACTCCATCGTTCGGGGCAACACCATGTCCCGTATCGTCGACATAGTCAGGGATGCCGGGGCCAGCGAGGTCCATGTACGCATCGGATGCCCGCCCATCGTAAGCCCCTGTTACCTGGGCATCGACATGCCCACACGGGAGGAGTTCATCGCCCCTGACCGGTCCTTTGCGCAAATTACCAGGGAGATCGGCGCCGATTCACTCCATTACATATCCATTCCCGGCCTCATGGAAGCCATCGGCAAGCCCGAGAACGAGCTGTGCCTGGGCTGCCTGAACGAGCAATATCCGGTACCAATCGAAGGGGAACGGCTCAGGGGCCAGCAGACCATCGAGGAGTTCTTGGACGGCCATCGACCCGGCGAAGAGTAGCCTGAAGTCTGAAGTCTGAAAAAACACCGGGATCCAGGGTTTTTCAAAGAATGGGACAGCCATCTTCTTTCGACGATACCTATAAAAAGAAAAACAAGGTTTATAGCCTCCCGAGCGCCTGCCTGGGCCATGGCCGAGACAGAACTAACGAGAACCATGAAGCGTGTGAACCTCGACTCCGGGACGCCCTGGGAGGCCCGGTTCGGTTATTCGAGAGCGGTGCGGGTGGGCGACCGGCTGTGGGTGGCCGGCACCACCGCGATGAAGGATGGCGAACTGGTGGGTCTCGGCGACGCCGCGGCCCAGGCCGGGCAATGCCTGGCTAACATCGAGGCCGCCCTCCAGCGGGCAGGCAGCAAGATGGCCGATGTGGTCCGTACCCGGGTCTACATCACCCGCCACGCCGACTGGGAAGCTGTGGGCGAGGTCCATGGTCGTTGGTTCCAGGATGTTCGGCCTGCCTGTACCCTGGCGGTGGTGGCGGGGCTGGTTGACCCGGAGATGCTCGTCGAGATCGAAGCCGAGGCGGTTGTGGGGAGAGACCCCAACAGAGCATCCTCCACTCCACTGCCCTCAACTCGATAACGTGGTGATGGTGGAGGAACTCATCAGGGAACCCTCGGGCGAGTTCAAGAAGCAAGCTCTGTCTGTGAGGCTGTGGTGAAACCTAAACCCGTTTCTCCAGATAAAGCGTCGTGGAAGGCACAAAGCCGGTCTTGTTGAAGAACTTGAGCAGCCCGCTATTGTTCCAATCGACCACGGTCTGAAGGCTCGTAACACCGGCGGCCTTGACATGCCCCACATACTCCTCGAACAGTTGGGTGCCGATGCCCTGCCCGCCAAAGTCGGGGTCGATGCCTATTGTGTCCAGCACGGCGGTGGAGTCCGGAATGCCGAACTCGCCGGTCAGGATATTGCCCATGACAAAGCCCACCACCTCCCCGTCATAGACGGCCACCAGCGAGATCCCGATGGACCCACGCTCGTCCAGTACCGCCGCCACCTTCCGCTCATAGTACGCATTCCGCGGCGAGCCCCCGGTCACCCGGGCGTCGATGTCGATGATCGATGGCCTGTCTTCTTCTCGCAGAGGGCGCAGATCCAGTTTGCCAAGGTCGAGGGTCATGGATATTTTTAGGGCGTGGGAGGTTATAAATGTGCGGAGGAGGAGGAGGGAGGAGGACTCTGCGCCGGTTTTGCCGTCATGGGATTCTTCTTTGGATGTTGATCCTATGGATCCGATTGCGAACCCTGTCTATCTTGTCCTGGACGCTGATCTTATCATGGAATATCGTCACCCTCCATTACCTTGATAAACTCTGTCAAGTTCTCGATGGAGAGTATTTAAATAATAACGGGCGATTGATGATACATGACATATCGGGAAAGAACGCACATACTCATGACCGGATTACGAGACCCAATGAACAGAGTTGTCGGGCCTGGATGCTGGAGGCAAAGGTTTTTACCATGCCCTGCCTAGAAACCACCATGGGTGAATCTGCCGATTCCGACATGGACGCATTTATCGCTATGCAAACTAAACTGGAGAAGGAACACCCACACGAAGTAGCGATAATCCAGGATGGTAAGCTACTGGCCATCGGGAAAGATTACGATGAAGCCCTGGATCGAGCCCTAGCCAATTCTCTTTGTAGTGAGGGCAAGAGCTTCCACATCCATAGGGTTGGATCCTATGAGGAGGAGCTCCTTTGCCCTTATTATCGAGTACTAGCTGGTAGTTGAATGTGATTCCGGCTAAGTATGGATTAATACCCATTTTACTATTTACCCATACATTAATTAACCTAGAGGGTCTATGGGTATAGCTCAATTATGCCCCATACCCATATCACACTGCCTTCGGACCTCATCAACCGCTTGACCGGTCTTGTCCATCACCTGGACCAGGCCAGGCCTTTGCCGGCAGCGGCTGTGGCCAACCTGGCTGAGCAATACCGGCTCGAATCGACCTACAATACCAATGCCATCGAGGGTAATACCCTCTCCCTTCCCGAGACCAGATTGGTCCTCGAAACCGGCCTGACCGTCGGCGGCAAGCCCATGGCCCACCACCTCGAGGCCACCAACAGCGCCGCTGCCTGGGACCGGCTGGAGTTCCTGGCTGGCCCCACGACGCCTCTGGACGAGCTTCTCGGCCACACCACCCTGCAGGAGCTGCACGGGATTGTCATGAAAGGGTTGGCAACAGACGCCGGCCGCTACCGGACCGTCAATGTCAGGATCGTCGGTCGCCCGATATCGCCTCCCGACTGGGCCAAGGTTTTCACCCACATGGAAGCCCTGCTGGAGGAGAATCGAGCAGATATGGTCTCCATCGCCCGCCACGATATCGCCGGTTTGGTCTCAATGACTGCTCGTTTCCTCCATGGCCTTGAAGCGGTCCATCCCTTCTCCGATGGTAACGGCCGGGTGGGGCGCCTGGCGTTGAACCTCGTTCTGCTTCATGCCGGCCTGGTACCGGTGATCATCCGACTGGACCAGCGCAAAGCCTACTATCGGGCCCTCGCCGGAGCTGATAGGGGCAATCTGCAGCCTCTGGCCTTGCTCCTGGCACGGGCACTTCAGGAATCACTGGCCCGTCACCTGGGAGCTCTTGGCGATGAGGAAGCTCTGTTGCCACTCAAGGAGCTGGCAGCCCGGGCGGAGTGCCCCTACAACGTTCAGTATCTGGCGTTAAGGGCACTTCAGGGAAAGCTGGCCGCTGTCAAGCTCGACAACCTCTGGCACGCCTCCCCCAGAGCCCTGGCTGATTACATGCAAACCCATGGCCGGATCTAGGACTGGAGCAGATCGTCCAGGTCGGCCTCGCTGCCGCCTGAGTCAGGCAGCCCCGCTCGTCCAGCACCGCCGCCACCGTGCGCGCTCGTAATACTCGGCCCGCGAACTCCCGCCGCCCACCCTGGCGGCGATGTCGATGATGGCCCGGCGGTCCGAGGTGCGCAGGGGCCGCAGTTCGAGTTTGGTGAGGTCGAGGGCGGGGAGGGAGGGATGGGTCGACCGGTGGCCTCCACCATGGCCGTGCCATTGTAATGGCAGCTATAGCGGCTCGCCTGTGATACCTGTGTCGGAACAACTAAAGCCAGGCAAAGAAGGCCGAAGCGCAAGGTACTCGGGTTAGAGATATTGTAATTTTTCGACACAGATTACACGGATTTCACTGTTTTTGTTAATACTCTATGAAAGTCTGACCCAACGAGCTGTGTCAGTCCGCCTTAGCCACCTTCGGTGTCTCGGTTGGCTCTGTTTACAGAATTAACTGAAATAGATGAATGAACAGACAAGGTGAAAAGAGACCGAAACGGTTAAAGCCGGGAGAACATTATACTATCATGATAAATTGGACAGCTGCAACAACAGTCTTGTTTGCAATTACTGTATTAATACAAATTTATGTATATTTTTTTTAAAGGTAACTATAAGACAATTTCAGAAAAAAAAGACTTACTGAAAAAGTTATCATTTGGGTTAGGTAATACGTTTTCATATTCTCCTGAATATGATCGTATTAGCATCCATAGTTATTTGCACGATAATGCAAATATACCAATATGGATGAAAGATTATATTGAAATTTTAATTATCTCTGCAATAAAATATAATCTGATACGGGGAAAATTATATTATCTTATATATGCTAGCTTGGCTGATTCCTTGATTGTGAGAAGGGAATTACAATTGGGAGAAGATAAAGATTTAAATGAAGAATTCAATAAAACGGGAAACGGTTATATGATTGATAGATTAGCCATTCAGTATCACAATACTATGATAACTCATCCCAATAATATCAATGAAGATATCATTAGGAAATCTAACCAGGAATTATTTAATATTTAATATACTAGAAAATAGATGCCCGGCATATGAAGATAAAAATATAAAACGAAGATTTTATGATTTATATGAAAAAATAAGCAATGATGTGAATGATTATAGAAGTATGTTGATAGAAACTCGTTCGAGACTTGTAAATCAAGTAATTATTATTAAAACATTTATTGATAAGATTGCTTCAAAAAAGATACTTACAACAATATATTTCAATCGGAAACATATTAGGAAATTAGAAAAATTATTATCATAATTAAAAGCAACATTAACCAGATGTTTTTTTAGGGTATATAAAGTATGAACCACCTTTGCCTCCTCGTTTTACTCAGAGGCACACGGACCTTGGAAGCGCTCCACAGATATGTCGCGTTCCAAAGTCAGAATCAGCGAGACACAGAGCCGGGCACAATAACAATTTCACTCTGTCTGTGATTTTTTCTCTGTGCCCCCTGTGTCTCTGTGGTGAAAATCCCAATCTGTCGCAGAGCGACTTTCTTGTTACATACATGCGATTTTCCTTGAAAAGCACCGTTTACAAATTAGACAGATGAGGACACGTTGGAACAGATTTATTTTCTGTATTTCTGTGGTTCAATCCCATCCCCAAAACTCAATACCAAAGCCCGCCTCAAAACAGATCATCCTCATCATCGTCGCCATCGCCCTCGGGCATGCGGCCGTGTTGCTGCAGATACTGCTGTATCAGCTCGCTCTCGCGCTTGGAGTACATCGGGTCCTCCTGGAAGTCGAAGAAGCGGGCGTTGGTCTCGTCCTCGTCCAGAGCCTCCAGCTTCTCCTCCAAAAGTTCCCGCATGTCCTGGCAGCCCTGGATGACGATGACCTGCTTTTGCTCGTCAAGAAGCTGCACCACACCCTCGGTGGCGGGCACCCGGGCCACGTTCTCGGCGGTCAGCTCCTGCCACTTCTCGGGCGGCAGGGTCACCGGCTCTATCAGCAGACGTAGGTCGCATCGCAGGCAGCGTGCGGCCTCGGCTTCGGCCTGTTCCGGGCTGTAGGTCTGCTCGATGAGCCCGAAACCCTTGACCCGCTCCGCCGGAGGGCTCACCGGCGCGGCCATCCGGTTCAGTTCGGCGAAGTTGTCGGTCTTGGCAAGCTTGGGGTCGGGTACTTCCTTCTCGACGAGTGGTATATAAATATCACCGTCGCCGCCAAGCTGCCTGTCGATGGCGGCGGCGGCGGCGGCTCCGTCGGCAACAGCCTCCACCACCGAGGAGGGTCCGCGAGCGACCTCGCCCCCGGCGAAGATGCCCGGCTCGCTGGTCTGGCTATTCAGGAGCTTCAGGGTCTCCTGGTCGGTGGCCAGATCCAGCTCCCTGGTATAATCCAGTTGGGCTGTCTGACCGATGGCCAGGATCACGGTATCGGTCTTGATCTTCCGGGTCGTCGAATCATCGAACTCGGGGGCGAATCTGCCATTGTCGTCGAAGACCGAGGCGCACTTAACCAGCTCGATGGCCGCGACCCGGCCTTTACTGCCCTCATCGCCTGTTATCCGCTTGGGACCCCAGCCGGGATGCATGACGATGCCCTCCTCGCTGGCCTCGTCCACCTCCCAGTCGTGGGCCGGCATCTCGGTCTTGGATTCCAGGCAGGCCAATCGCACCTCGCCGGTGCCCAGTCGCAGGGCCGTGCGGGCCACGTCCAGGGCCACGTTGCCGCCGCCGATGACCATCACCCGACCTTCGATGGCGTTCAGCTCCCCTTTCTTGACCTGCTTTAACATATCGACGCCCCAGAGCACGCCCTCCAGCTTTGAGCCCTCGACGGGTATCCGCTTGCTCAGGCAGGCGCCGGTGCCCAGGAAAACGGCGTCATATTCCTGCCTGAGCTCTGCCAGGCTGATGTCCTTACCGACCCGGGTATTGCACCTGAAGTTGATGCCCATCTCCTTGAATAGTTCGAACTCCAGGTCCACCACTTCGGGTGGCAACCGGTAATCGGGGATGGCGTAGCGAAGCATACCGCCAACCTCGAGCTCGGCCTCATAGACCATAACGTCATGGCCTGCCAGGCGCAGGTAGTAGGCCGCCGAAAGCCCGGCGGGACCAGCGCCGACGATGGCGACAGCCTTGCCGGAATCATCCTTGAAATTCGGTTCCAACTGCTCGGTCCAGGTCTCCCCGCCCGTCTCGGCGGCGAATCGC
Organism: uncultured archaeon; assembly: GCA_964434315.1. Classification (GTDB taxonomy): domain Archaea; phylum Thermoplasmatota; class Poseidoniia; order MGIII; family CAYLMJ01; genus CAYLMJ01. The sequence goes on from CAYSUX010000033.1 coordinate 9,364, forward strand.
TTCAGGTCGCAGATGGCCATGGGCTCGTTCAGCTCGCCGCGCCGGCAATGGTCCTCGCAGGGATGGAAGCAGACCATACCCAGGACATTGGGCAGGGGCAATCGCTCCCGGATGACGGCCAGGGCCCTGGCGGGCTCACCCTGACGGATGTGGGAGATGTAGCGAGGGATGTCCAGGCCCGCCGGGCAACCTTTGACGCAGGGTACCAGGACCGCCTCACGCTCGGCTTCTCCCGTGAGCAGCTCCCGGTCGGTCAGGGCTCCGGTGGGGCATACCTCGACACAGGCGCCGCAGAAACGGCAGTCGGAGTCGGCGTAGATCTGGCTTTTCGTGGGCCCCACGATGGCCTCCCCCTCATTGAAGACAAATCCCAGGGTATCCAATCCCCGCAGGTCGTTACAGGCTCGCACGCAACGCAGGCAGGCGACGCACAGGTTGTAATCACGAATGAAGAATGGCTCGCTGTCGTGGACCGGCAGCCCCCGGGGCACATACTTGGAGATCTCCGGCTTGACCCCCACAAAGGCCGCTACCTTCTGCAGCTCGCAGTTTCCCAGCAAGGGACAGCACCGCTCGTCCTCGGCCACGTTGGCCGAGCATTGGGTCCGTGAGCAACCCTCCTGCTGGGCGCAGAGCAGGCAGGCATGGGGGTGGTCCCGCAGGATCTCCACCAGATGATCTTGACGTTTCCGCCCCAGGGTTTCGCTTTGGGTGATGACCGCCATTCCCTTCTCGATGGTGGTATCGCAGGCCGTGAAATGGCCCTTGCGACCCTCAATCTCGACCAGGCAGAGCCGGCAACCGGGATAGCCTTCGGCGGGACCCGAACCGTCGTTTTCATGGGGACCGCCCTCCCGGTGGACCTTCGCTACCGGCTGAACACCGTGGGAACTGCCCAGGCCGGGGTGGTAACAGAGCCTGGGGATGTAGATATCAGCCTGATCGGCGGCCTCCAGGATGGTTGCGCCTGGTTGGGCCGAGATCGGCTTGTCGTTGATCGTGAGGTTAACGCTCATGCTGGCCCTCCGGGTTGAAGGTGGAAAGGGGAAACCGGAGCATGCCCCGGCTTGAATGTCAGAGAGATCTGGCGGCTGTAACGCGGCGGCGCTGTAACGCGGTAACGCGAAAACGACTACCAGGAGTGGCTTATGGCGCTCGATGTACAGGCGGCCACGCAGGGAAGCTCGGGGCGCTCACCGGACGGCTTGCAAGGACCGCAGGTGTATTTGAGCTTCTTGCGCTGCTCATCGGTGACCGAGACGACCTCCTCGTCGGAGAGGGGGTCGTTGGCATCCTCACCCACCTCGAACACATTGCCCGGGCAGGCCGTGACGCAATCGCCGCAGCCGTCGCACCTATCGGTGTCGATGACGATGTAGAACTCACCCGAGCCGTCCTTGTAACCGTAGTTGGCGATCATGGTTTACCTCCGTCCTCGGTTTGGTCCTTGGGCCTCCTACTTGCGGCCCTTGCCCTTGGATACCAGGGTGTTGCCGAACAGGGCAGCTCCGGCGGCTCCGGCGATCTGGGTGTCCCATTGGGTCTCCATGGCCGTCAGATCCATGATCTTCATCAGCCTGTCGATGACGCCCTTGTTCTTGGCCATGCCGCCGGTGATGGCGAATCGCTCCTCCACGCCGATGCGCTCGATGAGGGAGTAGATGCGCTCGGCCATGGCCGCGCAGTAGGCCGCCAGGACCTCGTTGACCTCCCAGCCGGCCCTCAGCAGGCCAGTGGCCTCGGTCTTGGCGTAGACCACGCAGGTGCTGCTCACGGGATTGGGCTCCTCCTTGATCTGGTAGGAGCGATCGCCCACCTCGGTGATGGGCACCGACAGCAGGTCGGCGAGGACCTCCATGCCCCTGCCGGTGCCGGCGGCGCACTTGTCGTTCATCAGGAAATTCTGCACCTTGCCCTTTTGGTCACAGCGGATGGCCTTGCAGTCCTGGCCGCCCACATCGAGGACGGTGCGGACCTCGTTGCCGTAGATGAAGTTGGCCCCCCGGGCGTGACAGGCGATCTCGGTGATGGAGCGGTCGGCCATGGGTACGTTGACCCGACCGTAGCCGGTGCCGATGCAGTACTGGATGTCCTCCAGGACAAGACCGGTCCCCTCCAGGGCGAAGTTCAGGGCATTGCTGGCGCTGTTGGGACTGTCGGAGCCGGTGCGCATGTTGCCGTAGGCGAAGATGTTGCCGTCGGCCACGATGACCCCCTGGGAGCTCACCGAGCCCACATCGACACCCGCGGTGATTATCTTGGCCTCCTGGATGTCGATGTCAGGGTTCTTCCAGTTGGATTCGGTCCAGCGCCAGAACTCGGGTTTCTTCTCGTCGGTCATATTCATCCCTCCTGGGCCACCAAGGCCGCGCCCACGGCCGCGCCGTAGGCTGGGTCCTCGGGTATGTGGATCTTCACTCCCAGCTCGGTATTGAGGGAATGGATGAAACCGGGGTTCAGGCCCACACCGCCGATCATGACGATGTCCTCGTTGACGCCGATGCGCCGGATCATGGAGACGATGCGGCTGGCCATGGCGTCGTGGATGGCCCGGCTGATATCCTGCTTCTCGGTCTTGGCGTGGATCAGGCCCACTACCTCGGATTCGGCGAATATGGCGCACTGGGCGTTCATGGGAATGGGTTTGTCCGACTCCATCACCATGGGGCCCATCTCCTCCAAGTCCACCTCCAGGGCCCGGGCCATGGCCTCGATGAAGGCCCCGGCGCCAGCGGCGCACTTCTCGTTGATGGCGAAGTCCTCCACCCGGCCCTGCTCGTCGATCTTGGCGGCCCGGCCCATCTCGGCCCCCACGTCGGTGACGGTGCGGGCGCTGGGGAAGTAGTAGTTGGCTGCCTTGGCCATGGTTTTGACCTCGTTGACCTTGACGTCGGCCTGCTGGATGTCGTCCACCCCGGCTCCGGTGCCACCGAACTTTTCGATGTCCGATTGGGCTATCCCGGCGTCCTGACAGGCGGCCTCCAGGGAGGCGGTCACCGCCTTGGACTGGTCGAACCCGGTGAGGGCCATGCCCTTGCCCAGGATCTCGCCGTCCTTCATGATCACCGTCTTGGTGTTCTTGGCTCCGCAATCGATTCCTGCTGTTATCATGAGATTCCTCCAGTAATTCTCCTTGTTGGTCTTGCTGGTCACTCCTCGGGTTTGGTCAGGCCCATGCTCTCCAGGAAGATGTCGAACCTGCTCTCGACGGACTCCTTGTCGAACTCCCGCTCGTCGCCCATGTTGCCCTCGTATGTGAGCACCTTGTGGCCCCGCTCAAGCAGGCCCAGGCGATTCTCGGCGATACCCACCGAGAGGCCCTCGCAGCCCCGGTTGTAATGCAAGATCACGCCATCAAGCTTCCACTGCTTGGCGATGGAATCCATCATCTGGGTCTTGTACTCCGGGCTGTAGTAATGCTGGTACTCGGGTTTGGAAAGGTGCCAGTCGGCCAGCATGGTACAGCACTCTTCACGGGTCTCGGGCTTGTGGTCGGGCAGGGGCCGCGGGACCAGGTCGTTGGACTCCTTGTCGTAGATCCACATTCCCTCCAGGCCGAAGGTGTAGAGCGAGCCCACGGAGACCACGCCCCACTGCTCCAGGTAGCGGTAGATGCTCAGGAAGCCCCAGGGCGGCTGGGTGTCGGTCATGATCCGGGCCTGCTCGTTGGGTACAGCGGCGATGCCCCGGTCCACCCGGTCCTGTACCTCGGGAAGCAGGTCGTTCTCGTAGAAGTCGGCGAACTTGCCGTTGGACTTCTGAAGGGTGCCGAAGACGTAGAGCGAGTAGATGGTCTTCTCGTCCAGGGGCGCCGGAACGGCCCGGTTGAGCATGCAGATCTGAGCCCAGGCGTGGGTGGAGCGGATGTCGTTCCAGGCGGCCTCGAAGAAGAGCTCGTCGTTGTAGGTCCGGCCGGTCACCTCCTCCATCCAGTCAATGGAGTCCAGCAACTGATCGGCCACGTACCTCACCCGGTGCTCGTACATCTTGGGGGCAAAGGGCGGGTAGGGCCCGGCGCCAACATCGATGCCGTACAGGGGCACGTCGCCACCCTCCAGCTCACAGGCGTTCTGGTACCATTTGGCATGGGAGCAGCAGATATGCTGGGAGTAGGCGAAATCGGCTTTCGGGAACTTGCCGCCAAAGGCATACTCGTCACAGATGATGGAACCCCAGTAGTTGCGCATGTAGGCGCAGAGGTCCCGGGCGAAGCCGAAGTTCTCGGCGGCGGCCATGAACTTGGCGGATAGGGGTTTATTGAAAGCGCAGGAGGCGCCGTAGGGTTCGCCGGTGATCCAGTGGACATCCCGGCCCAGACCCAGGGGAACGGCGTCGAAGGCCCAGGCGCTGCCCATGACCCGGATGCCGCCCTTGTCGTGGGCCTGGTCGAACTCGCGGTACCATTCCTCGCGTAGCTCCTTGGCCTTGCCCCAGCATTTCATCGGTTCTGTCGGATACTTAGCCATACATCACACCTCCTAGAACAGGTCGTCCTCCGCTTCCAGGGTCTCCAGGAAGGCCTCGGTCCGGATGGCGAAAGGGCCGGCGGCCACGGTCACGTCGAACTCCAAAAAGTAGGTGGGGATATCATTGTCCTCCAGGTGCTTGCGCACGAAGGGGATATCGGTCTCGTGGGGGTCACAGAACTTCTGCTGGATGATTATGGCCCCGTCCACGTTGTAATCCTCGGCAAACTCCAGGATGCGCTTCAGGCGGCTGCGTTGCGGCCAGTCCTTGGATGGACAGGGGGTCCGCTCGCAGTAGCGTTTGGCGATGGCCAGCAGGGGATCGGACCCGGCGGCGGCCTCGTCAACCTCGTCCCAGAAGTATCGGGTGGTGGTGCAGTGTTCCTCGACCACGACGGTACAGCCCACGGACTCCCGCTCGCCCAGGGTCTCGATCATCTCCATGTACTCGATGTCGTCGTTCTCGGAGCCCACCAGCATGATGCGCTTGCCCGGGTCACGGTCCAGAACCCTGGTCTTGAGCTCCTCCTTGACCTTCCTTGCAACCTCGACGAACTCGCGAGCGTCGGTGAAGAACTGGGCACAGGTCATGTACATGGCCTCGGTCCCGGTTATCGGCGGGTTCTCCTGTTTGCGGAAATCGTATATCTCCTTCATCACCCGGCGGGCGTCGTTCATGATCTTGATGCCCCGGCGCAGGTCCTCGTCGGTGACGCTCTTGCCGGTCAGTTCCTCCAGCTTCTCGATGAGCAGCTTGTACTCCTCCTTCAGGAAGGGTATCGATCTGGGGCTCTGGACATGGTTGGGCATGGGCAGGAAGTAGCTCCAGCCCGGGTTCTTGTGAATCTCCCAGCTACTGAAGGCCTGCCTCAGGTGCAGACAGGACTGGGCCAGCATGATGCCGTCCAGGTAGTCGTAGCGTCCCTTGAGCCCCTGGGCCAGGACGTCCCGGCAGAAGGGGCAGAACATGCCGAAGATGTGAGGCTCGGTGACATCCTGGGGTTCGTGACTGCCCAGGACCCGCACCGGCAGGACATCGAAGGCGTAGAATATCTCCTCTGGCGCGTAGGTACAGAAGTAGCCTATGGCCTTGCCTCCGGTACGCTCCTTCCATTCCCTGGCGTAGTCATGGCGGTTATCGTACCATTTCTGGAATTGTTCTATCATCTGATCTCCTCGATACTCGTTAGCTTTGATTTTACAGTCAATCGTCTTTTTGGTTCTCGTCGCCGGCATCGGTTTGCCAGCCTTTGTGATTCAGGTTCAGCAGTCCCGACTGGTTGAAACCCAGGGACTTGAAGAATGAGAGGAGGTCGCCGGAGTCCCAGGGAGCATTGGTGTAAACCCCGTCAACGCCCTCCTTTTTGAAGTAATCCAGCAGCCGATGGCCCAGCTCCCGGCCGATACCGCCGCCCATGTGCTTGGGATGGATGCCGATGGCCTCGAGCCAGCCGCTGCGACGCAACCCGAAGCCCCAGGTCTTGATCTCGCCGATGATGTAGCCGAGGGGTTTCTCGGCGGCCACGGCCACGAAACAGCCTCTGGGCCGGGCGTCGATGTACTGTTCCAGGGCCTGGCGCCACCGCTCCGAGACCGGGTGTTTGAGGATGGCCTCCTGGATGGCCACCACGGCCGGGATGTCCGAGGCCCGCATGGTTTTGATGGAGTAAACTACCATACCCGACACCTCCTAGTCCACCCTGATTATCTTGGTGTGTTTACCCACCCAGTCGGGTGGCAGATAGACCCGGCCCGAGTTGCCCGAGCGCTTCACTATCTTATCCAGCATCTCCTGGCCGTAGACCTCGAACTTGGTCAGGGGCAGGCCGTTGCGGCTTGCGGCATCGGGTTCGGGTCCGGCGGCGTCGATGGCTACGTCGATGGCTGCAGGCGCGGGAGCGAGGGGCTTTGCTTCGGGTGTATCCATGATTGTCCCCATCGCAGTCACGAAGTGGCTACAATGTGGCTACATGGTGGCTACTATTATAAATCTACCTCCCTAAAAAGATCATTACCCGGCGAGGCGGGATAAACAAGTGGACATTGCTATTACGATAGCAGCATTGGTCAAGTTGACTGAAATAACTGGAAGAATGGCAAGGTCTACCTCTTCGATACCGGCAGCTCGACGCCGTTGTGGAATCTCACCCTCACTAACACCACCGTGGAGAGCCTGGCCATGGCCCGGAACGCCGAACTGCTGGCCGTGAGCACCAATGACGGTGAGATCCACCTGCACGAAAAGCGAGGCCCCGGTATCACCTGCGGCGCAGCCGGTGAAGAGGCCGATGCCGCCGCCCTTGAGTGCCAGCTCCTCCACCAGCTCCATGATCAGGCGGTGGCCGGTGGGTCCCCGGGGTGGCCCCAGATGGGCGAGCAGCCGTAATTGTTCATGGCGTTGATATCCAGGTCCATCTCTTGGGCCAGATAGATGTCGTTGACCAAGAAGGGGTTGCGGGTCTTGACCGCGTCGATATCCCCGATCACGAGACGAGCGAATGGGGCTCCAAGCGGCATCGGTGCCAGAACAGGAGCCATTTCATGATTCAAATCAACCTAACAAACTGCTCCACAGTCAAATCTGCTTGCCTGATTATCGCCCGTAGGGTTCCACGATGTAGTTCTTTGTGTTCTGGTACGGTGACCTGGGCAAAGGGTTCATCACGTCGTAAAATGATATGGCTGCCTTCTTTACGTTTGATATAGAATCGCGTCTTTACGAGGGCTTTGACGCACTTGATCCCGGAGATCATCGGCAATTTGCTCATACGGCTACCAGGACAGCGTCCAGTTTTTCTTCAGGTACCGACAAACCATCCTCTTGCAGAGCAGTGATGTAGCCTTTGATGGCTTCTTGGATGTTCAATGCCGCCTCTTCCCGGCTAATCCCCTGGCTGATACATCCAGGCAAGCTCGGGCACTCTGCAACCCAGTTACCATCTTCATCGGGATAGATTAGTACTTGTCGCATAGTAATTGCGTTAGTTGGAGATGGTTATTAGCCTATTGGTGTTTTCTTAGGCTCCAGTCTCCACCTGCACGATCAGCGAAACGCCACTGTCGTCGGCGCAGTCGGTGAAGAGGTCGATGCCGCCGCCCTTGAGTGCCAGCTCCTCCACCGGCTCCATGATCAGGCGGTGGCCGGTGGTCCCCGGGGGTGGCCCCAGATGGGCGAGCAGCCGTAATTGTTCATGGCGTTGATATCCAGG
>CAYSUX010000034.1:0-16951 GCA_964434315.1 uncultured archaeon
GATCTCCTCGACATCCGGGAACGTTCGCAGACCATCAAGGGCCAGGAGATCCTCACCGCCGACAAGGTGGCCATCCGGGACAGTCTGCTGGTCTACTTCAGGGTCACTGACCCCCAGGCCGCGGCCCACAACGTGGCCAATTACGAGGAGCGCATCTACGAGGATGTCCAGCTCGCGGCCCGCCGCTTCCTGTCCAGTCGCGACCTGGAGGCCATCCTGGTGGACCGCAACGAGATATCCGACGCGGTGCGGGACGAGGTCACCAGCGCCGCCGGTAGCTACGGGGTCCGGATCGTCAGGGCCGATGTCAAGGACCTCATCTTCCCGGGCAACCTCAGGGAGATCATGAACCAGGTCCTGGAGACCGAGCGCCGGGCCGAGGCCAGGCTCATCGAGGCCCGCAAGAACGCCGAGGTCCAGAAGATACACCTGGAGGCGGCCAACGAGGCCAAGCTGGCCGAGATAAAGACCGAGCAGGAGCGGGTGAGGTTCAAGCTTCAGAGCGAACTGGAAGAGGCCAAGGCCTTCGGGGAGAATCCCCACATGCTTCGGCTCCGCCAGCTCGATGTCCTCAAGGAGATGGCCCGGAAGGGAGCCCGGTTCACCATCGGTCTCAAGGATTCGGGCCTGGTCTCGGCCTTCGCTCTGGATGATGAGGATTGAAGATAATGTCCCGGGTCAGGGTCCTACTTGACCTGAATACCTACCATCCCGGCGATATCATCAACGGAACCCTGGAGTTCACATAGGAGGAGCCCGATTGGGTCCGCTATATCGCAGTCTGTCTGGAAGGTGGATTTCGAGGATGACAGCCCCATTGACAGCGACGGTGTACCCACCCTCAGGCTTCCTTGATGCTCACCGCGCCATATTCGTATCCGGCCGGTTGAGGAACTGTATGAAAAGCAAGGATAGGGTGGTGACCAGGGACACCCCGGCAACGGTCCCGGTCACCCCCGCGCCGGGCCGCCATTGAGCGTGAATTACAGGGCAATTCGCTTCCCGCGCTCCCTCCGGCACCTTCCGGAACCCTGTTTTGACCAAGGCTTTAAATCCCGGCTCGCCCATTTTATATATGGTGCTAAAAGGCTTGGGCTTGGGGCATAACGTATAAGATATCTGATATCTATCCAGTGTTCGGCGTTAGACTCAAGGCGTAAGACGGATGGCGCCGGTTGGGAAGGTAACCCATTATCTTCCAAATTCCAAAAGAAGAGGTGAGAACAAGACATGATCGAGGAATTGGCAATATGCCTGGTATTCATAGTGATGACGTTGGTGATGTTCGTGGCAATGTATGTCATCGTCCTGGAGCCGGGAATAGAAGCGGTGCTCCTTTCGTTCGGCAAATACAAGGAGACCATCACCAAGCCCGGACTACACTTTCGCCAGCCCATCGGCCGCAGCGTCAACAAGGTCTCGGTGCGGGAGGTGACCCACGACATCCCCCTGACCACGGTGGTGGAGGCCAACGGCAACCCGGTGAACATTTCGGCCGTGGTGCGCTACAAGGTGACCGACGCGGCCAAGGCCACCCTGGATGTGGAGAACCACAAGCAGTACGTGGCCGACCAGGCCTCGGCGACGGTCAAGCGGGTGATCTCGCGTTACCCTTACGAGTCGCCCGACCTGACGGTGCCCTGCCTGCGCAAGGAATCGAACGAGATCGGAGAGGCCCTGCGAGCCGAGTTGCAGGATAATGTGGCCAGCGCCGGGGTAAAGGTCCTGTCGGTCAGGCTCAACGACCTGACCTACGCTCCCGAGATCGCCCAGGCCATGCTGCTGCGCCAGCAGGCCCAGGCCCTCATCGACGCCCGCAAGCTCATCGTGGAGGGCGCTGTGGAGATGGTCAACGACGCCCACGAGCGACTGCAGGGCTATGGCTTCGCCCTGACCCCGGGCGAGCAGGAGCGACTGATCTCCAACCTGATGGTGGTGCTCTGCTCGGGCACCGACGTCACACCCACATTGCCCTTGGGTGGCGGCACAGGAGGGCGTTAGGCGGCGCCACGAACGGCAATCGGGGCAAGGCGCTTTGGAAGTCGGAAACTGACGACGGCGATATAATATAACGAGAATCGTTGTCAATCGGTGACAACCGGAGACAGCCGGTCATATCAACAGGTCGGCGGAGCTTCGCGGACTCCGTCGGCCTTACTTTTTTTCCCAACCGATTCAGTATCTCTGAATCTCCCTGGCAATCCTGGCCTGTGGTTCGTAGATCAGATAAACCCAAGAGAATAGAAATCCAATTCCGATACAACCTGCTAAAATATAGAGCGGGCTCATCAACCACATCAGTTCATAGAAGTAAACAATGGGCAATAACATAGCTGCTGCCAGGCTTGTGTAAAGAGTTATCTGGATCACCAGATTGAACAGCTTGTAACACCTCTCCATTCGCTCCTGCAGTTGCTTTTCCCTGTCGTTCAACACGAACATCCAAACCGGGGCCAGTATGGCGCCCTGGAGCATGCAATCACGAGCAAGGTTCTTGAGCTTGTCTTTATCGACCGTTTTGAATTCTAGCTGCCATAACATCAGAATCCGCTTCATTCGCCCCATTGACAGCAGGCTCAGGAAGAACAATAACAACAAAGACAGTACAAACATGATGAATGGTATTATCAGCAATAGAACATAGAACGATACAAGACAGATCACAATCGCGATTCCCAGGATGATGGCCAGCTCGGGAAATGGAAGAACGTGAGTTAAATAACGATAAATCCTCTTCGGTACCCGAGCGAACCTGAGATCATCGCCGATATCCGGCAATCGATTGTCCCTGATACAGGCCCACCACCGGTTCCCGTGCATGCGGTAGATCCCCATCAACGAGCCTACCCGTTTCACTAATACCTCTCCACCCCCCCTCCATCGCTTGAGGGTATGACCATTTACCCACATATTTTCTCCATTGGGAGGTTAAAAATTTGCTCTTGCGGTATGGCCCAAGCTTGTTGAAGACCTTCACCTCGGGATAACGTCCGGGGTCAGGCAGGCATCCGGCCCGGTCCAGCGCCGATAGCATCTGGTAATCGTCCAACCCGGCGACGACTCCCGAGAAGGGGACCATCATTCTATCTCTGCTTCTTCCCCAGCCAATCCACCATGGCCTTCAACGCACGCCCCCGGTGGCTCACATCGTTCTTCTCCTCCCGGGTCATCTCGGCAAAGGTCTGCAGCTCGCCATAGGCGGTATCGGGCTGTTCGTCCGGGGCGAAGACCGGGTCGAAGCCGAAGCCGCTGTCACCCTGCTTCTCATGGCTGATGGTGCCGATACAACCGCCCTTGAAGAGCCGGGTCGCGCCATCGGGAAGGTAGAGGCCGATGACCGTCTTGAACTCGGCCCGGCGTTTGACATCCTCATTCCAGGGCTCCATCAGGCGCAGCAGCCCGGCGGCGCCGGCGGCCATGAAGAGAGCCTTGGAATAGACCCCCGGATAGCCGCCCAGGGACTCCACGAAGAGCCCCGAATCCTCGATGGCGTAGGCCGAACCCGCTTTCGGTGGCTCCAGTTCGTCGGGAGGGTCGAGGCGCATCTCGAAGGCGCCGCCGATGGTGCGGACCCGGGTCGGTCTGCGGGCCGACTTGCTTATCCGCTCGCCCAGATGGGCCAACCCGTAGTCGATGACCTCTTCCAGGGTATCGGCCTGTATCTCGGGATACTGGATATCCTTCTGTTCGACCTTGACGCCCAGGGGTTTCAGCCTGGTCTCGAATTCCACCAGCTTGCCGGGATTGGTGGTCATGAACTCCAGTCGTTCAATGGTCATTCCAGCTCCAACTCCTTTCCCAGGACCCCATCGATGTAGACCTTCCGGATGGCGCCTTTGATCTTCCTGTCGTGCAGGTTTAGCTCCCAGACCGGAAGGTAGCTGGGGGTTATCCTGGTTGGCACCTCGCCGAACAGCCGCTTGAACTTGGTGCGTACCCTGACCTTGGAGAATGTGTGCTGGTTACCCTTCCGGGTCCGGGGCGACAGCTCGTTCTTGCGGATGTATTCCAGGGCATAGTCCCGAAAGCCCGAGAGTTCCTTGTATTCCCAGGGCTGCTGGTCGATCTGGGTGGTGAAGGCCATCTCCTTGGCCTTGAAGGGTGGGATGACATCGGTCTCGATGACCAGCATCTGGCCGCTCTCACCATGGAATACCAGGGTGCCCTTGTGCTCAACCTTCACCAATCCCAGCCTTTTTTTCTCGATGTCATATTCGACATGGTAGATGGGCAGGTAGAACAATCTTATCTCGCCCACATCCTCACCCTTGAACAGAAGGTAGGTCGATTCCCGCTCCTTCTGGGCGATATGGGTCACCTCCGACTGGGAGACGTTGAGCCTGGGCACCAGCGCGTAGTCCCGCAGATTGCCATCGGGCTTGACCGGCTCCCCGGACCCCTCGTCCTTGCGCCTGAGCCCGGGCAGATGGGAGACCACGCCCTTTAGCCCGTCGAAGTGTGAAGTGCCCGGAGTGGTGGTCCCGGGCGCTGGCTCCGGCATCGACTCCGGGGTCGAGGATTCCACGCCAACACTTACAAATTCATCCGGTTCCGGTGGTTCCGGGGTTGGCTCCACGGTGACATCGGGTCTCACTGGCTTTGCTTCTTCTTCCATGACCTGCTTAGCCATTGAAGGCCCGGGCATATCGGGTTCTGCCTCGGGTTTTGCCTTGGATTCTGCCACGGGTTCGGGTGTCTGGATCCGTTGCCTTACAGGAATCCTGTACTGATTGAAATGGTCCCGCACCGAGCTTGGCATCAGCTCGTCCAGGGCATCCTCGTCCAGGGTGGAATGCTGGGTCAGCAACCAGCGCACCTGCATACGTTTCGCCTTCTGGAAGATATCCGGACAGATGAGGATGAAATGACCCGCCGACAGGTGTGGTATCGAGTTCATTATCGATTCCACCTCCTCGGGAGCCATCGATTTGAGCATATGGGAGACCTTGGAGAGGTCCTGTTTGGTCATCATCCTCCCCAGGGCCCAGGTATTGGCCTGAGCCATGGCCTTGTAGTCGATGTCGGCCGGGTTCTGGGTACACATCAGGCACGAAACGCCATATTTGCGTCCCTGCTTGAACAGCAATGTCAGCATCTCCTTGGCCGGCGGATTCCGGGGATGGGGCGGCAGATAGGTGGAGACCTCGTCGATGTAGAAGACCAGTTGGACCTCCTGGGTGGGATTCTGCAACATCCATTGGTAGATCTCCTTGGCCACCATCGAGACGAAGAACTGCTTGTCCGACTCCAGGGTCAGGGTGTTGAGGTAGATGATGTTGATTGGCACCCGGGTCTCGTTGGCCGGCGTCAGGAAGACCTCCATGTCCAGGGGGATGCCGAAATTGAACATCAGCTTCTTGATGCCCACCGAGAACTGACGCAGCTTCTTGGAGATGGACAGTCGGACCCTGGGTATGATGAAGTCATCGCTGCCCTCCAGGCCCTCGGCCTCGGGGTCGGCCACAATGTCAGCGAAGGTGACGAAATCCCGGATCTGTACATCTCGCTCCCAGAGCTGCTCGATGAGCTGGTACAGGAAGGCCGTGCAGCTCTTGCCATCCTCGGCCTGCACATCGTAACCCAGAAGCTGGGTCAGCCCCTTGGCCACCATGTCCACGGCCCGGATCCGCTCGTCGGTGGAGAGCTTGTCGGCCCGAGGCAGCCGCAAGGGGTCGATGGAGAGCGCCAGCCCCTTGGAGGAAGCGGGGGTGAAGATGCGCACCTCGGCCTTCCGGGTCATTTCGATCAACCGAGCGGGGTCGCCATCGTGCTCCTCGATATCCTTCATGATGCCGCCCAGGGCCAATGAGGCCAGGTCGCCCTGGGGGTCGATCAGTATCGACGGGATGCCGGCCAGGGTCGCCTCCTCGACCAGACACTTGCCCATGACCGTCTTTCCGGAGCCCGAGGCTCCCAGTACCGTGACATGGCGCTTCAGGACCGATACCGGCAGTTCCATTGGACCTTCCTTGGTCTTGCCGATCAGCAGTTCGCCTTGGGTCATGGTCTTGAAAAGAGAACCGTTCCTTTAAGGGTTGTGAGTGAGCGGGGCGCACAAGTGAGTTGGGTGTGAGTTGGGTGTACAAGTGAGTTGAGCGCATAGGTGAGCTGGGCGCGTAGGTGAGCTGGGCGCGTAGGTGAGTTGAGTACACAAATGAGCTGGGCGTGCAAGTGAGCGGGCCATGCCATGCCATGCTATGCCATGCCATGCCATGCCATGATCCGGGTTGGATCCCAGGTTTCCAAAGTGATACAAAACCTCCAACTTCCAACCTCCACAATCCAATTGTACCCCCGGTCCCATGCCCCCTGTGTCGCCGTATGTTGGATTCATCAAGAGCAGATCCCGGGAATGGTTTTGGTTCATTTCCATGGGTCATTCTGTTCATCGTCATTCTATGCCTGCCCAATGCCCGGTACGCTGATGCCTCTGCCTCTGCCTCGGGTGAGCCGGTAAAGGCGGGCGATTATTTCGAATACAAGATCCACGAGACCCTGACCCATTGTACAGGCGCCTATTATGATTATGATGAGGATACCAGGGGCACCGGCCGTTACCAGGTCGTCGGTGTTTCGGGTGATAACGCCACTGTCCACTACGATTGGGAATGGAAGTACACCTCCGACACCGAACCATCCGCCTCGGGTAGCCGGGACGACATTGTCACCTTCGACTGGAGAACCGGGGAATACCTTGAAGGTTTCGACCTGGATATCGAGGTCGAGGAACCCCGTTTCGCCTGGTTCCGGATAGACCCCCATGTCACCCACGGCGATGTGGTTCGCATCCTCGACAAGGAATTCACGGTCACAGACACCGAGGCCGTGGTCTGGTCCAACTGGTTGCCGCGCGAGGCCATAGAGCTCACCTACGAGGGTACCGGTTCCCGGGATGACAGTTACGGGTGGTACACGACCACCATCGAGGACAGGTTCTATTTTGCCAGGGACAGCGGTTACATCATCGCCGAGAGATATGTGGAACATCACCAAGGTTACTATCAGGGGGATAAGGCCTCCTTCGACTGGGAGTTCGATTTCGATGTGACCGATTCCAGCTATGACCGGCCGGTTCACCTCAAGAGCTTCTTTACCTGGTATTTCGGTATCCCGGGTTCCATCATCGCCATCGTTTATGGCCTGTTCTACTTCTTCAGGTGGCTACCCCGACCCTGTCCGTCCGGGAGGATCAAACGGCTCTGGAAGTTCAACCAGCCCCTCACCATCGACCATGACAAGACGACAAGTTTCTTTGCGCCCTTCATCGAGGATATGATGACCAAGGCCCTGGCGGCCGGCGACCGGGTGGCCATAGCCTACGATTCGGGAAGGATAAAGGGCGTGGCCATCTATCACCGGGACGCCAGGATCGGCACTCTATTCGCAGAGGATACCGAGGTGAACGAACTTCTTAGAAAGTTCATCGGAACCAAGGATTTCTTCTGCGAGACCAAACATCGTACCGACAAGGGGTCGAGAAACAAGGCCGTCTATAACATCTACGAGACCCACGGGGTATTCGTGAAGGAGGATGTCCGACCGGAACCCTATGACCGGGAACTGATCCGTCAGATGGAACCCGATGACCTGCCCCAGGTCTGCAGGATCTCCAAGAAGGCCTACAAGATACGTGGCCGGCGTTGGTTCAAGACCCTGCTGGCCCAGGGCGAGGTTGCCCTGGTGGCCCGGATCGGGGATGAGGTCGTGGGATTCGCCTTTGCCACGGTGGTGGACGAGCATGCCAGATTCCACTCATTGACCGTCGATCCGGAGTTCAGGGGTCGGGGTATCGGCAAGGAGCTCATGCGGGCCAGACTCAACCTGGTCCATCATCTGGGGGCCACCGAGGCCTTGCTGGAGATAGCCGATTGGAACCTGCCGTCCCTCAGGGTATCCTCCACCTTCGGCTTTGTCCGGTTAGGCAGGATGTATGTGGAGACCATCAGGACCAAACGGGTCAAGCGCAATATCGTCAGGAGATAGTAACAGGAGCTGGAACCAGTGGATGAGCTGCCCTTTGCCGAAGCCGAGAACGCCTTTCTCTATCCCAGCGATACGCCCATGGCGGAGGCGAAGAACATGGTAGGATACCTTCCCGAGATCCGCCGGATCGTCTGTCTGCCGTTGAGCTGCGAAGGCCTGGTACCCGATCCCGGACAGATCCGGCCGGTCGAGGGACTGCGCGACGACAATCGGTCATTGATACTGCCCCGGTATACCGCGACCATCGACGACAGGACCTATTACCTCGAGACCAAGGGTATCGGCGCCCGGGTGCCCATGTACGGCTTCATGATGCCTGACGACCCCACCTTCGTCTGGGGCTCCAGGTTCCACGGCCGGGGTATCGCCGAGCACTGGAAGACCATGACCGCCGGGCAACCCCGGTACATGGGCGAGATGTGGTTCGGCAACAGCCCCTACGGGGCTCACGGCACCGGCGAATCACGAGACAGCGTGGACATCACCGAACTTGGGTTGGACATGGCGGTCCCCAATTGCATCAATGGTTTCTGGTTCTGCCCGGTACTCTATTCCATAGAGCTGCCCGACTGGGTGGTCGAGGCTCGCAAGGGGTTTTACTGGTACCGAAAATACCCAGGTTCCTGGTCCCAGCAGTTCCGGCTGGTGCCCTCCAACACCCGCCTGTATTTTCACTCGGATTGCACCCTGGGCATAGCTCCCCGCAAGGTCCTTTCGGCCTACGGTGTGGAGACCACGGAGGACCTTGACGGGTTCATCGAGAACTACATCGCCTCGGGTACGGCGGCTCTCACACTGGCTGCCCGGACCTGCAGATATGTGGATGACCATTACGAGATACTAGATTACGACGATGTCTGGCTGGACAAGGATTCCATCATCGCCCGGGACGGGACCCTCCATTTTGCCGATATCGATGACCTGGAATGGCGTGAGTACCGGGACCAGGCCGGGGTGAAGAAGAAGCTGCGCCGGCAACTGGAGCGAAATTTCTTCGAGTTCATGTTCGGTCTCGACGCCCTGCTCTCCGAGGTCTATCTGTCCGGGAACCGGGAATGCTCGGCCGGGGAGCGCCGGATGGATGTTGCCGCCCGGTTCGAGTTGGCCCTCATGACCGACCCCTATGCCGTGCCCGAACCGATGGATGACGGCCTGGACCTGCTGGTCGGGGTTCCGGGAGTGATAGACGAGCCGGAGAGGATACGATTGATAGATCTTTCAAGGTGACGGTTATGAAGAGTTCCAAGGTTTACGAGATGCTGGATGGCCTCGCCCGGGGCACCGAGATGGACTACGCAAAGCTCCCCGAGTTGATGGCTCAGGGACTGGTCAAACCGGTGACCGCCACCGGAGAGCCGACCGCCGAGCTGGATGAGCTGAAGACCGAACTGAAGAAGGTCAAACACAACCTCAAGGAACTCAGGGAGAGGGGCATCGACCTGTTGTCCGGGCCTCACATGGAGAGGCAGAAGGAACGCGAGCGGGAGCTGCGTCACCGGATCCTGGAGACCGTGCAGAACCTGCGACTCCCGGGTGTTGTGAAGACCCGCCAGGGTGATCTTACCCTGACCTACAAGGGTCGTGAGGCCCTCCAACTCCTCGAGGTCAGGATGCCGGTCGCCGGCGATTGGCCCTGGAAAGTGCTCTTTGCGAACCTGGATTCCCTGAACCGCCAGTTGGCTCGAGAGGCTGTCGAGGCCTCCCGCATACTGAAGAGGATATCGCCCAGACTGAAGGATATCGATGAATACCTTCTGCGCTCGGCAGCCGTGGGATTAGCCTCGATCGAGGGCGAGCCGGAACTGAAGGCCCGCCGATTCATCGAGCATGCCAGGGCTCTTAGTTCGTCCATAACCTCCGAGGACACCTTCGTCGTGCTGGGCGCCGAGGAGGCGGTGACCCTGGAGCAACAGGGTCGGATGCAGGAGGGGGACCTGGTGGATGAGACACGGGGCCTGCTGTCTCAACTTGAAGGATACCGGAGCCCTTCCTCGCGCAGGACCGTTGCCACCCTGCTCATGTCAAGGCCCCACAAGGAGCGTTCCGGTCTTCTCTCCCGCATCAAAGCTGAGTTCGACCTCACCGGCAGCCTGCTGGGAGCGGCCTTGCTCCAGCTCGAGGCCACGGATATCGAGACCTCCAGGGCGCGATTCCACCACTGGATGACAAAGCTGAAGGATGGCTTCAAGGGCGACAGATACGATATCGTGGTGGCCTCGGCCCTGCTGGCGACGACCACGACTGATAATGTGGATATCGAGGTGAAGTTCGACAGGGTCTCGGCCGGCATGCGCGGCCTGTTCAAGGAGAAGATGCTCACCGCCTCGGCCATCATCTCCCTCTGGCCCACCAAGGTCGAGGAATCGTTCGACAATGTTCGACTGGCCGCTTCCCAGGTCCTCCTCAAGAAATTGTCGGTCGGCGGGGTCGAGAACTTCTCGCTGGGCATAAAACTGCTCGCCAACAACGCGGTTTTCATTAACACGCGGATGGGTTCATTGATGGGCTCGATGGGGGATGATGAGCAGACCCGAAAAGCGAGGGAATCGGGAGCCCTCGATGATGCCGCAACCTCCGGGGTCGCGCTGCTGGCCTCGCCCTTGCTCATGCGTTCCCCATTCACGGTCTTCCATGCCATAACCCTCCAGATGAATGCCGCCCAGGATTTCAGGTTCCATCCGGTCCACACCAGTTATCTGTACGGGTGATCGGTAATCGTTCTGAAGAATATGATAACTCCCGGACACAATCCTCAAATACTCGCTCGTACCTGTCCGTACCAATGGGTACGCAAATCAGTCTCCAACTGTCGGATAGGGTATTCGCTTCGGCCAGGGCCTTTGCTGACGCCCATGGGTTTGAGACCCTGCAGGAGTTTATCAGGGAGCTGATCCGCGAGAAATTGTTTGAGAGACGGCCCGAGGCGATCGGGGGGCTTTCAACCTATCTGGCCAGTGAGGAGGCGCTGGCCCGTGATTGGCTGACGCCCGAGGAGGACAAGGCATGGGAACATTTGCAAAAGGAGATGTAGTTCTCTTCCCCTTCCCCTTTACAGATTTGAGTAGCCGCAGGCTGCGACCCAGCCTGGTCATATCCGATGAGATGGGCCAAGACATAATCTTGTGTCAGATCACATCACAGAAGACTCGCAAGGACAGGTACTGTGTCGAGCTTAAACGCAATGCGACCCTCGACGGGACCCTCAAGCTGGACAGCTATATTCGCGCCAACATGATCTTCACCGCCCACAAATCACAAATCTACAAAATAATCTGCAGTGTGAAGGATGATGACTATCACAAAGTGATCAGGATTATCCAGGAGCTAATATCTAGATAGGAAACATAGTCCTCCTCTTCCAAATCGACCATCCCGAACACGCCCTCACCCACCCTTATAAACCTAGCCCCTCCTCTCCATGCCAATGAACGCGCCATCCGACGAGACCCTCACCGAGCAGCGCAAGGGCGCCCATATCGACATCTGCCTGGATGAACCTGTGGGCCATATGGCCAATCTCTGGAACAATGTCCATCTGATGCACCAGGCCCTGCCCGAGATGGACATCGACGAGGTGGACATATCCTGCAGGCTCTTCGGCCGCCAACTGGCCGCGCCCCTGATCATATCGGCCATGACCGGCGGCATCCAACGGGCCCGGCGGATAAACGCCAACCTGGCTGCCGCGGCGGCCGAGTGCGGTGTGGGTCTGGGTGTCGGCTCCCAGCGGGCCGCCATCGAGAAGCCCTCGCTGGCCGATACCTACGGCGTGATAGCCGAGCATGAGGTCCCGTTGAGACTGGGTAACCTCGGCGTGCCCCAGCTCATCCGCCAGGGTGAAGAGGGATCCTACGGTATCGAGCAGGCCCAAGCGGCCCTGGAGATGATAGACGGACATGTCCTGGCCCTGCATATCAACTACCTCCAGGAGATAGTCCAACCGGAAGGCGACCACCAGGCAGCGGGAGCCCTGGAGGCCATGACCCGCATCGCCCGCAAGATACCGGTGGTGGCCAAGGAGACCGGCGCGGGGCTCAATCGCGACATGGCCCTGGCCCTGGCCGACACCCCCATCGTGGGTCTCGATGTCGGTGGAGCCGGCGGGACCTCCTTCTCCAAGGTGGAGTATTTCCGGGCCAAGCAGAGCGACGAGACCCTGCGGGAACGGCTGGGTGTCACCTTCGGTAACTGGGGCATACCCACGCCTGCCAGCGTCTTCATGGCCAAGGCCACCGGGCTGCCCATCATCGCCACCGGAGGCCTGAACACCGGCCTCGACATTGCCAGGGCGATAGTTCTGGGTGCCACGGCCGGCGGCATGGCCCGGACCTTCCTGAAGGCAGCCACCATCTCCAGCGAGGCGGTCGTGACCCAGATAAACAGTGTCATCGAGGAGCTCAAGGCCGCCATGTTCCTGGTGGGCGTCACCGACCTGGGAGAGCTGGCCGACGAGCGCTATCTGGTCATCGGGGATCTGAAGCCCTGGATGGACCATGCCCGGGAAGAATCCCAGGGCTGAGGTTGGATCGACGGAGGGACTACAAGTGACTACTGATTTCAAAGCCGCATTGAAAGAACGCGCCACCATCGTGGACCGGGCTCTGCCGGGGTTCATCAATTTCGAAAAAGGCGACCCGCCCAGGCTCTACCAGGCCATGGGTCACATCCCTCTGGCCGGCGGCAAGCGGCTACGTCCGGTGATGACCCTATTGACCAATGAGCTCGTGGGCGGCGACCCCGGGCAGGCCCTGCCCTATGGCTGCGCACTGGAGATGGTCCACAACTTCACGCTAATCCACGATGACATCATGGACGATGACGAACTGCGCCACGGGGCCACGGCCTGCCATATCGAGTATGACCTGAACACCGCCATCAACGCCGGGGACGCCCTTTTCGCCCAGGCCTTCAGCGTGGCTGCCGGGACCCCCTGCGAGGCCGATCGGGTGGCTCACCTGGTGAAGAAGCTGGCCGACATCGTTGTCATCATCGCCGAGGGCCAGCAGATGGACATGGACTTCGAGACCCAGGCCCAGGTAAGCGCCGTCGACTACCTGGAGATGGTCAGGCGCAAGACCGCGGTCATCTTCGGCCTGGCAGCCTATGCCGGGGCCTTTATCGGCGGGGCCACCGAGGAGCGGTCCCGGTCGCTTTACGAGATGGCCGAGGGAGTCGGCCTGGGCTTCCAGATCTGGGATGATATCATCGACGCCACCGTGTCCGAAGAGAAGCTGGGCAAGCCCACCGGCTCGGATATTCGTCAGGGCAAACGGACCCTGCTGGTGCTCACCGCCCTGGAGAAGGCTACCCCTGCCCAGGCCACCCGCCTGAAGGAGATCCTGGACCAGCCCGACAACACCGAGGCCGAGGTGACCCAGGCCGTCGCCATCATGCGCGACTGCGGCGCCATCGACGCCTGCACCAAACAGGCCCTGAACTACGCCGCCAGGGCCAGGGAGGTGCTGGCCACCTTCCCTGATGGACCCGCTCGGGACATACTGGCCGGCCTGGTGGACTACCTGGTGGAGCGGGAGTACTGAGGAGTTATAGATGAAATCCAAGCCAGTAAAGCCAACAGGCAAAATGAACGCTTCATCAAATAATCCGCTACCCGAGCGCTTCTCCACCCTTCAGGAGTTCTGGGGCTTCTGGGACAGCCACAGCTCCGCCGATTATGAAAACCAGATGGAGGATGCCGCAGACTTGGAGATAAGCCTTGATTCATCAAAGGTTTACTGCGCAGTCTCTAAAAAGCTGGCAATGGAGCTGAGATCCCAGGCTCGACGCCAAGGTATGTCCACTGAAACCCTCATCAACAAATGGCTTACAGAGAAGGTCAGTGAGGCGACCAGCGCCGGTTGAAACCTGCATCCAGCAGACCCTCGACCACGCCGCCAGGGCCAGAGATGGCTTTCCCGAGAACGAGGCCCGCGCTATATTGGCCGGCCTGGTGGACTATCTGGTGGAATAAGAATATTGAAGTACGACCGAAAAACGGCTTTCGGGTAACCGCAAGACAGCGAAGATGCACAGCCGACCAAAAGCCAATACTACCCCTAACCCCTACCTCCACAGGCGCCGCATGCCTACCACCATGAGGGCCCACCACGGCTTAGCCCTCGATAGCCAACAAAGCCACACCAGCCGGCAGCGGAGGACCGTCACGCCTGAATTGACCTTGCGTCGTGGCGAGAGGATGATAAGAGGGGTGCTCGGGGTGAGCCTGGGGTTTCTTTAGACGCAGATTTACGCTGATTTATATTATTTCGAGGAATAATCATTACGTTAATATATTTCTCTTGCTATAGTTACCAGATTTCTCAGCGGACGCCACCCCCTTTAGGGGATAGTAGTTCACGACATAAGTGTAGCAAGACTACTGAGATATACACTCATGTCAGCAATCTAAAAATAAGGAAGGTCAAGAATACCCTGGACAAAATTATTAAAATGGAGCTGAACCGAATGCAAAATAATAGTAGAAGTATGTGTATCCAAAGTATGTATATCCGCAATTCATTACGCATATAATATAAGGAGTTATACGCAATACGAAAACCTTCCTTTGGAAAAGGAGACCGTAAATTCATGACGACATTGGTACCTTCGTTTAACGGAAAAGAAGCATATATATGAAGAAACCCTAATAAGTCGGGACTACAATCATAGAGTCGTAGAACGTCTAGTATAACTATTTTAAATAACCATAAATGGTATAACTTTGAAAAAGACGTGGTGATCAAAATGAACGAAAAAGCAGAATTGAAGAAACTGAAGAAGGCATATTCAGATTCTTTCAAACCGATAATTGAGATCTCAAAAATGAAGATTGATAACAAAGCTCTGGATAATTTCGAAATAGTTTTAGGGAAGATCTCGGCGGGGCAAACAATTGCCAATAGGATAAAAGAATTGCGGAAGCAATCAACTGAGATTATAAGAGAATTGAAAAAGGTGAGAGGTGAAAATTTCCAGAGCGCTATCACAGCTTTTATTAACAAATCTAGAAAAGAAATGAAATATGTCAAAGAAACAGAAAAGGGATGGCGTGTAAACCATTTTGAATACATTATGAAAAAGGAAACAAGTAAGCTATGCGTCCAGTACAATAGACAAACAATGATCACTTGGACCTCTATCTGCTCGGCGGATGATATATCCAAATTGGAATCTAAAGCAAATACCCTTCTGAAGAAATATGAGATAGAGTTCAACCACCTAGTGACCGCTTTTAGTGATGGATTCAAAGAAGCTGATAGAAGGAAGAAACAGACCAGCCTATCTGTAGATTCTCCCGTCGATATACGTGAGTTCATTATAGAATTCCGGATGGTTCTAATGAGGGGGCAATTGTTCACTAAAAATGTCGGAAAGATACTAAAATATGCGGATTTGCCAGAATGGGCTATCCTATACAATGTGGATAGATACCGAGAAAAGATAACTAAAGTACCCGAAGGCCAACGATATGTTTTTTCTGTTCCTAGCCAGAAAGCACAGAGTGAAGGAAAAGCCATTCTCCTGGGGGGGCTTGATTTTAAAAGAGGTTACGAATATTTCTCAGGGATAAGGGCGCATAGATAGGGGGAAGATTAATGGGCAAATGGACAAGAGAACAGATTATCAAAACGTTCAACAATGTCAGTGAAAATGGAATCCCCGGTCCCGGACAGGCGCAAATAATCGATATAGGTTCTAGTGACTACCTACAGTATTTCATCGAAGAAGTGGTTGATAATTATATCGTTCAAGGGGGCTCCACATGCAAGTTTTTCATTGGCGATTACGGTACTGGAAAAACCCATTTAATAGATCTTCTACACAGTCTCGCGCTTGAGAATAATATGGCTGTATGTAGAACTGAACTATCTCGCTCGCTTGAACTGGAAGATTGGAAACTTATAACAAGATATATCTTGCAAAACATAGAAATGAAACTAGAGGGACAAACGGTCAGATCATTTCCTGACATACTACGTTTAATGGGAAGCTAAGGAGTTTTTGATTTCAATAAACTCGCAAAAATGAATTTTTCCCATAACGGTTTCAAAAAAGCAATGCTTTATTTGGCAAAAGGCAATTTAAACCATAATGCTGAGACCATACTTAAAAAATACTTGCTTGGTGATAGGCTAGCGCTTTCTAATCTAAGGAATTATGGCATTACCGGCGTGAAAGAACCGCTGTCAAATAGGAATTCGGAGAGTGTGTTCAAAACCGTAACTACTTTTTTATGGAAAGCAGGATTGAAAGGAACTATTTTATTATTCGATGAAAATGAGAAAACTCTAGTTTGGTCCCGAGGCAGAAAGCCTCCAAAAAGGGTATTGGATGCAGCCAATTTGATGAGAAGACTCGTTGATTCAACATCAAATCGAGGCATGGAAGGAGTACTCGTTATCTACACCGTTCTTCCTGGTTTTGTAGAAAGGGCTAGCGAAGGGTACCAGGCGCTTGGCCAGAGACTAAGAATTTTAGATAACGGATATGCACAACCCTGGAGATGGCCAGTCATTAACAACACAAGTGTGAACATATTCTATGATCGATCAGCCTTTTTAAAAGAGATTTCTATGCATATTAATGAGCTAACCAATCAGTGTGGGCTAGAAATTGATATTAGAAATGAATTGCTTGAGATAGGGAATAAGGTATTAAATCAAAAAGCTGGAGAAGAATATAAAAGGTATTTGTTGAAAGCAATGACAAGAGTTGCTTTGGTACACATTGAAGGAGATGAATAAAATGGCCAGGAAAAATGAAATAATATCCATGATAAATAAAATTTCTGAACATGGACATTCGCCTAAAAAGGGATGTAGCTATTTCAGCCACGGATATGAAAAAGCCATAGCAAAACTGAAGAAAATATATCTAGAAAAAAGACTTGCAGGATTAGGTAGCTCAGCAGAGAAATTTGTCATAGGCCCGTATGGTTCAGGGAAGACTCATTTTTGTCGCCAAGTTT
>CAYSUX010000035.1:0-16901 GCA_964434315.1 uncultured archaeon
GAAGCTGGAGACCTCCCGGTAGAGTAAAATCTCCTGAGGCGGTCCCTGACCGTAGACCGTCAGCGTGTAGTTGATGACATCCGACTGGGCCAGGAGTATCCCCAGGGTGGGCTCATGGACCTCGACCGATATCTCGTTGAGTGTCAGGAAGGCTGTGGTGGTGTTGGTGGCGTATACCGGAAAGGGCATCGTCCAGGTGTACTCCAGGCGGTAGGCATACCCTTCCAATCCCTGTATGTCCCGGGTTCCGTCGTAGATGGCCGGTAGCGCCTCCTTCAGGTTGCCAACATAGAGCCGGTAATCCCTCTTCTCCAGATGGTGGGTCATGACCGAACGGGCAAAGCCGGTGTGGTTGTCGGTGTACTCGGATTCCTGGTAGTGCCAATCCTCCTTGTTCAGGTACATCCTGGTCAGGTGGCTCTGATAGGGCTCGAAGGGAAAGGTCATGGGACCGTTGCCGAAGTCCACCTCGGCGATCCCGCCCTCTACCCCGCCGCCGTTGACATCAATGAGAAAGGTGGGCTGTTTTACGACGGTGTTGTTGTAATCGTAGATATTGAAGTCGTCCTCATCGCCCGCACTTTTGATGGACAGCTCCCGTTGGGTGGTGTAGGTGCTGTTCAGGGTGCTGGCGCCGGTGCCGTTGTATACGGGATTGAAGGCCAATTCGTAGGGAAAGAAATGGTCCCGGTTCACGAACGTGGTCTCTCCGGTCAGGGTATGGGACTCGTCCAGGTCATCGGGCAGGTCAAAGGCGGAACGGTTCACCAGGCCAACGATGCCCGCCACCAACAGCAGGATGAGGCCAAGCAGGGCCGGGGCCATTTTCTTTTGGTCTAGCATGGAAGAAGCTCCGGGAATGGGGTATGCGGACCTATTTTTACATATTTAACATTGTCGGGAATATCAGAAAAATTCCAACAAATTGTGCAATATTAATGGGAAAATATGTCAATCAATCCAACATAATGTTTATTAGAAGGGTATAACTGAACAGTTGATGCGAAGCCTGAATCCCACCGAGCAGCAGCTCCTCCTGGGTCTGGTCGAGAATCCCGGCCGAACCGACAGGGAGCTGGCCGATAGACTGGGAATGAATCGTTCCACCCTGGCTTCCACCAAATCACAGTTGCGCAGGAAGCGGGCCTACCATGACCTCATGCTGCCCGATCTCCATCGGTTGGGCTTCGAGGTGCTGATGATGGCCCGGGGTTCCCTGTCAGCCTCGGTGGATTTCGACGTCCGTCGTGAATCCTGGAAGGGGATCCATGGCACCCATGCCCACTTCTTCACCATGTCCGATGCCGAGAAACTTGTGACCATGGCCTACGGCCATAACCTGACCGAGCTGCAATCCCGTATCGATCTCTTCGAGTACCATTACTCCAGGGGCCGCTATCTTGACGAGAGAAGCCTGAGGTTCCATCTCTTTCCCCTGGCCCTCACCCGGATCCACGCCAACCTGGATTGGGCCAATGTCGTTCGAAGGGACCTGGGCCTTCCCGCCTCCATCCCCCAGGCTCAGCGGAACCGGGAACCCCTGGAGCTGGGCCGGCGTCAGAGGAGCCTCATATCGATCCTGGTGGATCAACCCTCGGCTTCCAACAGCCGCGTTGCCGGACAGACCGGTATGAGCCGTTCGACCGTCGCGAGGATCAGGGAGGAGCTTCTCGAACTGGAAGCGATGGTTCCCAGACGAATGGTCTCGCCCACCGCTCTGGGATTCTCCCTGTGGGTCCTGGTCCGGTTCCCCTTCGCTCCCGGCTCCAGGATCCAAGATCGCCGGAAGGCCACGCAGACGCTCCTCGACCAGACCCCCCTGATCTATTTCGAGAAGAAACAGGAGGGAGTGGCCATATTCCTCTTCAGGGATGTGGAATCCTTCCATGGGACCCTGAATGTCCTGACCCGCTCCTTCGAGGCCGAAGGTCACCTGATCTCCAAGCCCACGACCCAGATGTTCCTGTTATCCAATCTCAAGTTCGCACGGCCCTACAACTACGGTCGGAACCTTGCCATCAGCGAAAAGGGAACCGATCACCCGGTGCTCTGACCCTCTGCGGTTCCATGTTCCATACCTCATATACCACAAAGAAAACATAAGAACGCTGTGGATCGGACTCAGGAATCGGAAGGCTTCTCATCCGGGGTCTCGAACTCGTTGGGGGCCAGGATCAACAGGAGCACCGATAAGAGAGCCAGGCCACTGCCCAGCAGAAAGCCGTAGGAGAGTATGGCCGCCACACCGCATCCCAGGGTCATCCGGTACCGGATGCGCTGGAAGGAAAAGCTGGCGGCGGTGAAGGCGGCCAGTGAACCCAGCAGGAATATGACCGCCAGAATGTACAGCATCCCCGGACTGGGCATATCGATATCCTCCCGGTCGTCAATATGGATGTCCTCGCCATTCTCGAAAAGGATGATGGTCTTCTGATCATCGGTCTGGGGCCTCAGTGTGACACGCAGGGTGACATTGCTGTAGCCCTCCTTCGAGATCAGGACCGTGTGGTCGCCGGCCGGCAACTGGTGCAGTACCACCATTCCGTGGTTCGAATCGTCGATCATCGACAGTGCCGGTATGCTGACCTGGGCGTTATCCAGCTCGTTGCCCAGATCATCCTGGATATTCAACTGAAGAGTGATGGGCCCCTCACCGGAGAGGGGGTCTTCCCAACTGTAGGCTCTCCAGGCATAGGTCATGGTGGTCACGGCACCCAGAAAGAAGACTCCCACCAGGAGCAGGGCGGCGAGCTGGACCCTGGTCAGAGGCTTGCGGGCAAGGTCGATCACGCTGGTGTCCCGGTAGGCCCTGGTCACATCCCGGGCCAGGGTCAGGGCGGTGGTTGGCAGGTCGGTCTCCCGGGTCCGGGTCGAAATGGACTCCCGGGTCCGGGTTGAAGGGGGTACTCGGGTTCGGGACGGGGACGGGGCCGGAACCGACGGAGCGGGCAGGCTCACTTTCGGCGTGGGCTCCGGTTCCGGGGGAAGCTCTATCTCATCTCCCCAGTCATCCACATCTTCCTTTTCTTCATCTTTTTTTGCGATATCCCCTTTGTCGTCGTCGATATCTTTCAGGTCCTCTTCCAGGTCCTCTTCCGGCTCACTGTCCGAAGCCGCCTCTGTATCGGCCTTTGGGGCGGGTTCTGATCCCTCTTCGGTCAAAACGGCCTGGGTCTTTTCCCCTGGCTTGGCCGCCTCCGGCTCCTCTTCCTCTGGGACCTCTGGAACATCGGTCCGGTCAGCGGTTCCAGGTCCGGTCCCCTCTTCCTTGGGCGCCTTGGGTCCGGGTGACGGTTCCTCCATCTGGAAGAATCTCTCGCACATGGGACAGCCTATCCGACTGCCGGGCTTGGCCCGTGTCTTGAAGCTGTGAAAGCACTTGGGGCATTCCACCATGGAAGGGGAGGCAGGGACCGCCATTGGTTGGAACAACCCAGATAGCTGATAAATAGCCTTCGGAAGTCCCGGGTTCGAAGGGTGGAGCGAAAATCCTTTTGAGGGTGTGGGTCTGGCCGCACCAATGGATATCGTCACTGCCATCCTCCTGGGCATCATCCAGGGCCTCACCGAATGGCTCCCGGTCAGCTCCAGTGGCCATCTGGTCATCTTCGAGCACCTTACCGGGGAGCAGCCGCCGGTGATCTTCGATATCGCCCTGCATCTGGGAACCCTGGTGGTGGTCTGTGTCTTCTTTCGCAAGGATATCCTGCTGGTGGGCCATGAGTTCCTGCAAGGCACCATGGCCCTGGCCAGGGGTCAGAAGCTGGCCGACCTGATCGAGAGGGAACCCCATATGCGCCTTGGCCTGGCGGTCATCCTCGGTACCTTGCCCACGGTGTTCCTGGGTCTCCTGTTCGCCATCTATCTGGAAGAGCAGCTTCGGAGCCTGACCTCGGTGGGCCTGGCCCTGATGGTCACCGGGGTCTGGTTGATGGGCACCCGCAGACCGACCGAGGAGCGCAAGACCCATCACGTGACCCTGAAGGATGGGCTGCTCATCGGCCTGGTCCAGGGTCTGGCGGTCATTCCCGGCATCTCCCGTTCGGGTTCCACCATCGCCACAGGTCTCATGACCGGCCTGAAAGGGGAGGTGGCGGCCAGACTCTCGTTCCTGCTCTTCATCCCCGCTATCCTGGGGGCCACGGTCCTGAGCCTCTACCAGGGCGGCTACGAGGACCTGGGCTCCGAGGTGGGATATGCCTCGTTGATCGCCGGGACCCTTTCGGCCATGATCGTTGGCGCCATCTGCCTGAAGCTCTTGCTGGTCGTTATCCGGAAACGGGTCCTCTATCGTTTCGCGCCCTACTGTATGGTCGTGGGCGCCATTGCCCTGGCCTGGGGCACAGGCATCCTCGGTTGAAGGTCCTGGTCAAAAATCCTGGGCGAACGTCCTGGCCGATCGTCCCAGTCGGTCCACCAAAGGAGCTGCGTGATAGGTTCTTGAACTGGGCAGTTCAGTGATCTAAACGACCATAATATCCAACACCGACCGCTCTTTCGAACGGGTCAAGACACTGATAGGATGAGCAATAAAGGTCAATAACAATACTAATAACAATAACAGTTCACAGGTCGAATGGAAGCTTCAGTCGAGTTTGCAGGAATCCTTCACAAATGTCTTGGCGTGGGCCATGACCGTGAAGTCCCCCCTGTAGATAAAATCACCGAAGATCCCATCCAGGCCGGTACCGCTCACATCGATGCTCCACTCTCCCGGTATGGGTGAAGGAGGATATATCCGGATAATGGGATCTTTGATAGGATCGCCTGAAATGTCTGGAAGTTTTGGTTCATTTACGTCACAGTCGGTGCACACATTGCCATTGGGATCGGTGACCACCACTGTGACATCACCGCCGATGTAATTGTCATCGGATCCAGCGTTTTGCCAATCGACCAACACGGAGATGCTCAGGCTGCGACTCTTTTCGGGAAGTTTGAAACTGTACACGAAATGGCGCCAGGATATGTTCTCAAAGACCCCGGCGGCCTTGGTAGGATCTCCGGGGATCCCGGACAACGCAGCGACGATCTCTTCGAGGTCCTGGTCCGACTCGGGTACGAATTTCCCTGATTGCTTCCGAAGGACATTGTCTTTGTACTCGCACTCCTTCTCGGGCACGAACTTGTCCATTAGCTGGCGAGCCAGATCAACCTCGACGCAGCCGGTGCTGGCAAAGGTCAGCAGAACCAGTGTGGTGATGGCTAGCAGGGGGCTGATCGTTCTCGACATATAAACCTCAAATCACCACCTACCACAAAAAGCTATCGCGGGTTTTCCACATATAACAGGCCTTTGAGCCTGCCCGGTGTGATTGGATGTGGTTCTATATTCGGTTCCTATGTTATGTTCGGTTGTGTTCGGTTATGTTCGGTTCCTGTGGATCTAGTCTGGTTCAGGTTCCCTGGTCCGGGTCAGGTTCCCTGGTCTGGGTCAGGCTCTCAGCATAGCCTCTTGTTCTATCCGACTCCTGTTCGAACCGGTCAAAGTCAAATGGGTCTAGGCCTTCAGTTCACCGATGGTGGCCACCCGCTCGGCAAAGGCCTCGTGCTTGTGTATCGATTCCTGGGCGACCGAGGAGGCCTGCACCGTCAGTTCATCCGGCAGGTCGGGATAACGCTCCAGCAAGCGCGAGAGTATGTGTCGAACGACATCCTCGACGAACCTGGGGTTACGATGAGCCTGCATGACCAGGGCTGCCTCGGCCGACCGCTTCAGGATGTCGAACGTCGGACCCGACAGGGCGCCCTCGACGATGTCGATGAGATGGTCGGCCTCCACTTGGGACGGCTCGGGCTGTTCCACTATCAAACTGGCCAGGTTTCGCTGGTTGTGGCTTATATAGGCCCCGTCAGAAACCCCGGCAATGGCCCGCGTGCCTTCCATGGCACACGGACAGGCAGTGATACCAAGCACTTCGACCCCGATCTGGCACCTGGTCCCCTCCCGGCTGGCCACGGCGTTGGCTATGAGCTTGTACCGTTCCAGGGAGGTCTTGCCGGCGAACGTGCGTTCCAGAAAATAATCGGCCTTGGCCCTCACCTCGGCCAGACTGGCATATTCGTGCAACAACAGCAGCCGTTCGGCCAGTTTCCGGCAGAGCCCCTCCAGCCCATCCACCGGTTCACGCACCGATTCGTCCACCAGGGCTCCGACGGCCTGGGCATTGCGGGAAAGATGGGACCCTCTCTGGCTGGCCGGCAGGTCCACGGCGATCTCCAGCTCGGGGGTGAGTTGTATCGTCCGGCCTTTGCGCTTGACCATCACCGGTTTGTGGATATTGGATATGCCCACCCGGGAGAGCTTGAACGAGCCATGCAGGCGCAGGGCCTGTACGTCAACGGGCTCCATGACCCCCGGCAACGGTGGTCTGCTTTTAAGGCCTGGTCCTTTCAAGAAACATGGACAATGATCTGACCGCTGCTGTGGATGCCCCGTCCGTGGCCGTGGTCCTCCTGTCGGGTGGTCTCGATTCGTCCACCTGCCTGGCCATCGCCGCCGAGGCCGGATACGACACCGAGGCCCTGTGCGTCGACTATTCCCAGCGTCATGAAAAGGAACTCGAAGCCGCCGGAAGGATAGCCGACCACTACAAGGTCCCGCTGACCCGGCTGAAGCTGGACCTGTCGGCCATCGGGGGCTCGGCCCTGACCGACCCGGCCATCCCGGTGCCCAGGAACAACCTGTCGGGCCTGCCGGGCCTGGAGGATGTATCCGACATCCCGGTCACCTATGTGCCGGCCCGCAACACCATCCTGCTGGGTCTGGCCATGGCCCTGGCCGAGGTTCGCCGGGCCGAGGCTATCTACATCGGAGCCAACGCCCTGGATTACTCGGGCTACCCGGATTGCCGTCCGGCCTTCATCTCGGCCTTCCAGGCTCTGGCCGGCGTGGCCACCAAGGCCGGCATCGATGGCCATCCCCCGCGCATCGAGGCCCCTCTCATCCATCTTTCCAAGGCCCAGATAATCCGGACCGGGATAGCCCTGAACGTGCCGTATGAACTGACCTGGAGCTGCTACGAGGGCGGGGACCGGCCCTGCGGCGAATGCGATAGTTGCCGCCTGCGGGCCAAGGGCTTCGAGGAGGCCGGGGCCGAGGATCCGTTGCTGGCTGTGGAGGTTGGGGAAAGGGGCGTCGCCAAGGACGATGATGAGGATAGCGTGGATGAGGTGGGTGTGGATGGGGGAAGCGTGGATGAGGTGGGCGTGGATGAGGTTGGGGAAACAGAGTTCACCGAGAACGACTCGGGAGACAAGTGAAGGATTCGTTGTATTGTTTCAATCGAATACCGAAAAACCGGGAAAGAAACGTGACTGGCTTTGCGGCTGTCGCAGACGTGGGTCCATCCATGGCTATGGGCGCGCAGCATGAGGCCCCGGCTCCGGCATAGCGGCGTGCGGGCCGGGTGACGGCTATGGGCGTGGCGGGCCTGATGGCGACCGCGTGCACTGGGCGGGGCCGCCACGGCTACCACCATATGCGTGGCGTGGGTGTCTGTGTAGCAGAAGGTAGAGGACCAGATCCATATCTTACTGCGTTAAAGCTGGCTGCAAAAACAATAGATTATCGTCGGTTGTGACCCGATATTCCAGTATTGACTGGATTGGATGGGATGTATCCCATTGGACAACGATGGACAAACATTGGACATTGAACAGACACAACAGATTTCTATTAATAGATGTAGAACAATCCCATGGTAATGAATCTGAAGATCGTCCTGGAACCCAGCGAAGAAGGCGGCTACACCGTCTATGTTCCATCCCTGCCGGGCTGTATCAGCGAAGGGGATACCAAGGAGGAGGCCCTGGCCAACATCAAGGAGGCCATCGAGCTCTATCTCGAACCTGTGGAGGACGATATTGTTCTCGAACAGGGTGCTATGGTCCAAGAGTTGATGGTTTGACAAAGGTCCCGAGCCTTCACTACACGCGCATTATCCGGGCCCTACAAAGGGATGGCTGGATCGTGGTCCGCCAGCGTGGTAGTCACATCCGATTGCAAAAGCATGTAGATCATGAGGTCCTGAAGCTTACGGTCCCGGCCCATCGACCGGTCAAACGATCCACACTGGCTCGGATCCTGAAACAGGGCGGTATCGAGTTGGAACATTTTCTCGATATGCTGTAGAACTGCCATAGCTTGCCCGGTTCCGGCATAGCAGCGGGCGGGCCTGGCGGCGGCTATGGGCTGGGGGGGCCGACATTCGGTGATGGTCTAAACCTCCACCTCGCCCTCAAGCCCGCACGAGTGGGAACGGATGGAGCAGCGACGGCGGGGCGTCAGCCCTCAGCAACTGGACCGGGAGCTGGCAGAGCTTGAAGCTCAAACCTGAGGCTTTTCTGGACTCCTCCACCATAATCTATGGCCAGCCTCACCCTTTGTTCCGACCCTTTCCGGTCCTCTTCCTCTTCCCGACCACAGGTCCCAGGGGGGTCAGAGAATGGCCCATGAGCCCCAGGCGACCGCACTGTCGGTGGCGTGGACGGCGCAGGTGACGCAGACCCGGCTCCGGGATACCCTGTCGTCGGCTACCGTACCGCTTGGCCGCTCTGATATCCTCCAGGGTTCGGGTGGTTTCTTCCTTGTGCTCTTTTAATCGCCGGACCAGCCAGAGGTATTCGAGCCGTTCCAGGCGGCGGGGCGGGCAGGCCAATCTGATGCGTCTATCATGGACCCTGGTCTCTTCTTTCAACTCCCGGCGCAGGCCATGGCATTGGGTAAATAGCGAAAAGGCGCTGTCCACCTCCCTCTCCAGACGTTCGAGCCGGTCCCGTGAACGCCAGAAATAGCCGTCGGTCAGAGGCTCCAGGGCGCTCTGGAAACTGTGTCTGGGAAAATCCTGGTCCAGTCCCAGGGATATGTACTGGTCCTGCAGGTCCCAGAGGCGTTTCGAATGGCTCTTGACCTGCCCGGCCAGCCAGCGATGACGCAAGGGTCGGGAGACCACCCAGACTCCGACCACGACCAGGTAGGCCAGCAAAAGATAGAGATAGAAGGGCGGTTCGGTCAGGAAGGGGAATCGGGGGGCAAAAGAGGGTTCCCGGGCCTTGACGGCCAGTGTTTCGGGATAGTAGACCCAGTTGCTCCATAGCCCTGTGTCGTCCTTTACCCTCAGGGAAAGGGTATGGGTGCCCGCGCTGAGGTTGTCCACCACCAGCAATCCGCCCCGGCCTTCCAGCAACCCGTCGATGTCGGAACGCCACTGGTACTCCACCACGGTTCCCTCGTCCAGGCCCTCGCCCCACAGCGTCACCAGGGTCCGGTCCCCGTGCCGAACGTGATCCAGCCCGATCATGACGGCCCTGGGAGGAGTGTTTATCAGCAACCAGGTGACGACCGTGTGGGACCAGGCGCCCTCGCTGTCCCGAACCTGGAAGGCCAGCGTGTGGTTGCCGGCGTTCAGTAATCCGGTATCGAACCCCATCTCCCTGGGATAGGTGGTCTGATCGATGGGGCCGATCTGCCAGCGATAGGTGACGACGCCTCCCGGGCTGTCATGGTCGGTACCGGCGCCCTTCAGGAATATCAGGCTCCCCTTGCGCACCGGCTCGGTAGGGGTCTCCAGGATGGTGGCGATGGGGCGGCCGTTGACCTGTAGGTCCATCGAGGACCCGGCCGACCAGTCGCCGTCATTGTCCGATACCCATAGACTGAGAGTGTGGTTGCCCGGTGAGAGGGCATCGGTGTCCAGCCAGGCTTCATCGCCCACCTCGCCATCCACGGATGAGAGCCAGCGATAGCCAA
The DNA here is from genome assembly GCA_964434315.1 of uncultured archaeon. Lineage (GTDB taxonomy): Archaea > Thermoplasmatota > Poseidoniia > MGIII > CAYLMJ01 > CAYLMJ01. The sequence goes on from CAYSUX010000035.1 coordinate 9,752, forward strand.
CCAGGATCCCGTCGATATCGAGACCGTTCGCCGGCAATGGAAGGCCCTGGTTTATCCGTTGTGGAATGTCGAATATGGCCACCGGCGGGTTGTTTATCAGCTCCACTGTGAGGTTGCTCTCCTTCCAGACCCCCACTTTGCCCATGGAATCCCAAAAGCGGGCCTTGAACCGATATTGACCCAGATTGGCGTCGGTGGGGAATGAAAAGATGGAACTCCAATGGCCGTCGGCAAAGACCGGCTCCGAAAAGGAGGCCACATCCCAGTTGTAATAGAGTCGAACTTTGTCTTCGATACCAACGGCCAGGTAGCTCCCACCACTGGAGATGGCTATCCGATCGATGGAGGGTCCCGGAGCATAGGCCCAGAGCAAGTCGCCGTTGGAGCAATCCCGAACTTCCAGAATATGGGAATAGTTACTTGTTAGGGCGACGTAGGCCAGGTACCTCCCGTCCGATGATAGCTCCAGCCTCTGGATTGGCTTCCAGGTTTCGGTTTCGGTTTCGAACACCCATCGCGGTTTGGTATCGCCGAGCTGGAAGAATTGCACAGTCCTGTTGAAAGTATGAGTCACCACCAGGAACTGACCACCGGAAGATATGGCCAGCTTGTCTACCTGATAACTCAGGGAGACGTTGTATATCGGTTCGATATTGCCTGGAAGACAGACACTGACCACCCATTCATACGATCCATACGTGGAATAGGCAAAGGCGCTGCCGTCCGAGGCCATGACCACCCTGGAAAACTGGGTTATGCTCTGATCCCAGATCATCGTGTACGCGTCTTTGGCCCTTTGGAACAGATAGAACCGGTAATGGGTCTTGACAAGGACATATTGCCCCCCTTCCGATACCGACACCTCGGCCTCATGGTATTCGAGACCAAGGGGATCCGGCATCCACAGGGGTTCGGTCAGGCCGAACTCGTACAGAGCCACCGATCCATTGTCCAAGATAGCGGCCAGATACCGGCCATCGGGTGAGAAGGTGAGAGACTCCACCCCATAGAAGGTATGCACGAAATAGAGCGGGACCGGACTGTGTCGCTCGAACACATGGATGCCATGAGTTATGTTGTAGCTACCCCGGGTCCCGACCGCGATGTACCGGCCATCCAGGGTCATGGCCAGGGCGTTCACCGTGAGATGTACGGTAGTATCCCACTTGAGCTGGACCCTGTCGTCGTCGAAGGCTATCCCGAACTCCGCGGCCAGATCCCTGAGAGCCTCCTCGTCCGTACCCCGGGCCATCAGGGTCAGGTTCTCGCCGCGAGGGATCCTGTCGGTCAGAATATCCAGGGCCGTCGTGACCGGTGGTCCATTCACGATTATCCTGAGGGAACAGGTCTCCGGCTCGGACCAGGTCCCGTCGTTATCCCTGACCTGGAAAGCGATCAGGTGGTCACCCAGGCTCAGGTTGGACAGGGAGATATCGGCATCATCCAAGAGGTAACCGTCCAGGGAAGAAAGCCATCTTCTGGCGATTATCATACCATCCCCGTCTATCCCGTGGCCGCTCAGGTTCACCATTGCTCCCACCTGGGCCAATCCAGGGTTTTCGTCTATGTATGCCCGGGGTCGGTCGTTCACGACGGCCAGGGAGCTGTTGGTATAGAACCAGGGGCAGAGACCATCGTATGGATCGGCCAGGCGGGCCCGGAAGGAGATGTTGGAGAGTGAGCTGTTGAGGGGGACCGAGAGATCGGCCTGCCATTGCCCGTTGGCGTATTGGATATCGGATAACCCCTCGTCGGTCCAGAGATCGAACTGGAAGCTGTACAGGTTGTTGTTGCCTCTGGCCACCAGATGGGAGCCATCGGCTGACATGGCTATCGACTTGAGATTATACGACGACGTCCAACTCCATATCGGTTCATCCAGACTATTCCAGAAGTACAGGAGCTGATCTGAGACAGGGTTGCAGGCGCTGATGAACGAACCATCGGCCGAGATCGCCACCTCGAGGTTATTCATGGCCGTGTAGTTCCAGAGAGGGTTCCTATCGAGAGTGGAGAATAGATAGAGATTGTCGTAGAACGAGCTGGCCACGATGAACCTGCCGTCAGCCGAGATGGCCAGATCATAGACCTGACTGTCCAGGGTCGTGTTCCACAGGGCCTTACCGCTCTTGGTTTGGAAAAGATGGACCGAATCGTCTTTGGTAACGACCAGGTACTGACCGTTGGAGCTCATCGAGAGGATAGGAGTGGCCCCGAAGGTCTTTTCCCATAATATTTGGTTACTATCGGGAGAGTAGAGACAGACCTTGCCGTCGATTGTGCTAACAGCTATCGAACCACCGCCAGCAGAGATGGCCACACTGTGCAGGGCGGAAATGGTTCTCACATCCCATTCCAGGGATCCGTCCAGAACATCGAACAGATAGAACCGCATGGTGGTCCACACCGTCAGATAGCTACCATCGGCCGATAGGGATACCCCCATGACAAGTTCCTCCAGGGTCCAGGTCCATCGGGGCCTGTGGTCCAGTCTATCGAACAGGTAGACAACAGCATCATTGGAACCGGCGGCGATAAAATAGCCATCAGCCGAGATATCAACGGCGTTTATGTCGTCATCGGCCTGGTAGGTCCAGACCGGCTCTGCCTGCCCCCTTCGGAATAGTTGGAGCTTTTCATCGACACTCCCGGTGCCCAGCACATGATATTCGCCGTCGGCCGAGATGGCCGAGGAACGGGTGTAACCAACCTCATGGCTCGATATCAGAGGGTCGAGAACAGGTTGGGACAGGGGAGGGCTGTACTCCAGGTAGGGGACCAGACCCTCATCGCCGGTCAGTTCATCGTGACCCTTGAGGGAAATGGTCACGTTGTGTCCCCGGCCGACATGGGATCCCGAGAGAACGAGATGGTCCAGGACCGGAGGGGCGTTGGCTCGAACATCGAGGGATACGGTCACATCGTCGGACCATTCACCATCCGAGTCCATGACCCTGTAGGTGATGGTATGCTCGCCGGATGAGAGTTTGGTCATGAAGCCGGCCTGGATGGACAGAAGACCGTCGATATCGGAGGTCCAGCGATGTCCCAGGACGCTTCCGTCGATATCGGTGCCATGGCCTATGAGGGTGATGGTCTGGGTGTCGTGGACCGGCTCTGGAACGATGGTGTCGATGACCGCCAGGGGAGGGGAGTTCCTGATCCTGAAGTTGATGTGGTTCCACGCGCTTGTAACCCCCTCATCATCGACAAGACGGGCCCGAAGGGTGTAGTCGCCGGTTTCAAAAGACAACGGGGCGTCTATTGTCGCCTCCCAGTGATCGTCCACCCGTATCAGGACCAAATCGGTTTGCCACCGGTCGAAAAGGTAGGTATGGTTGTCATAGGAACCGGCGGCGAATATGTCTGCGTTGGCCGAGATGCCCACTTCTATCACGGTCCCATCCGTGGAATGGGTCCATACAGGCAAGCTGTCGTTGGTCCTGAAAAGGAAAAGCCGATCGTCCGCCGAGCTGGCAATGATGAATTCCTCGTTGTCGGAAATGGCCACTGAGTAGACCGTATGGCTGATCTGGTACTCCCTGACCTCGGATGTGTTCTCGCGGGAGAACAGATAGATGGTGTTGTCCGGGAACAGTGAACCTCCCAGGATCAGGTCCCCGCTGGCCGAGATGGCCAATGACCTCAGGGTATGGCCCAGATCGTAGCTCTCGATGGAGACATTGCTTGCCTGCCCGAAAAGAAAGATGGTATCGCCATAGAAATAAGAGCCCGCGATGATGTAGGCCCCGTCATCGGAGATATCCACCACGGGATTCCGTTCATTGGTCGTGTTGGCCCATAGCGGGGTGCTGGTATCGGTGTCGAAATGATAGAAGACCCCGAAGTAGGAAGCGACCACCAGATGGTCTCCGTCGGCCGTGATGGCCATGGAGGTGATGGCGTCATCGGCGGTGAAGTCCCATCTCGGTGTGCTGTTGTCCCGGTCAAAGAGGTAGAGCCGGTTACCCGAACCCCCCAGAGCTATCCGGCTGCCATCCTTGGAGATGGCCACCGGGAACAGGTAACCGCCGACCGAGAAGTTCCACAGAGGGATATCGCTCGAACGCTCGAACAGATAGAGAGAGCCGCCATACGAGGCCGCTACAACGAACCTCCCGTCGCCCGAGATGTCCACCGAGTAGACCGAACCCTCGGTGGAGTAGTTCCACAGGGGCTCATCTTGACCCTGCCTGATGAGCTGGACCGTCCCGTCCCTGGAGCCGGCCACCACATACTCACCGTCGGTCGAGAGGGCTATGGATACGATATCATCACTGGCCGGATATATGGATAGATCGACATTGACCCGGCCACCGGTGAGCTCGATCTGGGCCGTCAGGTTCTCCCGGGTCGTGTTGTCATCGGTACCGTTGAGGATCAGACCGATATTTTGACCCCGGTAGACCTGGTTGTCCGAAAGTTCCAGTTGTGTGAGTTCCGGAGGAGCGTTCTCACCCCCTACAGGCTGGTTCATACCGACCCACAGGGCCATGAACACCAATAGCGCCAGTCCTGTCCACCTCGTCAGGCTCCTTGGTCCGGGACAGGTAGACCTAACACGTTCTGTGGGGACCTCCGTACCCATGTGCAAACTAAAGGACCCGCTCCTTAATGTAGTTTATCGTAAAAATTCTTTTCAACTCAGTGAGTGTTCTGTTTGTTATCGGTGTTACTGTGTGTTATCGGTGTTACTGTATGTTATCGGTGTTACTGTGTGTTATCGGTGTTACTGTATGTTATCGGTGTTACTGTGTGTTATCGGTGTTACTGTGTGTTACCGTGTTCTGTGGTCGATGTGCACCGGTTCATCCATTCTCCCGGACATACGCTCTTTTAGACAATCATCCCATTGTCGGTCTTATGCCCCATTCGATATCGGATCCTCTCGAGAGACTGGAGAATGGTTATGCCCGCCGGCTGCTACGGGTAGATCTGACCAACCTGGATTTTGCGGTGGAGGCCATCCCTCACAGGACCCTGCGGCAATACATCGGCGCCAAGGGGCTGGGGGCCCGGCTGCTCGTCGACAACTTCCCGGCCGGGGCCGATTCCCTGGGGCCTCACAACCCGCTGATCATCGCCGCCGGAGCCTTCCAGGGCAGTACCATCGGTTCGGCGGGCCGGGCGGTGGTCGTCACCCGTTCGCCCCTCACCGGGATATTTCTGGATACCTACTTCGGCGGCGATTTCGGCCATGTCCTGAAACAGGCCGGCTTCGACGCTTTGCTATTGACCGGGACGGCGAACAGGCCTGTCACGGTCCATGTGACCCCTGACGGGGCCGAGTTCGCCCGGGCTGACAAGCTGTGGGGTCGGACCACCGGCGAATGTGAAGGGTCGATAAGGAAAGAGAGACCCGGGTCCCGGGTGCTCTCCATCGGCCCCGCCGGCGAGAGGCTGGTACCCATCGCCTGCGCCATTTCCAGCTACAGGCGGGCCGCGGGCCGGGGCGGTGTCGGGGCCGTGATGGGAGCCAAGAAGCTCAAGGCCGTCACCGTCGAAGGCCATATCCCGATGAGACCCGCTCACGACGAGCAGTATAAAAAGTTGATTCGCCGATTCAACACCACCGCCATGGATGGCAAGAGATCTGGCGACCCTTTCTTCACCTACGGGACCCTGCGCAGCCCGGAGTACGCCAACTCCACTGACAGACTCCCCACCCGCAACTACCAGGCAGCCCAGTTCGAGGGCATCGGCTCGCTGACCGGCGAGGCGGTCCACGAGCGATTCGACATAAGGTCCGAGCCCTGCTGCAAGCCCTGTATACTGGCCTGCGCCGGGCAGGTGGCAGAGGGGAAGGAGGAGAAGAAAGAGAAGAAGGGGAAGGAAATAGGGAAAAATAAGGAAAAAGAGGAAGGGAAGGAGAAGGGCGCCGACCGCCCCGAGTACGAGACCATCGGTCTGCTGGGCTCCAACCTGGGTATCGCCGACCCTGGCTCGGTCATGGAGTATGGTCAGCTCTGCAACGACCTGGGATTGGACACGATATCGACGGGCGGGGTCATCGGCTTCGCCCTGGAATGTGCCGAGAAGGGATTGCTGGACCTGCCCTACCGTTTCGGTGACGCGGCTGCCGCCCGTGAGCTGATACCGCTCATCGCCTCTCGCGAGGGCGTCGGTGAGATACTGGCGCAGGGCGTTCGGCAGGCCTCCCGGGAGATCGGCGGCGAGAGTCACCGCTGGGCGGTACATGTCAAGGGGCTGGAGGTGCCGGCCTGGGACCCCAGGGGCAAGCTCACCAACGGCATGGCCTATGCCACAGCCGACATCGGGGCCTCACACCTTCGAGAATGGGTTCTGACCAGCAAGATCCCAGACGAGCCCGCTGCGGGCATGATGGATGTTCTCATCGCCTCCCAGAACGAGAAGGTGGCCCGGGACTGCTACATCGCCTGCACCTTTGCCTGGGATCATCTGGGTGTTGACGGAGCGCGCGAGCTATTCAACGCCATCACCGGTTTTGGCCTTACCGCCGACGATATCGTGACGGCCGGCGAGCGCATCTGGTCGCTGACCAGGGCCTTCAACAACACCCTGGGCATCGACCGCTCCCATGACACCCTCTCCCATCGCCACCTCCATGATCCGTTGCCCACCGGGCCCGCCAAAGGCTGTACGGCCTTTGTATCGACCGAGGACCAACAGGCCTGCCTGGATAGCTATTACGAGCTGCGAGGCTGGGATGAGAACGGTGTGGTGCCCCCGGAACGATTGCGGGAGCTGGGCATAGATTCCCGATAGACCCCGTTTAATGAATAATGGATCGAGCGTTGGTGGGTCTATCGCCAACGTTTGTTGCGGTCCAGTAGCCGCATGAGGTTCCGGGCCAGGTCGGAGCTCAGGATGCCTTCATCCTCCCTTGCCCTTACATAATCCCTGGCATCATTGATACCGGCGGTGCTGGCCTTGGCGATGAGGGACGCCAGCAGCGGATTCCAGACCTTGGGGTCGATATCAGAGTCCTCGAACATCTCCCTGGCAAAGTAGCGAAAATGGTCGATCCGGGATAGGTCGAGCATGCTCACTAGCCTCTTGGAGGTGGGTTTTCGATGGTGGGTACCCAGCGATCTTGGTCCGCGTTTGCCTCGTCTTCTCATTATTGGCCTCACTTGGTCCGATTGACGATATCAGGACACGTCCGACC
>CAYSUX010000036.1:0-16395 GCA_964434315.1 uncultured archaeon
TCTGCACCTCGAAGGCGGCTCTGGGAAATCGCTGCAGGAAGAGCACATGCTCCAGGGCCTCGCCCACCACCTTGGATATCTCCGAGGAACGGCGGTCGGGACCGGGTCGTTTGCGGTCCTCCACCGAGAAGGGAGCCATATTGTAGCGGCATTGGATGATGGCCTGGGTCTGCTTCTGCTTGTGGCGGGGATGGGCCTCCTTGGGGCCGTAGATGCCCGCGTAGACCTTGTTGCCGCCCCATTCCAGGTAGGCTGATCCAACAGCCTGGTTCAATACTCCGGCCTCAATGGTGATGGGCCGTATCTGGTCGGTCTTGCGTCCGTCCAGGCGTAATCCGTTCTTGTCAAGTAGTTCAATATCTGATTCCATGCCCATAATAAAACCTCCTAGGCCGTTTCGGATTCTTCCAGAAAGAGCTTTACCCGGTTGGTAAGGCCACTGGAGAACGCCTGCTTCTGGATGAGCTTGAGGGCGGCTTTGATGACCTGCATGTTCTTTAGTTTTCCGTCCACCCATACCCAACCGTTCTGTCCGACGATTATCCGGGTCTGAGTGTACTCTTTTAGCATGTTCACCATCGAGCCGTTACGGCCGATGATGCGGGGTACCGTATAGGGTGATACCTTGACCAGGGTCCCGCCGTAGAGCTTGCGGAAACCGGGCCCCTTCATTGAGACCTGCAGATGGCCGATCTCGTCCACTAGGAGCACCGATGAATAGACCACGTCACCGATGGCCAGAAAGCGGCCGGTGTCGCCGAAATCGACACGCCAGGGTGATTCGGTCACATGCATCGTGGCAGGATGGGAGGCGCCGATGTCCATGAGCCATGAGCTGGGGTTCTGGCCGATACAGAGGCATATGAGATTGTCCTGCACCCGGGGTCGGTAACCGCCGTTGAAGGGCACCACATTGACAAACTGCGATCTGTCCGATCTGAAACCCACCTGGGAAGCCCACAGGCTGGAGGCCTCACGGTAGACACCCTTGCCCGCCTTCAAGTCGTCGGCGGAGGCGAGTTGGTCGCCGGGTATTACCATCTGCTTCTTCGGGTCCGAGGGAGTTTCATTGGCATCATTATCTATACGATTTGAGGTATCTGTATCAAGTTGTTCCATATTCGTCACGTCGCGAATCTCTCTCTTGGCACTTAAAAAGCGTGCGGTGAACCAGAACAATGGGCTATTTTAATACTTTGGTCATAGCCTCGCCATGGGTTCGGCTGCCCAGACGGCTCAGCAGTTCGGCCTGGTCCCCTGCCGTGACCTCCATGACACCTATCCAGCTTCCATCCTTCTTGTACTCTTCTTTGATCAGTTGTCCCGAGTTGATCACGTCGAAATGGCAAGCTCCCACATAGGCTGCGGGCAGCATGATGGCCATTCTGACCTTCTCGAACCGCAGAGGTAGGATGGCTCGTAGATCGGGTAATACCTTTTTTACCAGCTCTTCCACCGTTTTGAAGGGGTCGATGACCAGAGAGGTCTCACCCAGCGCCTGCTCGATACGGGATGGGGGATGGGGCGCGTTGGTCTGGGGATTGATGGCGTTGCGGGCGATATGGGCCACCACCTGCCTGCGCTTGGTGACCACCATCTCTCGTCGCTGTTCGGTGGTGAGCTGCAGGTGCCCCTGCTCCAGGATCACCTTGACCACGGTGACCAGATCATCAGTGCCGAAAGTATCTTTCAGCATCTGCTCCGAGGTCCGATCCCCTTTCTGGGCATCCTTCCAGATCTCGTCAGCGGCCAGGGATTCGATCAGTTCGACGTCATTGACCGGATGCTCCTTCCAGTTGTAGGCCACCTCCGGGTCGATAAGGATCTCGAAACGGTGTCCACCGGATTCATAGCGGGCGGTGACGGCCTCATCCAGAGAGACCATGGCGACACCCTACTTCTGGGCGTTCTTGACCGCGGTGGTTACCTTGTTGACCGGGAGGCGAGAGAATGGTTCGGTGGTGGAAACAAAGGCGATCTCGATGGCCTGGGGGTTCAGTTCGTTCTCGGTCGCCTTGTCAAGGGCCTTCAGGCCCAGCTTGGTCGCGGCGTTGAAGGTCATCTTGTCCTTGTAGTTCTCCTCAAAGACCTCGATGACCTCGTTGCGCCCGGCCCCGATGCCGCCGGCCTTGTAGGCCATGAGGGCCCCGGAGGGATCGGTCTCGTACAGATGGGCCCCTTCGCTGTCCACTCCGGCGATGAGCAGTGCGGTACCGAACGGGCGGACGCCGCCATACTGGGTGTAGTTCTGCTTGAAATCGCAGATCTTCTTCACCAGTGGCTCGATGGGCGAGTGCTCGCCATAGTTGACCTTGTTTATCTGGGCCTCCAGCCTGGCCCTGTCGACCAGCATCCGGGCGTCGGCCACAAGTCCCGAGGTGGCACAACCCGCGTGAGAGTCGATCTGTAATATCTTCTCGATGGAATCGGCTTCGATGAGATGGGAGGAGATGCGCTTGTCCACGATGAGGACGACGCCGTTGTTGAACTTCAGGCCGACGGTGGTGGTACCGCGCTTGACCGCCTCTCGGGCGTACTCCACCTGGAATAGGCGTCCGTCGGGAGAGAAAACCGTGATAGCCCTATCATAGGCCATGTGACCGGGTTGCATTCAGTGTCACCGGCGCGGCCAGCCAGTGGCGCTATTAAAAGGGTTAGGGTGAACCAACTTCTCGCCTCGCCTCAGCACCGCCAATCCCATGCCGACCGCCAGGCCATAGGCCTCCCAGGGAGTGGGCGGGCTCAGGTTGGCCTCGGTCAACAGGTGGGCTCCGCCACGCTGGCCCAGGTCCAAACGCTCGGTAGGGCGACCCCAGGCATCCAGGCCCAGGACCCGGCTGTAGACCGTGGCGGTCTCGCCTTTCTTGAACCGGCGGGTCATGTCACCGATGAAGAAGAAAGGGAAGCCCTCGGGTCCGGCCTTGACGATGACCCTGGTGAAGACGCCACCGGGCTTTTGCTCCAATCCCCGCTCTTTGGCCGCTGTAGGGTTGAACAGGTCCACCTTGACGACAGGTCCGGTTACCCGCACATGGTCTCCCGGTTCCACATCGACCTGGCCCAGCCAGAGATCGGGCGGGCTATCCTTGCCGCCCATGTAGTAGACCAGCTCCGAACCTTCTCCCAGTTCCACCGGTTTATCGCCCAGCTCATGGCCCAGCCAGTAGCCGATGCCCGCCGCGGTCACCGCGCCGATGGCCCTGGCCACCTTCTCCTTCCCCTTTTGCGTTTGGGTGGGCTGGTCCGGCCCCTTCTTATCGACCATGGAGATCCCAGGGCCAGGTAGCAGATAAGGGTATTTGCCCCGGCGTATCGATACTGGTCCGAAAAATTCTCCAAACCAGTTACTAGTCCACCAGTTCGTACACCAATAATATAATAAAGGAGTTCATTGTAAATCGCCACAGTACCGACCATGATGATCCAAAGAAGGTCGATAAGGCTGTCTCTCTCACCGGGGCCGAGTTGAAGGGTCCCGTGTCGAAGACCGAGGACGACACCGATAATTGATCGGGACCACAATCGATCCCGGTCGGGGCAAACCATGCCGGGAACCCATCACAACCTTCGTTCCGGCCTTGTTTCATCCAAATCCTTATATTCTGTTAGACCGAGGTGATAGTGATTGGAATTGACATTCATGGTTTCGATCCGGTCACAGACACCGACACAGACACAGACACTTGTCAGGCAGGGTCAAGATGGCGGATAGGGGCAATATCTCAACGCGACGCAGTGACAGGGCCTGGGGGCGCTTCGCCAACGAGTTGGGTATCACATTCAACATCGGGACACAGAACCGGTGGGTGAGCGGCATGTACAAGGACCATGGCGTATGCCTGGATATCTGTTTCAAAAAACGGGGTCCTGTCCTGACCCGTGTGAGTCTCTCGATGGTCCGGAATCGGGGCGGCCGACTGGAGCTGTTCCGTGAGACGTTGATGGCCAAGCTGGCGAAGTTCATGGAGTTTCTGGTCGATGTCGAGCTGGGTGACGTGGAGTTCGATCCCGGTTATGTGGTCTGCTGCGCCGATCCACTGGTACCGGCAAGAGCCATCCAATCGGTGACCCGGGCCAGATTGTTGAAGCTAAGGCGGTGGAGGTTCACCTGGTATGCCAGGGAGGCCTGGGCCGTACGGCGGGGTTACGAGCATGATCCCCAGCGGTTGATGGAGGTGTTCCGCATTCTGCTGGAAGTGGCCCAGGAGCTGGAGAGCTACGACTCATGAGCCATCACGCGATCCATTGGCCTGCCCGAATAGCGGCGATAAAGAGTAAATATCACCGGACCTTTAGGTCAGAAGCGAAGCGGCGGCCCCTGGCTCTCATGGGTCGCCCCGGGGCAAGAAAGCGAACAGGTGTACGATGACACGCGTGAACAAGCTCATCAAGACCCTCACCAAGGGCACCGATTACGAACGCTGGCAGGCCGCCGAGGACCTGGGTAAGCTAGGCCACCCCAAGGGTGTGGACCCCCTGATCAAGGCCCTGGACGATACCGAGGATTTCGTGCGCGCCAATGCTGTCGCGGCCCTGGGGCTACTGGGCGAGAAGCGGGCCGTTGGAGCGGTCGTCAAAGCCCTGGAGGACGAGAACGGCCGGGTCCGGTCCCGGGCGGCGGAGGCCCTGGGCCGTTTGACCCATACCGGTTCGCTGGAACCCCTGATCAAGGCCCTGGGTGACCCCAAGACCTCGGTACGCCGCCATGCCGCCACTTCATTGGGTCGCCTGGGTGACATCCGGGCTGTCGACCCTCTCGTCGAGGCTCTGGATGACAGTCACAAGAGCGTGCAAAAGAAAGCCGCCCTGGCTCTGGGCGAACTGGGAGACACCATCGTGCTGAGATTGTTGACCGGGAAGGGCTTCGAGGACGGCGCCCGCAAGCTCAGCTTCAAGCTCCTGGCCGAGGCCGCGTCCACGACCCGCCGCGTCCGCGGCCAACTGGATGCGCTGGCCGGCAGGGATGGCCGCCTCACCGCCGAGGATCTGGCGGCCCTGGACCGGGACGCCGCCGACCTGGCCCGGGCCCGGCTGGTGGCCGAGATCGCCGGCGACGAGCAACTGCTGGCCCTCATCGCCGCCACAGTGGAGGAACTCATCAAGCTCCATCCCAAGGTCCAGATCGTGGTGGAGGGCGACTACGTTTCCGGCTCCAAGACCACGGTGCGAGACTCGGTGGTGAGCCGGTCGAGGGTCGGCGGGGACGAGGGCGGCGGTTGAGGGACGATAAGATTTAGACACGGATTTTACGGATGCCGCCTCAAACTCTTTTTCAAAACCGAACCTTATCGAGAAGGCCGGACTGGTGAAATTCTGCACAAAGGTCTCCGACTGATGAGTACCATACAGTTTGAAGCGAAGCTTGGACTAACCAGCCCTGAGCCGGTCATTGTGGACACCGGCGCTCTCGTCTCCTTATTACCAAGATATATCGCCAATCAGATTATCACGAAGCCCATGGGCGAGGCCATGTTACAAGACGTGGTGCCCAAACAGGACTGCGCTCTACCAGTAACAATAGCCAAAATACAACTCAGATTAACCGATTTTTCATCAGTGACAGGCCTGATTGACACTACCGCCTACATTGCCGATAGTGATGATTTGCCTCTTGTTCTGGGTTTCGAAGAGATGCTGGGTATATTCGACATCTTTATCAGCTACCCCAAGCGGACGGCTTATTGGACCCACCGACAGGGCGGCGCGGGCGAGGGTAGCGGGGCTGTAGCGAAGGGCACGGCTCGGGCTCATTTGAATCAGCGTTATTCCGTGAAATCAGCGTCTTGCAGGGTGTGCAACTTCCATTTTGAGAAAAGTTTAATGTACCTGAGCCGCATAGTAACGACATGAGGTTTCTACCTCTGTTTCTGATGGTATTCACCGGAATTGTCTTGGCCCTGTTGTTAGTATTGGCCAGCGAGGTCCAGGGTGAGAACACACCACCCACCGCCACTATTGAATCGATATATCCTCCTTTGAGTGATGAAGGTGAAAATATCACTTTTATCGGCACTGGAAATGACACCGACGGCACAATCACTGGTTACTTATGGTACTCTGACATCGAAGGGGACCTGAGTTTAAATGCTTCCTTTTCATCAACACAACTCTCTCCGAGTGTTCACACCATTTTTTTCAAAGTCAAGGACGACAATGGGACATGGTCAGCAGAGGTTTCAATAGAGATTTGGGTCAATGCCCTGCCACAAGCTTCAATAGAATGGATTTGGACCCCTTATATAATCATCCCCAGGCTCGACTTCCCGGATATGGGGATTCCTTATAATACTGCTTGTTTCTCGGGTTCAGGCAACGACACCGATGGATATATCGAACATTACCAATGGTCCTATGATGGTTTGACAACCGTCAGCTATGAAATGAGTTTCTACGATTATTTCGAATTTGGCAACCATACCATATTTCTGCGGGTCCAAGATAATGAAGGTGCTTTGTCTCCCTGGGTGACCAAGGACTTTTATGTCAATCGACCTCCATCGGCCACAATCGACACTATCACACCCTCTCCTGCCAACCTTTCTCAACAAGTAACCTTCGTCGGCTCGGGTAACGATTCCGATGGTATCTCCGCCTATAAATGGTTCTCAGACTTGGACGGAACCCTGAGTTTTAACAGTTCCTTTGTGTTTTCCTTTACCACGCCTGGCGCCCATCTGATCAGCTTTAGTGTTCGGGATGGTAATGGTCTCTGGTCCTATCCCCGACGCCACTGTCTGCGAGTGGGGGTGAAACCCATTGCCACAATTGATTCCATATCACCATCGACTGCAAACCTCTGGGAAGAGGTCCATTTAGAGGGCTCGGGATATGTCCCTAGCTGTAACTTCGGCGATTATAGCATCTACTCCGACTTTTGGATGCGAAAGTATGAATGGCGTTCGGATATCGATGGTTGGTTGAGCGATAAAAAGGTTTTTTCCATTAGCAATCTAAGCCCTGGAGTTCATTCTATCAGCCTACGAGTCCGAGACAACGAGGGAATCTGGTCAGAATCTGTAAATGAAACCCTTACAATCCACAAATGGATGGTCGATTTAGAGGTCGCTTCATACTCTGGTATCACCATCGATGATAAATGGGAAGGCAATCGGACCATCACGGTTAAGGTAGGTTTCTGTGGCGATGCCTCCGGGGTTCCAAATATCACCATTTGGGTAAGAGTCTATGATTATCGTTTCTGGAGCGGTGATTGGTCTGTTATTACCTCGTTTGTCGATCTAGGCAACCAAACCACAGATAGTAAGATTATGAAGGGTGATATCAACTCGCTGAGTTTTTATTGGCCTGAAGCCCAGGTAGGGGATTATATTATCGTAGCCTATCTAGACCCTAATGATAAAATCGAGGAAGTCAAAGAAGACAACAACATTTTCCCATCATATCATATTCAAATCAGGAAACGGGAGGAGCCTCCACCGGTAAAAGACAATCCGGCAGGCGAGGGCCCCGGACCCAGCCCGGGCAGCCTGGCGGCGGCGACGCTGTTGTTCGGGGTGGGCGCGGCTCTGTTGGCGGCGTGTTGGCGGCGGTGGCGGCCAGCGGCCCCGGCAGATTCGGGAGAGCCGGAATCCAGTGAACCTGAGGCGGGTAAGTCGGAGGCGGGCGTGGATGAGGGTGAAACCTCGGTGGAGTCCGATACCGCTAGACCCGAGCGGGAGGCGGATTAGGTCCATTCTCCCTCAGGCAGCCTCTCAAAGCCATACTGTTGGAAATGGCGGTCAAAGGCGAAGGCACGCATTAGTCCCAGCCGCTCCATCACAGCGAAGCTGGTGGCGTCCACATAGGAATAATTCTTGTCGTCTTGCCGTTTGATTATCTACCAGGCGCGCTCTTCATCTTGGGTTTCGACTCTGATGATATTGCAAAACAGAGGGAGGTCTTCGATGTAACCCACTGCCATATAATGGCCAAGCTTACGCCTTATGAGGGTATAGGTTTCGGCGATGACAAAATTGGTGGTGAATAGGAAATATCCCTCTCGAATGGCTGCTTTAAGAAACGTGTCCGCCTGGGAATAGTTACTGTCTTTATTGTTCAAGGCAGCGTAATGAGCACTGGTATCAACAAATATCGCTCTGGATTCAGCCATACAAGGCCTCATCATGGTCCCGGCCGTGGAAATCGGCGCTTCCCTTGCCGACCCACTTCCAGGTGGCGCTCTCTTTGGTCAAGGGTTTTGCCTCCAGCTTTTTGCTGTTGGGCGTGATCCTGATCTCCCGAGGGCGTACCTCGGCCTCCAGCTCCTCCACATCTTCCAGATGAGCCTGGCGTAGAAGTTTACGCGGGATGGAAAGATTTGATTTGACGGCTTTGTGCAGCCTGGCGGTCTGCATATTATCAACCTACCTCGATTGTCTTTAGCCGCCAACGGCTATTAAACTATCGGCTCAGGGTTCAGGGCTTAGATTTCGGATTCTATCGTCATGCCTGCCTGGCCTACCGCAGCCCCAGCGCTTTGTCGGTCATCTCCATGGACTTGACATTGTCATCCTCGAGCTGGAACATGGCTCGCACCACATCCACGTTCTCGGGAATGACGTCCGACTCCTGATGGATGGCCTGATAGTAGTATAGCTTGTCGCCCTTCATGTGGGCGCCGTCGCGCCAGACGATGATGTCCATGAAGTCGCCGCGGGGGTAGCCTAGATCCCTGGCAAGCTCCATTATCTCGGCGGTACCCGGCATGTTCTTCCATTTCTGGTCAGACCATTCGATGGTTCCGTCGATGAGCCTGACCCTGGGTGTGGCCTCCCAGGCGTCGATGATCTCCCGGGTCTTGATATCCTGCTTGTTGAACTGGACGATGTTGCAATGCAGGTGCATGATGGTGGTGGGCACCTTCACGGTCATGGTCTGGATGTTGAGGCCCGCCATGACCGTCTGGACATCCGGTCCGTGATGGGATGGGACCTTCAGCACCGGTTCGATGGAGTTGATCGGTCCCCTGTGGGAATCCTTGGGATCGCCCGCCCGCCGGACCATGACCGCCTGGACATTGTCGATGCCCCACTGTTTCTCCAGTGGATAGAGGGTTCGGGTAAGACCCGTGGTGTTGCAAGAGACCACCCGGACAAGATCCTTGCCATAGGAATCCGAGTAGTTGGAGAGGGCGTTGAACGAGGTTCCGGCTGTCTCGTGCTTCTCCCCGCCCTGCCAGACCGCTTTAACCTTGGCGGCCTGGTACATGGCCTTGTTGGCGGCACCCCATTTACCAGGCACGCAGTCGAAGATGATGTCGGCGGCCTCTACCATCTCCTCCACCGTTCCGCTGACCTGGAAGCCAGCCTGTTCAAAGGCCTCCTTGCGTTCGGGGATGGCGATGTAGAGCGGATAGCTGTCCTTCTTGACCCCCATGGCCTCGTAGGTGGGTTTGGTCTTGGAGACTCCCACGATCTCCATGTCAGGTTGCTGTGTGATGGCCCAGGCCACGCGCTTGCCGATCGTGCCAAAGCCGTTGATGGCTACTTTTACACTCATGGATACCCTCCGTTACGGGTGGAGCCAAAATCGGTCAACAGAATATAAGGTTGTGGTAGGCCCCCTGGCCCCTTGGTCCTTTGCCCCCGCCTGCGCGGACCCGCAGACCGGAGACCCGCGGACCCGTTGACCGTTGACCGATAGGTTTTTAAACCTTCGAAACTAGGTATGGAACATCGACTTGCTCGTCGACAACAGGTTGTTCTTTCGATCCCTCGACGGGATTTTCAGGGGATTCAGTATTTATAGCGGCGCAAAGCGAAAGGTTTAAATCTGTCATACCTTTGTCAGACATGCCCATGAATCAGCCTTCGTGTCCAAGTTCAGTAACAAACTACCCCCACTCGGTATTGCCTGCGACCAACGCAACCTCCTCTGGCATACAATTTTTTTCTAAATATGGTGGCTCTAACGTCCCTAGCGTTTACAACATGGCATCGGGAAATGTCGAAGCAGGTCCTGCGTGGGGGGTGAGATCATAAGCGATGCTCGGGTCTCACTACGAATACCCGAATCCTTGGCACGAGGGCTGGAAGGGCTAATCGAAGCCTCGGGCATGACCCAGTCCGAGTATATTCGTTGGCTGATAGAGCGCCAGGTGGAAGGCCAGTATGTGCCTCCCGGTTTCGTCAAGCTCAACTTGACCTTGCGGGAGTGCGTGATGGAGGAGATGGAATTCCTGGCTTCCTCCTATGGTCAATCCACCGCTGCCGAGGTCTTCGTGACCGCGGCCCTGGAAGGTCTGACGCTCTTGATGCAGAAGGTCGACGACCGCAACGCTCTGCGGGACAGGCTGGCTGAGAAGCAACACAGTCGCTCCAAGGAGCAGGCCGTTAGCCAACGTTACGTTAATCCCTGACACTATGACCCCCCTCTGGGGGGTGGACGGCTCGCTCGTGCGGGGATGGGATGCACACACACACCAACACACCAACCCAATCGCCTGCAACGCACACAAACGCAAGCAACACCGATCGCGTCCTTCGGTCGTCCAGGCGCGTACCAGGCTGGCCGGGAGGTTTAAAATCCTCCCGGCCATGCCCCTCGGATGTCATCTGTTCCGTTGACCTCCCCTCTCTTTTTCGATCCCGAACCCTCTTTTGAACATCATGATATCGATGCTCAACTGGAATGGGTTGTGGACCGGTTGACCCCTTTCGGGGCACTGGAGCAGGATCTTGATCCCGGGTTGTTCGAAACCCTGGGTTCCAGGACCCACAAAGACCGGCTGGTGGCGGTGGATGGCTCACACCGACTCCTTCTGGACGGCCGTTCCTTTATCATCATCGCCCTGAGGGCCGGGACCGTGACCTACCGGGGTCACACCCAGCAGGGGACGAAGACCCCGTTGCGGGTACTGTTCATCGACCAGCGGGAGCTGGCCTCTGTCTACCGGACCGGCTGGGAGAGTCTGGCAAAGGCCCTGGACCTGGGAGACTGGAACGCTCCGGTCATACCCGGCATCCAGGCAGCTCCCGAACGGTTGCGGGAGCTGGGTGAATGGCTGGTCTCGGCCCGGGCCCTGGACAGTCTGGACGCCGGTGACATCCTGCTGGTGGACGGCGCTCTGCGCTCTCCGACCCGACCGGGCCAGGCGGTGTTGAGTGCCTTGGCCCGGAAGGCTCTGGACCGGGAGGTGGGATTGGTGGCGGTGGCCAAGCGGTCGGCGCTCTCCCTGAACAGCCTGCCGCTCTTGCCGACCCTGGAACGGCTGGCCGAACGAGAGGGGATGAAAGGTGCCTGGGCCTATCCCCTGGCCGGTGTGGTCACCACCCGGTCGGCAGGGGAGGTCTGGGCGGCCAGCTTCCTGCCCGGCGTACCCACCGCCTTCAGGGTCGATGTGGCCGGTGGGCTGGAGCCCTGTGTGGCCCTGGGCAAGCTCTGTGACTATTGTTCGGATATCTTATACCCTGGTTACCCTCACCCGTTGGCTCGCATCCACAACCATGTCTTCCTGAGCGCCCAGCACGGTCGTGACCTGATCCAGACCCTCCAGTCCCGGACCCTGGCTGCCGGGTTGCCATCGGCGGCGTGGCGGGTGCTCTTTGCCGATTTTCACAGCGTACTGGACCGGAGTGTTTGAATGACGGCGCAAGAAAAGAACCGGGCGGGAACGGCAGCGGCCGGACAGATCGAACCGGCCGAACCGGCAGAACTGGGCAGGCTCATCGGCCATTCGGTCACCACGTTGCAGATCCGCACCCGGTACGACCAGACCTGCCATCTGGGAGAGATCCTGGTGGTCTCTGACACCGCCCGTAAGCTGCCCTACTATCTTCGGGTCTATGACCTGACCTTCGGTGCCGAGGCCGCCGGGGATGACTGGTTCGAACGGACCGCCGGCAATATGTTGGCCCTGGACGGTGTCGACCAGCCCTATCAGTTCCATGACAAGGAACGGCGTCTGTTCAATGTCGCCCACTCCACCGTACTGGGTTACCTGGATCGACAGGGCCGGCTGCGCAAGGCCAAGACCCTCCCCGACCACTTCTCGCCGGCCCGACTCGCCAGACCCGCTGACCTGGCCTTCCTGACCGAGGCCGCCGGGGAGGTACCGGTGGGCCGCCTCCGCTCGGGTGAGCGACCCCTGGAGCTGCCGGTGGGATTGCGGGCCCAGGCCTTCCCCTACCATCTGGGCATCTTCGCCACCACCGGCATGGGCAAGTCCAATCTGATGAAGGTCCTGGCCGGCTCCGTGTTATCCACAGGCTCGGCCGGACTGCTGATATTCGACCCCCATGGAGAATATTACGATGGGGGTGGCCATCCCGAGCTGAAGGGGTTGATCCATCATCCCCGAGCCGCCGAACGGTTGGTGGTCTACTCGGCCCGGGAGCTATCGGGACCCTACAACCATATCCGTCTCTCGGCCCGGGAGATCGAGGTGGGCGACCTGCTCAACCTCTACAACTTCTCGGGTCCCCAGGTGGAGTTCCTACGCGCGGCCCGGGCCCGCTGGAAGGCTGACTGGTTCACCCAGCTCATGCGTATGGAGGCCACCGAACTCCAAACCGCGTTCAACAACCAGTTCCACGAGGGCACCATCGGGGTCATTCAAAGAAGGCTGCAATACCTCTCCCAGTTCGGTCTCATCACCTCGGACCCCCGGATATCCATCACCGCCAACATCCTGGGAGCCCTGAAGGAGGCCAGGGTGGTCCTGGTCGATACCTCCAACATGTACGAGACCGAGGAACTGCTGGTCTCATCGGTCCTGGCCCGGGCTCTCTTCTCGGCCCACAAGGAGGCCTATGGAAAGCCTGCCGAGTTCGCAAAGCTACCTTCGGTGCTCATCACCATGGAAGAGGCCCAGAGGGTCCTGGGAAGCTCCGGCGCCATCGGCGGCAGCCGCCCCACCATATTCTCCCAGATAGCCCGGGAGGGTCGCAAGTTCAAGTGCGGTCTGGCAGCCATCTCCCAGCAGCCCAAGCTCATCCCCTCGGAGGTTCTGTCCCAGTTCAACACCTTCTTCGTCCTGGGTCTGGCCGACAAGCGGGACCGCGAGACCCTGCGGGACGCCTCCAAACAGGACATCTCCCAGCTCGACAAGGAGGTCCAGACCCTGATGCCCGGCGAATCGCTCATCACCTCCCCGTTCACCCCCTTTGCCCTGCCTGTACAGATATACCTGTTCGAGGATTACCTGGAGGACCTGGGGAATAAAGGCCGGG
This sequence comes from uncultured archaeon, assembly GCA_964434315.1. Lineage (GTDB taxonomy): Archaea > Thermoplasmatota > Poseidoniia > MGIII > CAYLMJ01 > CAYLMJ01. The sequence continues at coordinate 13,170 of CAYSUX010000036.1, forward strand.
AGAGCCGAGGCCCGCCCGCCAACACCGCCAACGAAACTGCCGGGCCCGCCAACATCGCCACCGCAACTGCCACCCCAACCGATGCCGACGCGCCTGCCAACACCGCCCCAGCATTGGCCACCTCCGCCACGCCTGCCGATGTTGCCGCGCCTGCCGATGGTACCGGGACCACCGATGCCTCCACAGCTTCCGGTGATGACCCCCCAACCGACCGAAAGGCCCGTCAGCCCAGGCTGGATGATGGTTTCTACTGAGCCAATGGTTTCCGAGCCGATGGATTATATAAATAAAAGATAAAAGAAAGCGAGACCTGACCTGCGAGCAATAATGTTATTACCAGGCTAACACTTATTATCAATGACTTGCCATGCCTCCTGTAAATGATGCCGACAAGGCCATCCAAGTTGCTCAACGATTTCTATTGAAAAAATACCCCATGCGCGGGAGGGTTGCCCAAGCTCTAAAGGCCATCGAAAGAGGATCGTATTGGGTTGTAGAGTTCAATGTCGGCGTCATTCGAGATGTTCTGGCCACCATTCATGTTGAAACGGCGTCCGGCGCCATCAAACATTATGACGTGCCTCTATTCGGGGCCTGAGGAACGTAAATGGTACTCAGCAAAGAAGCGAAAAAGTATAAGAAGCAGTCTCTACGATATTCCAGTAATGCCAAAAAATTCTTCGGAAAAGGCGATTTCGATAAAGCTTGCGAGTTCTTTTGGGGGAGCGCCGCTCAAGCCGTAAAAGCATTGGCTGCCAGCAAAGGGAAATTGTTAAAAAGTCATGAAAAAATTTATAGTTTCATACTTGGAGTGTCACAAGAACTCGCTGAACCGGATTTATATGATTGGTTTTTAGCAGCAAGTTATTTGCATACAGATTTTTACGAGGTGAAGCTTGACGCGAATGCAATATTCGTACAAGCTGAGAAAGTAAGCAAATTAACAAAACGTCTTTTGGAGTTAACCGAAGAGGAACTATCCAACAACGACCTCGGGAACGACTGAAGGAGAAGAAGGATTCCGGGGGCAACGGCATGCCGATAAGGGCTACCAGCCGCCCTCCCGCCACGCCTGCCGATGGTACCAGGACCACCGATGTCTCCACAGCTTCCGGGGATGAAATGAATCCCCAACCGACCTTAAGGCCCGACAGCCCAGGCTGGATGATGGTTTCTACTGAGCCTGCCCTGGTCCTATCATCCCATCACCCGGTTGCCCTGTTACCGAGCCGCCGCCAGTAGACGATGCCCGCAACAACAGCCATAGCACCTGCGCCACAGCCGATGACCACCGCGCCCCAGGACCCAAGCCAGCTATCCTCGGCCTCGGTTTCAACTATCACTTGGGCATCGACCACCACCGAATCGTTGTAGTGGGATCTGACCACCAAGCGGAGGCGGGCGGTGGTGGCCTCGTGGGCCGTGAGGTTGACCAGGACAGTTATATTCTCGCCTGGGGACACGACACCTTTGTTGGATAGGTATTCCACGTTCCATCCACCTGGCAGGCCCTGTAGGTTCAGGTTGAAGCCATCATAATCGTTGCCTGTGTTGTTCAGACAGAATTTCAGGGTGGATCTCTTGCCCTCATTGATGGAGTAGCTGGACGGTTCGATGAATAGGTCCATTTCGGCGAACTGGTTGACCACCAGATAGAAACCAGTTGTTCGTGGTGACGGGTCCGGGGAGGGTGATCCCCAGATATGAGTGATACGGCACTCGATGCGGACCTCGTTGGTTCCGGCCGTCGTTCTTGACCGGGCATTGAGCGAGATAGTCCTGGTGTCAGATTCACCCGGGAATAACGTGATATTGTACTGGTAAGGCTGGGCCCAGACCCTACTTCCACCTGTGGTGGTCACCTCGATGGTCACCTGATGAACCTCATCATTGGTCAAGGTATGCTCAATGCTACATTCTCCTGTGCCATTGGGGCTTACATCCAATCCGTCAACACATCCACTGCTATCGAGGCTTGAGGTGTAGCCTTCAACCCCTTCGCTACCCCACAGCAGCAACAGGGCCATCATCGCCAGGACCACGAGGCCGCCGACCATGGCCAGCTTTCCCATGCCGGGTCGCAAAGAGCCGACCATGGGATCACCATACGGGTCCATTGGCTACCATTCCTCTTCACCACTGCCTCGCCTTTGCCAGACGACACCTGACGCCGCCACACCCACAAGGGCCACCGAGGTGCCGCCACTCAGCAGGGCGGCGTTGACCTGTAGCCAGGTATCTGTGGATTCGGCCTTGACGGTCACCCTGGCGCAATCCATCACCGAGGTGTTGAACTGAGATATGGCCACAAGGCGTAGCTTGGCCGTGCCGTCATTGCCTGCCTGGAGGGTCAGGTTGACCTGGGGGATACCGCCGGCCGGGACATTCTGGATGATTTCCGGATACTCGGCCGACCAATCCGCGGGCAAGCCGCGCAGGCTCAACCTGAAGTCGTCCACGTAGTTGCCTTCGTTGGTCAGGTTGAAGATCAGGTTCAATGAATCGCCCTCGTCGATGACGTAATGGTCGGGCTCGATATCGATGGAGACCATGGCGTACTGGAGGATCGTGATTTTGAATCCGGTGCTCTTTTCATCATTGGTCGGATCCGCGATCCCCGATACATGGGTTCGCCTGGCTGTCACCATGCAGTCCCTCTGCTGCAGGGCGGACCCCTTCAGTGCCGAGATGACCAGCTCCTGGTTAGATGTACTATAGGCACCGACACCGACAGTGTAGACCTGGGGGGTGACCGATATCGAACCCCCGCATGTGGTCTGAACCTCGAAGGTCTGGCTGAAGGGTTCCTCACTCTCGATGGTCTCGTTCATATGGCACATACCGGTACCGTTGGGGCTCACATCCAATCCGTCGTCACAGTTCCCCATATCCGCCGATATCTGCCAGGCTTCGGCCTCCTCGCTACCCCACAGCAGCAGCAGGGCCAGGCCCAACAACGCCAGGGTACCGCCAATAAGAACCGGGCGCATCCATGACCTGTTATAGCGACAATTACAGGAAGAGACAAAGCGGGTAATCAATCGAACCAGGGTTTCAGCCATGGCACCACATTCCAGGTCCCCATGGTCGTCTTTCTAAAAATAGTTATCACACCAAAAATACATAACGGCCTTGTTATGGGCGGAAGCGGGAGGCAGGCGTACAAATACCCCTTGGCAGGCAGGCGGGCGGGCAAGCGGGCGGGAACAGTCATTGACCGTTTTCC
>CAYSUX010000037.1:0-16350 GCA_964434315.1 uncultured archaeon
AGTGCCGTGATGACTGGTCATTTTCTGAAATCTCAAGAAAGGAATCTGCTGAATTAACTCACGCCTATCATCAATATCCTGCGAAATTTATACCTCAACTTGCTAAAGCATTAATAGATGAGTTCACTAACCCCGATGATTTTATATGGGATCCCTTTTGTGGTTCGGGAACATTAAATCTAGAAGCCTATAGATCTAATAGACATAGTCTGGGCACAGATATCAATCCAGTAGCCATACTAATTTCACAAGCTAAAACCACGCAATTAAATCCAGATAAACTTAATAATTATATTGAAAAATTAATTAGAACAGTTGAAGAAACTCCAATCAGAACTAGAGCTTTTTATAGAAAGCATTACATACTTAATGGAAATGAACAATATTTGAAACCATGGTTTTTCGATGACAGCTTGCTTGAATTATGTCATTTACTTTTACAAATCAAGAATTTTCGAATAGGTCATGAATACAGAAAGTTTGCATTATGTACATTCTCTTCAATATTAAAAAAATCCTCAAGGTGGCTCACTTCAAGTATTAAATCACAAATAGATCCGAATAAAACACCAAAAAAGCCATTATACTGGTTTAAAAGGCAGATTAGTAATATGAAAAGACAGAATGAATTGCTCTTCCAAGAAAATATTGATAATGATACAAATGTGTCGATTTGGAAACACAACGCTAAACATAAATTGAAAAATAAAATTCCCGAATGTGATTGTATTATTACAAGCCCTCCATATGTAGTTTCTTATGATTATTCAGAGCTATTTCGTCTATCTTCTTATTTTCTTTTTTTTAATCCCAACTATGAATTATATCGTAGAACATTAATAGGGACACCTCTCCACAAAAATAGTAAATATAGTTTTAATAGCCTCCGGCCAGAAAAAGAGGATATCGATAGAATAAAAGAGACTGGAATTCGGAATAGTTTATTTGAATATTACAAAGATATGAGCGTAGCATTTACACGTTTTAAAAAATATATAAAAGATCAAGGAAATTTATTCTTAATTATCGGAGATACAAAATTACGAAAGGTTGATATCAATAATGCTTATTTCTTAACCAGGATTGCAAAGGAAGTGGGTTGGTCGGTTGAAAAGTTATACAAAAGGAAAATACCGTTGAAAATCTTACCAACATATAGGGAGCCTGAACTGGGGAGATTCACGTCAGCAAATAATCCAAATAAACTTAAAAGATATAATAAAGAGTATATCATTCAATTCAAGGCGGTGAATAATTGATAATAAAAAAGGGGACCCTCACCCCAAGACCATATGGTCGACTAATGTTAATGTTGAGTAATCAGTTAATCAAGAATAACACTATCGCTCTGACAGAATTAGCAAAAAATAGTTATGATGCGGATGCTAGTTGGGTTCAGATAAGGATAGGGAATATGGATAATTATAATAAGAAAGGGTTAAAAGAAAGCGAAAAACCCTATGTTGAAATTGAAGATGACGGTATAGGAATGAGTTTATCACAAATCCAAGATTCTTGGATTAACCCAGCAACACCTGAAAAATATATTAAAAGAAAGAATAAAAAGGCTAAAACAAAAAAGGGACGAATTATTCAAGGTGAAAAAGGTATTGGAAGATTTGCTGTTTTCCAAATTGGTAAGGTTGTTGAAATACATACGCGAAAAAAAACTGACATTGGTGGAGGAGAAGAAATTAATTTATTAACTGATTTAACTAAATATGATGATGATATGCTAACGAAAAAAGAAGGAAAAATGAAAGGTAAAATTTTATATTTCGATGAAATCAAGTCAAAATATAATATTTGGGATAATCCGAGAGTTATCAAACCCGGAATTGTAATCATCGAAGGACAAACATTAAATCGGAAGAAGCATGGTACAAAAATTAAGATTACGGAATTGAATTATAATTGGACAGAAAGAAAAGTAAGGGATATTCGTAAAGCCCTTTCAAAATTACAATCACCATTCAGAAAACAAGATTTTGCTGTTAGTATTTATTTCAACCGAGAAGAAATTACAGCATATGAACAGTTCGATATTCATGATGTATTTGAAGAAGCCTTAATAAAAATGGAAGGCGATATTGATGAATTTGGTATGTGTGATTATTATATAAATAATAAAAAATACGATATAAATCTAATAGAAAATCTACAGAATGAAAAAGTCAAAGAAAATAGAATGCACTTTTTATCAACTACAAAAGAATATCGAAAACCAGAGTGTGGTCCATTTTCTTTCAAGTTTTACGTATATAATCCGATGTTGATTACTGATAATGATATGAAGCAATTCATTCAAGAACACCGTACTTATATTTATAGGGATGGAATTCGAGTATATCCTTATGGAGATAAAGATAATGATTGGATAAAACTTGATATATATCGAGGATGGATAAAAGTAGGAGATTACTTGTCAAACAATCAATTAATAGGTTACATTGAAATATCTTCTCAAAAAAATCCATACCTTATTGATAAAACTAGTCGTGAGGGTTTAATAGAGCAAAGTACAGCTTATGATGATTTAAGATTATTAGTATTAAGCATACTAAATGAATTACACATAGTCTACAAACGATTAACAATATCACCTAGCCCTAAACGAATCAAAGCAAGAAGAAATCGATTATTTATTCAAAGCAGTAAAGTACAAAATCGTATTATAACATTAGATAAGTATCTCGAAAGTGAAGGAGATTCAAAAGGTTCACAATTGATGGATAAACTAAAAAATGATTACAATAAGGAAAGGGAAGTATCAAAACAACAAATTGAATTAGTTGAAGATCTTGCTGGTGTAGGAATAGCGGTTGATGCAACATCACATGATGTGATGGTCATGATGGGACGAGCGAGGGAAACTGTAATGACAGTACATGAAATCCTCAAAGGTTCAAATCCAAATTTAGAAAGACTTGAGGATAAGGTAGAGGCCCTTGAAGGACAGATTATGTTTATTGAAAGCCTTCTTTCAGGAATTCAACCAATTTTTAGATCTGCGAGAAGGAAAAATAAAAATATCAGGTTAATTGAGATTATTAATAAAGTAAGACGATATTATGAAAAAATGATTGATAAGAATAGAATTGAGATTGAAATCAATACTATAGGTCCTCCATTAATTATAAAATCTTCGGAGGGTATCCTTTTACAGATATTCATCAATTTATTTGATAATGCGATATTCTGGATAAAGGTAAAAAAGCCGAAACTTCCAAAAATACTAATCCTTGTAGATGGAGACCATGGAAGTATCATTTTTAGTGACAATGGGACAGGAGTAAAAAAGGAAGATGTTGATTTTATTTTTGAACCATTCTTTTCAACAAAAGGAGTTGAAGGGAGGGGTTTAGGTTTGTATATTGCTCGACAATTGTCGGACAAATATGGTTATGATTTATATTATCTAAAACGAAATAACGATAAAATGTTATCAGGGGCTAATTTTAAATTAGATTTTATTGAAGAAGGGTGATATGATGGGGGAAGTATTCGATAATTTATGTACAGGTCCAGTTGTTGTAATAGATAATGGTATTGGAAGAGGGGACAAGATTGATACACTTATTAAAAACATTGAGAGTAATGGATTATGTGTTATTAAAATTACAAGTTTGGATGAAGCCAGACATAAAGTTCAATCATTGAGTCATACAAATTTCATTTTACTAGATTGGCTAATGTTTGATGAACTAGATGAGATGCCAATTGGAGTTGTCGGAGGTTCAACAAAGGAAACAGAAAATGAACAAGAAATGGTAGAATTTATCACCCATTTGCGAGAAAGAACTATTTCACCAATCTTTATTCTTACTGCATATGATGTTGATACAATACACGAAATACTATTAGAAAAAAAGATTGTTACTGAGCAAGATAATAACATTATTTTCATTGAAAATAAAAGTAATTTATTTTTAGATCCTACCTTAATTATTAATAAAATAGAAGAATGGATACAGAGTAGTTCCCATGTATATTTTTCAATGTGGTGGTTGAACGAATTACTTAGAAACAACTCCTCTGTTTTTTGGGATTTATACAAACTTGACTCTCAGTGGCCCTCCTTATTATATTCATCACTTAAAATCGATACAAAGGAGCCTTTATTGTTAGTAACTCAATTATTCCCAAATATTATTTTTTCAGAATTCAATTATAATTTATTTTCTAAAGATAAAATTGATAACGCTCCGGAAACCATTAATAGTAATCAGATTAATTCCTTAAAAAATATATATCGTAGGATAATGTTTACAGATAAGGAAATTGAGAAGAGTATTGTGCCAGGAGACATCTATAAGGTAAACAATCGTTACTTTATTAATATCAGACCAGAATGTGATACTACATCCCGTGCAGATCAAGAAGATGGAAATATTGATCTTTATCTTCTTAGAGGCAAAAAAGCAGAAAGAAGAAATATAACATGCGATCCAAAATATGGGATACTAGAGAAAGAAGATCAACTAGTATTACTATTCCTAGATAGAAAAAATGCTGTAGTATTTAATAAAAAGGAACTGATAATTAAGAAATATCATGAGATAAAAGAAAAGAAAATATGTCGACTTGTACCACCGTATATTACAAGAATGCAACATAGTTATAGTAGCTATATTGGTAGATATGGTGTTCCTAGTTTTCATAAAGATATTTTACATGAAATGTACCCTCCAAAGGAGTTACAGTATAAATCACCAAATGATAATGAAAAAGCTACAGGCCAAGCTGCAGAGCTAGAGCCCGCAAAAGCTCTTCCATCCACTACTTTAAAATAAATAAGGATATCGGTGTTTGTTCTTTTTATTTGACATCGAACTGAACTACCATATTTATCCGTTATTCATCCCTTCACATTCGGCACCGTAATCGACCCCTCCGGCAGCACAAGTACCTTGCCCTCTGGCTTGGCGGCCAGAGCGGCGTCCAGGGCTTCCTGAATGGAGCTGAAAGGCTTGATGAATATGTTCCGGAGTTCCTCGTCCTTGAGGTCTGTGACTCCCCAGATGTCCATGCGGGTCATTATCTCGGCCATGGAGGCGGCCTTGTGATAGCCCAGGACATACTTCTCGCCGATGGCCTTCAGTGTCGACTCGGGCGAGTCCTGGCTGGACAGCAGGTCGTAGAAGGTCTTGCCGCCGATGCCGGTGCGGCACTTTGAGACCATGATCAGGATGCCGCCATCGTTGAGGGCCAGCTTGCCGTTCTCCAGGCACTTCTGGGTCTGGTAGAGGTCGATGTCCATGGGATAGGGGGCCACGGAGATGCAGATGTCCTCTGTCCTGGGGACATCAACGCAGAAGACCTCGTTGGCGGCGTCGATGGCGGCGTCGAAGGACTTGTGGATGTCGCCGGCGGTGACGGCATAGAGCTTGCGTTCCCGGTCCAGCACGGTCTGGATGGAGAAGATGGGCTTCTCTACGATCTCCTTCAGCGCGTCGATCATATCCTCGTGGACCGGGTTGCCATCCAGGGCCAGGGAGTGGGAGTCGGCCAGCAGGGCGTACTTGTGGTTCTGCTCGATGGTCTTGTGGGAGGCGATGCCGGGCAGGAAGGCCTTCCGTCCACCGGTGAAGCCGGCGAAGTAGTGGGGCTCAACACTGCCGATTATCACTATCTTGTCGCATTCGACCCCCAGGCGGTTGACCTCCATCTCGGTACCTGCCTGGGAGGTGCCCAGCTTGACCATCTGGGAATCGTCCTTGGCGTCGTGGCAGGTGATGCGGTCGCGGACTCTCTCGAGCCAGTCGCCGAAGATGAACTCCAGCTCCTCCTCGGTGGCGGCGCGGTGACTGCCGGTGGCGATGATGTAGTCGGGCTTGGCGATCTCCAGTTGCTCGCCGATCTCGTCCAGGATCTTGGCCGTGGGAGTGGGTCGGGTACCGTCGTTGACGATGACCAGGATCTTGCCGCCGCCTTCCATGAACTTGTCGAAGGTGGGCGCGTCCACCGGTTCGGCCAGGGCTTTCCTGATGGTCTCGCTCTCGTCGCCGGTATCAACCTGGTTGGGGTAATAGACTCCGGCCAGTCGCTCTTCGTCAATGGTGACCGGAACGTGATCCTGGCCATATCCGATCTCGAGGGTGACTTTGCTCATGGTATCCCGGCCACTCACTGGCTCATGACCATATAAACTTGGCGCGGATCTGTAATTTCGGACCCTGCGGACCCTGTAAGCTCATTTCATCTATTCATTCATCATTCGTTCATCACTCGTCGAGGGCTTTGGTATCCTTGCCTTGCAGTATCGGCAGGGTGTGGGTGGCGTGGTAGTCTGCTATCCGCTCCAGCTCGGCCATGTTCCGCTCTCTCAGTTCCCCCGGGGACCGAAAGGTCATGTCGATAACGTCACTGCCGGCCAGGTCCTCGCCTCCCAGGAAGGTTCCGCCCATCACCAGCATGTAATCGGGCAGGGCGTCGATGCGGTTGACCGCGGCCCAGATCCTGGCCCAGGCCCGGGTGGTGGCCTTGAGGTTGTATCCGCCTCCTCCCAGCAGCAGCAGGTGATGGCTGAAATCCCGGATGCGTTCCATCACCGTGACGATACCGTTGTTGGTCAGGCTCAGATCTGTCAGGGGATCGGAACGGTGGGAGTCGCCGCCCACGACGGCCACCACCACATTGGGTTCAAAGGCCTCCACCGCCGGTTTGACCACCTGGTCGAAGACCCAGCAGTAGGCCTCATCGTCGGTGTGCTGGGGCAGGGGGATGTTCACGGTGTATCCACGGCCTATACCCCCCCCGATCTCGGTCTCGAAACCGGTACCCGGGTACTGCTTCAGAGGATCCTCGTGAAGCGAGACCACCAGGACCCGGTCGTCCTGCCAGTAGGCATCCTGGACGCCGTTGCCATGGTGGGCGTCGATATCGATGTAGGCCACCCGCAATCCCTGGGCCAGCAGGGCGTCGATGGCCACGATGGCGTCGTTGATGTAGCAGAAACCCTCGGCATGGGAGCGGCTGGCGTGATGGAGCCCGCCCAGGGGATTGAAGGCCACGTTGGCGTTCTCCTCCAGGATGCGATGGACCCCGGTGAGGGTGGCCGAAACGTAGAGTTTGATGAAATCGAAGAGGCCTGGGAATGTGGGGCAATCCTCGTCGCCAAGGTTGAACTGCTTCTCTATGACCTCCACCTCCTCGGGGCTGGCCCGCTCCAGTCTCTCCAGGGCGTCCAGGTATTCCGGGTCCGTGGAGCCGGTCAGGGCCTCGATGTCGAGGGGGTCAGGGGGTTCGACGCGCATCCAGGGTTCGGCCAGCCAGCCTTCCCGCCTGATCAGTGAGACCATCGCCGAGGCTCGCCCCGGTTGGAAGGGATGTTCATCGCCGTATGAGTAGTCGGCAAAGCGAGGGGAGTGGATGAGGATGGACTCCTTGGGTCGCTCCAGATCATCCTTGGGGAAACGTATGGTGTAGGTCCACACACCCGAATCGTATTGCTTGGTGGCAGTGGGCCAGGCCTTGTCCAGCAGCGCGATAGTGGGAGGGTTGCCCTGGAGCACCTCGGCGTAGAGGCCGGTAAAGCCCTTGGCATAGGCGATCTTCATCAGGTACTGGGTAAGGAAATAGCCGATACCATGACCCTGGTAATCATCCTGGACCGTGATGTCGAACTCGCCCAGCCCGCTGCCCGGGGTATACATGCAACGCCCCTCGGCGATGATACGACGATTGGAGCGAGGACCCGTGAGGCCCACGATGACCATATCCTTGGAGTAGTCGATATTGGTCAATTCCATCAGGGTTTCCTGGGGCAGGTACTTGACGGTGCCGTGATAGCGCATCCGGATCGTGTCCGGTGACAGGGAGTAGAACATCTCCTTCAGGCGGCGCATATCCGAGGGTTTGATAGGCCGAAAGAAGATCTCCAGGCCGTCCTTGAAGGTCTGGTTCATCTCGTAATGGTGGGGATAGATGCAACCATGCTTGGGCTGGATTATCTGCTCCGGGCTCACATACTTGTAGAGCTTGGCCTCCTCCAGCAACTGCTTGCGGAAGCGGGGGTGGGCGATGGAGATGAGGGTGATGGCCCTCTCACGCAGGGAGAGTCCCCAGAGATGGACCGAGCCATATTCGGTGACCACGATGTCCACCTTGTCGCGGTTGAAGTAGACCCCCCGACCCGATGATTCACCGACGATGCGAGAGCGGCTGCCATCGGAGGTGGTGGAAGGTAGGGCCAGGATGACCAGACCCAGCTCCGAGCGATTGGCCCCTTCGATGAAATCCATGGTACTGGGCAGACCCCGGGAGGTGTGTGACTCACCGCTTCCCACTCGAGCCAGCCCCGAGAGCTCGATCTCCTCCACCGACCGGACCACCACCATCTTGCGATTGCTGGAGATATGGAAGGGGTCGTTGACCTTCTCGATGGGATGTAACTCGAAAGCGGGATTGGCGTCGATGGCCTCGTAGAGATGACGGGTACCCAGGGCGGAGGTGGCGATGGTCCGGCCGGCATGTATCTCCTTGGTCCGGTTGTTGACGGCCCCGGACAGGATGAGCCGCAGGTGGTCGTCGGTGATGATATCGGTGTGAAGACCCAGGTCCCGGTGACGTTCCAGGTAGCGCATGGCCGCCGAGCTCACCGGGCTACGGTCGAAATGGAGTACTGAGCCGTTGGTGATGATGTCGGCCACATGGCGTCCGATGGTGATGGATACCGGATCGGGAATATGGGGCGTCCGTTCGACGAGCTCCTCTTCGCCTTCGATAAGGTAGTGGATGGATTCGAGGTTGATGAGCGAGTCACCGCTGGTCAGGGGCATCCGCCGGTTGACCTGGGCGATGACCAGATCGGCATGGTTGACCACGGCCTTGACCACGTCCACCGCGACGCCCAGACTGCAGTTGCCCAGCCGATCGGGAGGCGTCACCTGGATCAGGGCCATGTCGATCCGGACGATGCCCTGGGCCAGGGCCACCGGTAGCTCGGAGACGTTCATGGGGGTGTAGTCGGCCAGGCCCTGGGCCACCGCCTCCTCCATACCCCGGCCCACATAGAGGGTATTGTAGCGAAAGCTGCGGGCCGGCAGCTTGGCCTCCCGCTGGGCCATTAGATGGAGCACCTGCACGTCATTGAGGCGGCGGGCCTCGGCGGCCAGGGCGTCGGTGAGCAGCCTGGGTTCGCCGGCGCCGGTACCCACGAAGACGGTCTGGCCGTTGCGCAGATGGGACAGAGCCTCCCCGAGGGTGGTGACTTTATCCTTGTGGCAGGTCTGCCAGGGGGGGTCGCTCATCGAAGGGCGGATGGGGCAAGGGTCGAAATAAGGGTATCGTAGCGGACTCCACTATCGTTCAGCGGCGACTTCAGGCTCATGGCAATGAATGAATCCCAAAACCAAAACTACCCCACGCCTCTGCCCTTACTGGTGCCGCCATACCTACCACCATGAACATGAAGACCCGCCGCCACGGGATAGCCCTCGGCCAACTCGGCCGGCAAAGCTGGTCTGGCCCGGCGAAGCTGTTCCAGCCCGCCTCGGCCACATACGTTGTCGAGCCCAGCAGGGCAGGGCTCGTCCATGTTCACGCAAAGCGCGCGCAATTGGCCTCTGACTCCGGTGGTGCACCGAAGATGTGCCTCCCGAGGGGGCGCAAACGGCCTCCTCAGCCAGCAAAGCCGTCTTCGGCCTTGAACCAAGCCTCAAGGCCCCCACAGCCGCTCCCTTCAGTTGCGGCTCGCGGCCGCCGATGGGGGGTAATATGAGAGGGGCTTGGAATGATTAATATCCGAGGCATTAAATATGAAAATAACATTATCGAGAAAACAATACAAATCTCTTCTCAAGATAATATATCTTGGCGATTGGTTGGTGAATAGCTACCGTACCAAAGATTTGGACAAAGAAATGCAAGATATTGAACAACATATCTTATCTTACGCAGAACAATTTAACTGCAAAGATATTACACAAAAGGCTGAAAAAAATAATGAGATATTCCCGACTCGAGAATTCGAAGATATGCTCCATCCCTACATCGAAGAATACGATAACGAAACCTTTTGGGATGAACTGATCGAGAGATTAGCAAAAAAGGATATTCTTGACCAATATGATACCAAGACGATTGAAGAAATGGAGGGTATTGATAGGTTAATGCTAATTGGAAAATTCAGGAAAAAATATGAGATAGACTTTTCTGAAAACGGATTGGATAATATCAAACTGGACATTAATAATTCAATCGATAAGTGACTATGATGTAGATGGTGATACAATGGATGTAATCCTCCACAAAGCTCAAGGACCAGCAAGATGACCGAACTCAATTTCAAGTGCAAGAAATGCAGAAGATATTTTGACTCGAATGTAGGCAAGATATCATTCCCAATAAATAGTGATCGCCCCCGTTTTGAAAAAGACATCAGGTGTCCTAAATGTGGTGTCCTGTCTATGGATGAAGTGGAGCTCACTGAACTTGGCCAAACCCAATTAGGTGTGGTCTATATGGCGGAATTGGGATAAGATAAGCAGACCGAAAGCCAATACTACCCCACACCCCTGCCCTCACCGGTGCCGCGTGCCTACCACCACGAGGACCAGCCACGGGACAGCCCCCGGCCAGCACAGCAGCCAGCAGCGGAGGGCTGTCACGCCTGAAATGACCTCGCGCCGTGGGCGGGGGATGATAAGAGGGGTGCTCGGGGTGAGAATTACCCGTTTCCCTCCACAACTCAAAAAACAAAAACGTGATTAAGATGGAATTACTAACGAACAGTATTGATGAAAAATTCTTTGAGCTTAGCAATAAATGCATATCGATTGATGTGGCTGTTGCTTTTTTTTCACCAAACCAACATATGATTCAAAAATTAAACCACGTAAAAAAAATTAGAATCCTTATTTCAGATGATTTTACAATTAACAATCCAGATAAGCTTAATCATTTCGATAACAATACGATAAAAATATCTCCTTCATCAGCCGGTAGATTTCATACAAAAATTTATTTATTTACACTAGAGAATGGAACTAAATCAGCCATAATTGGCTCGGCAAATTTCACTCACAATGCATTTAATACCAATATTGAAACTTGTTTATTAATTAATACATACAATAAGATGGAAAGTGAAATAATCGAGGAAATGGACAACTGGTTTAATGATAAATATATTAAGGCAGAACCTTTCGATTATAAAGAAGCAAAACTAATTTATCAAAACCAAAAAAGTTCCAATAGTCGAAAACGTTATAAATCAATGAATTCGATAAAATATTGGGTGTTAAAAACAACTACAGGATTTACAAATATTGACTACTGGAAAGAATTTCTTAAGGAAGGTGTAATTTCTATTGGTTGGCCAAAAGTAAAAATTGATCCAAATTTGCTTCCAAACAAACAAGAACTACAAAAAAGTATTAATAGAGAGTATAAAGAGACAAAGGATAAAAGGGCGGCAAATAAAATCCTAAAATTCTGTCGTGATATTAATATTAATGACATTGTAATATTATGCAAGGGTTATTCGCCCAATTCTAAGAAAGATGTTTTTCTTTATGGTATTGCTAAAGTAAGAGATAATCTGATTTGGGATGGCGATTCAGAGTGGTGGAAATTAAAAAAGAAAGTGGAAATTCAGCCAATTCAGGAGCATATTCCAATTGATATTGTAAGGAAGTCATTTAATAAAGACTCTATGATGGAAGCGATACATAATACCAAAGAAGTTAACTATCAAAAGTTCAAGGAGAATTTATTTAAAGAGTTAGGTATAAGTCTTAAATATTTATGAGGTTTGAGCATTTTTCCTGTACCCCCTCCCTCTTGTAATAATGAATAAATAATTTGTCTGTGAAATCAGTGTAATCTGTGTCTAAATTACAAAAATAGCTGCCGGTCAACTCAATCCTAATTAAAAAAAAGGGGGATGACTGCGAAGCCCATCAGGCGACTCCGCAGTCGATACGGCCTGTTGCGAGGTGTCAGCTCAATCCATGTACGCGATATCGTCCCACGGATGGCGATAGAGTCCCTGCTTGAGTCGGTTCTGGTCCAGGAAGTGGCCCACCAGCCCGAAGCTGCGGCCCATGACGAAGAGAGCGTTGAGGCAGCCCATGTTGATGTACATCTCGGCGTCCTTGGCGTTGAACTCGCTGCGCAGCAGATCGGCAAAGCAGATGCCGATACAGCCGTCCACGTTCAGGATCAGGTTGTCCCGCTTGGCGGTGGTGACCTGTTCCACCTTCAGGGCGAAGTCGATGAGCTCGGTTTTCTTGAAGTGCTTCTTGGCATAGCCGGCGATGATCTTCACCCGCATGTCGGGGTTGTGGATCGATTTCACCCGATGGCCGATGCCCTGGATGTTGATGCCCTTCTTCTTCCAGTAGACCACGAACTCCTCGGGGGTCAGGCCCTCATCCACGCCCTGGGAGAACATCTGGGCCGCGCCGTCGATGGCCCCGCCAAAGCGGGGTCCGATGGTCAGCATGCCCGAGACCATGGACGATATCAGGTCCTTGCCGGCCCGGGCGGCCACGATGGTGTTGTGGGCTCCCGACACGGCGGGACCGTGGTCGGCGGTGACCATCAGGCACATCTCGATGAACTTGCAGGCGTACTTGGGCAGGAGCCGTTTGAACCAGAGCAGACTGACCACACCGCCCATGCCGATGTCCCTGGAGAAGACCTTGGTGATGGGCATGTCGCCATACATCAGCTCCTCGCCCCGGTCGTCGGAGATGGTGGAGATGAAGTTGGCCGGCTTGCGTACCATGCCTGCCTTGAGGGCCTTGGCGTAGTCCTCGGGCACCGTGAGCGGCTCGGGCTCGGGGGCGGGCTTGATCTTGCCCTGCTTGACCAGCCGGTTGTAGGTCTGCTTGATCTTCTTGTCGTAGTCGTCGAAGGACTTGGGGACGATGGCGCCGGCCTTCTTCAGGGCGGCGTTCTTGGCGTCGGCGGTCTCAATGTCGCCACCGGCCTTGGCGCCGGCGTGACCGAACTGCACATCGGTGGTGAAGGCCTTGGCGCAGGTCCCGGTGACCCACACGACGATGGGCTTCTTGATCTGCTTCTTCTTCAGGGCCTCGACGATGTTGTACTCGTCGACGCCGCCCACCTCGCCCAGGCAGACGATCATCTTGACCTTTGGGTTCTTCTCGTAGCGCACGATGTGGTCCATCAGAGTGCTGCCGGGGTACATGTCGCCACCGATGGCGACCCCCTCGTAGAGCCCGTCGGTGTTGTCACCGATGATGCGGTAGGCCTCGTTGGACAGGCCGCCCGACTTGGAGACGAAGCCCACGGAGCCGGGGCGGTGGAGCTTGGAGGCGACGATGTTGTCGATGGTGCCGCCGGTGTTGCCGATCTTGAAGGCCCCGCCCTGGATGCCTCCCACGGTGGAGGGCCCGATGAGCACCTTGCCCAGCTTGTCGGCCTGGACGATGAGCTCCTTGACCCGCCGCTCGGGGATGCCCTCGGCGATGATGACGATGGTGCGGAACTGCTTGTACTTGAAGGCCTCCTCCACCGAGGCGGGTGCCGAGCGGAAAGATGCGAAGGATATCAGGACATCGACGTTGCGGTGCTTCTTGCACGCGTCGCCCATCAGCTTGTAGACGGGGACCAGGATCTCCACCGGACCGAAGAAGAACTTCTGTAACGAGTCGCGCCCGGTGGGATTGATGATGGCCGCCACCGAGGGCTTCTTCCGACCGGCAACGTAGTCGAAGTCCAGCATCCGCTGAACCGCGTTGCGCTGCATGTTGTAGATGAATGCCTGGGTGTCCTTGTTGAAAAGCTCGTAATCGGGCAAACCTTTTGCTTTTGTAGCCATCTTCATCCCTCCTTCAGGGCTTTGGATACGATCCGGGTCATGGGCGCCTCGGGTCCGTGGACCTCCTCGATGGGAATGCCAATCTCGTCCCTGAGAGCCTTCATGCGACGTAGGCCCTCCTTGTAATTGGGGCCACCCCGTCGGATGAAGATCGTTATCTTGTTCTTCTTGATCTTGTCAGCATACTCACGAAGGGCTCGGATGATGCCGGTGAAGGTCTTGGCCACATCGGTGAAGTTGGCAATACCGCCGCCGACGAGCAAAACCTTGCCCTTGGCGTGCTTCTTGCGGGTCATGAGGTCCAGGATGGTGCGGGCATAGAGGTAGGTGAACTCCTCGTTGGGGTCACCGGAGTACTCGCCGTAGTTGGCCATCTCCTTCATGAAGCCCAGGTCTGTGATGGTGTCGGCGTAGACCACCGAGGCACCGCCGCCGGCCACCATGGTCCAGACGCGTCCCTCGGGATTGAGCACCGTCAGCTTCAGCGAGGCGCCGGTCTTCTCGTCCAGTCCGTCGATGTAGGCCTCCTCCTTGGTCCGCAAGCGGCCGAAGGGAGCCGGGAACTCGATGGGGCCCCAGAGCTTACCCATGGCGAAGTGGGCTGTATCGTCCAGCTTGGCTGCCAGATCCAGGGGTATCACCTTGTCGTCCACCACAACGATGGGATTTATCTCCAGGTAGGCGAAGTTGAGCTCGGCATAGAACTTGAAGAGTCCCTCGATGAACTCGGCCACGAGCTTCTTGCGCTCCTTGGGCATCTTGGCCATGAGCTTCTTCTGGATGGCGGCGGCCGTGGGCATCTCCCCGACCGGGACCTCCAACCGTTTGGCCTTGGCGTCGATATCGCCCACATCCACCCCGCCTTCATGGTGGAAGAAGATGATATCACCTTCCCGGGTGGAGGTGATGGCCACGTAGTACTCGTCACTCTGCTCGTGGGGCAGGAAGGGCTCGATGATGAAGTATTCCAGCAAACCGGTGGTCTGGCCCACGGTCACCTTCTTGTTCAACCGGGCTTTGATCCACTTTTCGGCTTCCTTCCAGTCGGCGTTGAGCAACAGCAACTTGCTCTTGCCCCGCCGCTTGATGAGCATATCGGGTTTGACCACCAGCTTCTCCTTCTTGAGCCACTTGTACTTGTTGGGCAGCTTGGCCACGTCGGTATCGGGACCTACGGTCAAGTATCGGTCCTTGACCTTGTAACCGCCCTTGATGTGATCCCCCAGCAGGCGAGTCATCATGCTCTTCCCATCGGCTTCTCGTATCGCTTTTTGCGCCATTTCATCTACTCCTGACGGTGCCGTCCATCTCAACGACGGTTGTCTTCACCTTGATCTTCTCTGGCATTTTTTCATCTCCGTGGTTCAATTCTTCTCCTTCATGTACGACAATGTCCCTCCGGCAAGGATTATCTGCTTGGCCCTGCCTGAGAGGCTGTAGTCAACTTCAAACTCGACCCCCTTGGTCGTGTTCTTGACCAGCAAGGGTTCGTTGTTGGCCAGTTTGTCCCTCACTCCGGGGAGCTCCAGACCGTCGCCCTGCTCCACCTTGTCGTAGTCGGCCTCGCTCCTGAAGTTCAAAGGCAGGATGCCGAAATTCACGAGGTTGGCGGTGTGGATACGCTCGAAGGACTTGGATATGACCGCCTTGACCCCCATGAACATGGGACACAGAGCGGCGTGCTCGCGGGATGAGCCCTGACCATAGGAAAGGCCACCCACGATGATATTGTGCCTTCCACCGTCCCTGATCCCCTGGGCCCGGTCATGGAACTCGGGGTCCACCATCTCGAAGAGGAACTCCGAGTACTTGGGTACGTTGGACCGGTACTTCATCCGGGCTCCGGCGGGGATGATGTGGTCGGTGGTGATCTTGTCCCCCACCTTCAGGGTGACCGAGGCATCGATGATATCGGGCAGGGGGTCGTTCCTGGGCGGGTCGCCGATGTTGGGACCGCGCACGATCTCGACAGAGCCGAATTCCTCCGGTGGTGCCAGGATCATGGAATCGTCAATATCGAACTCGTGGGGCATCCTGACGGTGGGATAATCCATGTCGAGATCCCGCGGATCGGTGATCTTGCCGGTCAAGGCCGCCGCCGCCGCTGTTTCGGGACTGACCAGATAGGCGTCGGCCGACTTGGTACCCGAACGACCCAGGAAGTTACGATTGCTGGTTCGCAGGCTCACGGCGTCGGTCTGGGGCGATTGGCTGTTGCCGATGCAGAAGGCGCATGCTGATTCGGCTATACGTGCTCCGGCAGCTATTAGATCGGAGAGGTAGCCATCTTTGGCGATATTCTCGAGGACTTGGCGTGACCCTGGTGCAACGACAAAGCTAACGCCGCTATGGCATGTTTGTCCTTTAAGGATTTTTGCTATAGTGACGAGATCTTTGTAGGAGGAGTTGGTGCAGCTGCCGATGCAGACCTGATTAACTTCAAGGCCCGCTACAGCGCTGACGAGTTCAATATTACCTGGGCTGTGGGGTAGTGCTATCATTGGTTCTAGGGCGCTGAGGTCAATATTGACAACGCGGTCGTATGATGCGTCGCTGTC
>CAYSUX010000038.1:0-16176 GCA_964434315.1 uncultured archaeon
TTCAGGGCGCATGGCATACCGAGGGGGGCATTGTCCCCCTCACCTTTTTTTCCAACTGTTTGACCTCTCCCCAACGAGCAGTTAATTAAGACCGACTCACTGAGCGATCATGCGCGTCCGTCAGAGCGATAATTCAATGACCGACTATCGCACCGTCTGGATAGAAGACGATGTGGTGATGCTTATCGAGCAGCGAAAGCTGCCTTTCGAGTTCGAATTGTTCAAGGCTGAGACCCCGGAACGGGTGGCCTATGCCATCCAGGAGATGGTCGTGCGAGGCGCGCCGGCCATCGGAGCCACGGCCGCCTACGGAGTCGCTCAGGGGATCGCCCAGGGACGTGACCCAGAGGAAGTGGCCACTCTGATTCGCTCGACGCGACCCACCGCCCAGGACCTGTTCCATGCTTCAGGATATATCCTGGACGCCGTTGCCGGGGCCGGGGACGATGAACCGGGCGAAACGGCGCTGGCCGCGGCCCGGGCCTATGCCGATGACAATGCCGAGCGATGCCGCCTGATAGGCGTCCACGGCGCTGCGCTGCTGAAGGAGGGCGCCCGGGTCCTGACCCATTGCAATGCCGGGGCGCTGGCGTGTGTCGATTTCGGTACCGCCCTGTCACCCATGCGGGAAGCGCACCGGCTGGGACGCAAGATACATGTCTGGGTGGACGAGACCCGGCCCAGGCTGCAGGGTGCCCAGCTTACCGCCTGGGAGCTGTACCAGGAGGGCATCGACCATACACTCATCGTTGACAATGCCGCCGGCTACTACATGGCCCGGGGCGAGGTGGACCTGGTCATCACCGGCACCGACAGGGTAGCCCCCAACGGCGATTTCGCCAACAAGATCGGCACCTACGAGAAGGCCGTGGTGGCCCATGAGCTGGGAATCCCCTTCTATGTGGCCATGCCGGTCTCCACCGTCGATTTCTCCATCGCCTCTGGAGCCGACATCCCCATCGAGGAGCGGGGTGCCGAGGAGGTGACGATGGCCCGGGGGACAAAGATAGCCAACCCCGGCTCGCCGGTGGGCAACCCGGCCTTCGATGTCACGCCTGCCCGATATGTCACGGGCTTCATCACCGAGCGCGGGATACTGAAGCCGCCGTTGAGACCCGAGGACCTGGCCTAGGATTCCTTTGATTCCTTTTTTCAGTGAGTTTGGCAAGGCCTCGTTGGTGGCGGATCCTTGTTTTCAGACGCTGGTTGATGGCAAGCAAGGCCAACAATGTGATCGATTCAAGGACCAAGATCATGGAAAGCTCGGGATGACCATAACCGCGAGCCCAAAGAGCGACAGACCCTGAACCGTGAACCCAAAGAGTGGCAGACCCTGAACTTGTCATGTTCTCAAAGCCCCATCCCACTGACGTTGCCTTTACCTGAATGGAGAAGTACTCGTTCACCTGAAATTGCTGGAACCTTTCGGGTACCACGATGGTGATCCTGATAGATTCGGATGTATCAGGTTGGATGTCCATTAGAAAGGTTCTATCGAGAGTGATCGTGAAACCCAGCTCTTCCAATTCCCTACCATTGGTCAACGCTATTTGGGCGGAATCCGGCAATTTGCCCCGGTTGAAAACCTTGGCCCATATGCTTAGCAGCCCTCCGGGTTTTGCCTTGACGAAACCATCCGAGAAGAATATCTCAATATAGGGCATCAGAAATTGTACTTTAAAGCCGGTAGACCTATACAGCGAGCCATGCCCTTCGACCTTGCTGCTTACCGTACAGTCTCTTTGTCTTAAAACGGAATGGCCTTTGAAATCGGGAGGGGCGGTGATGGTGAAAGGGACCCGCGCCGAGTTCTCCCCCGTCAGGATGAGCGTCGTTTTGGAGGGAGTGACCTGAAGACCGCCGCATGAGATGGAGACATTGAACATGCCGGTGAGGTTGTTGGCGAACAAGACCGCATTGGTGGTGCTCCGGTTATACCCTGGATAGAGGTAGATGCTGACAACGGATTTCTCTATCCCGATGGCGTAATCGACAGTGGGGGGCTGCCCTTTAGTACCGGGGCTCCACACCATGCCGACACCGGCCAGGACCATCAGGAGAATGGTAGTAACAGAGAGCGCCCTGTATCCAATGCCGGTTCCATCGGCAGGGCTTCTGACTACCGGTCCGAAAGGTTCCATCTTGGTCGTTTTCATATGGCCGGAGAAAGATAAATAGGTTTAGCCGTGCCAATGGCCCGGTATCCGTATCAATCGGCGTCCAGGATCTCCTTTGTTTCCTTCCTGCGCCGGATATGGTAGCCTACCCCGGCCGCGACGACGGTAGCGCTGATGAGCCCCAGCATGACAAAGAACCACTCCGTATTCCACCAGTGCTCCTCTTCCATGTAGATGGAGTTGGTGACGATGTGGGTGGCGTTGGTGCCGTTGGCCATGGCGGTCAGGTTGTAGTCCAGTCGCATCTGGATATAATGGCGTCCCTCGTTGACCAGCTCCACATCGAAGAAGATATAGGTTGCGGTCCCCGGCATGACGGTGACGGTCTGGGTGGCATTGCCCAGCACCTTCATCTGCTTGTTGGAATGGATGGAGGCGGTGGCGTTGGCCAGGGGGGCCCAGCCCTTGTTGGTGATGCTGTAGATAAGACTGAAACGGTTGTTCTCACCATAGGTCAGGCCTTCGTTAACACTCACCGGTTTGGCCCGCATCTCCCCGGCGGCGAAGGCGAGCCACATCAACACCTCGAACTCCTGGGACAGGCGCGATTCGATATCCTCGTAGGAGGCGGGGGCGAACTGCTCGTCGTCCACCTCGAAGGTCAGGGTGGGGATGCCCAGAGCCCCGTAGCCGAAATCCCGGGAGGTCCCCCGGTTCTGGTAGAGGCAGCGGGCCGTCTGACAGGTTCGGATCCCGTAGATATCCTCGGTGGTCTCCCCGATCTTCCTGAACAGAGGCTGGTCAGCGGTACGATTCTCGGTGTAGCCCCAGGGATAGAGCAGGCGGACGATGCCGGAGTGACCGGTGATGTAGAGTGACAGGTTATGAGAGGAAAGGAAGGCTACATTGGCCGCGACCTCGGGCTCACTGGCCGGCTCGTCCCCATGGCTGCCGCCCGGTTCGAACATGAAGGGATAGTTGCGATTGAGATCGATATCGTTGGCGTTGTGGCGGGTGTCCACGGTGTTGCCGTCGGGATTGATCATCGGGGTGACATGGATGTCGGTATGGTCCACCAGATGGGTGATCCGCTCGTCCAAGCCATAGTTGTCCAGCAGGTGGTTGATGAACATCATCGCCAGCTCGACGCTCAGGTATTCATTGCCATGGTGACCGCCGTCCAGGTAGATGGCGAGCTTGGGAGTGTCGTTGGCAAAGTTGGTGATGTGGACGTTCCACAGTTCCAGTCCGGCGACACTGTCGCCCATGGAGGTCAGCTCCATCAGCCCCGGATTCGCGTCTACCAGATCCTCAAGTTCCATGGTCATGTCGGGATGGCGGTGGTAAAGATGGTCACCGACCGGGCCCGGGACCTCGGGTGCTTTGGTCCAGTCATCTGCCGGCCCCTCATCGACATTGCCGCTGGCCCGGGTCAGGGCGGGCAGACAGGTGGCGGCAAATAGGAGGATGAGCACTATCGCTACCGGAGCCCTGTAGCTTACCGGCCGGTCCATGGTTTCGTGCACCCTGCCATCCTTAATAAATCTTGGTCAGATCAGATGGGTTGTGTATCCGGTGTATCTCTGGTAAACGGGAGAGACTCAAACGCTGTCTCGGTCGTCATTTATCCAGTTCTCGAGCTCGCCTTCCTTGAGCTCGGTATCTGCATCGTCATGCTCCGAGAATTCGTTGGTGAATTCCACCTCTACATTATACCATCCATCGTCATTGTCGTCATCGTCCCAGTATTCACGGTAGATGGATATCTGACCATCATCGGTAGATTGGTCCGACTCGATAGTCCATTCCCAGGATATAAAGTTCATTTCCAGGGTGATGGTCTCTCTCAACTCGGCATTGCCACAACCGGGCCCCTGGCCGTCGGAACAATAGTATATCTCAATGGTCCCGGTACCTCTGGTCCACACCGGTCTTTCTGCGTCCTTGGCCTCCCCGGATATCTTGAATCCCGGGTCGATGTTCATGTAATCATTGGCCCTGTCCTCATCCTCTTTTTCTTCTTGTTGATCGTACCTGATCTCACCGATAGGTTCGATGACCTTCACTGTGCGATAGGCGGTGAAATATTCGCTTTCCGAGGTTCCCGAGGCCGTGACCTTCACCTCGTACCGGCCATTGTCCACATAGTAATCGACAGTAGGCACGGTGATGGTCCCCTTGCGGTTGGAGTTGAATGATATCTTGCCCGAGGTTACCACATCACCGTCATAGATTATCTTGTATTCACCATCGCTCATGTCCAGGATGCCGAGCTTTGGGGGAGAGATAAAGGCGTCGAAGGATAGTTCCTCGTTGTCCATGTCGCTGTAATCATCGTCGCCCAGGGTGATGGTGACCTTGCCCACGCCTTTGAATAAACCGATGCTGGGAGAGACGATGGAGGCGACAAGGAAGAGTATCACAACCAGGCTGACCGAAGCATAGAAGGTTATCTTGCCGGGGATGGGACCCAGGGTCATCTTCTCGTAGATGTTGTCCATGAACCCGTAATACTCGTCATCATCATCGTCGTCTTCCCAATCGTCCTTGGTCGGTTGGGAAGCGGGTGGAGTGGTCGGAGCCGGTCCGGGTTCCGGGGTGGTCGCGGGGCTCGGCTCAGGGGCTGCTGCCGGGCTCGGAGTGGGGGTCGGGTCCGGGGTCGCCTGGGGGGCAGGCTCGGTATCCAGGACCGCCTCCTGAATATCATCATCGTCGTCATCGGTCATTTAAGTCCCGTACCTATAGCACAACCTACCAATAATATAGCTTTCGTTTTGAATCATTCGAACTAATAACGGCTCTGGGAACGGCAGGCGGGCCGGTTGACGTATATATAAATGAAAAGAAAGGAAAGTAGAGGGACTGGAGGCATACCCTCTACTCTACTACCCGGGTTGTGGTTCTAGGGCTAGGCCCGGTTCTTCCGTTGCGACATGGCCACGGCCACGAACCCCAGGGCCAGGATGGCGAAGGTCGGGTCGAAACCGGGCAGGAAGACGCCTCTTACCCAGAAAGTGGAACTGGCGCTCTTGGCATCGCTGCGTTCACCTTCGATTATCGAGATCGCTTTCACTTCCAGGGAATAGTACTCGTCGGCCCAGCCGATGATGGTGCCCCTGGGGGTCTGAATGCTGATCTTGAGGTTTGCGTAGTCGTCGGAGTTGACCCCAAGGATAACGGGGGTAGCCAGGGTGATGGAGAAGCCATCGTCTTCAAGCTTAGGGGCGTTGGGCAGCTCAATCTTGTAATCGTCCACGTAGTTGCCGGTGTTGCGGATCTTGAAGACCATGTCAATCCTCTTGCCGGGGCCGATCTTCACGAAGGGCTCGTTTGCCTCGACGGAAACCTGGGCGAATTGCCAGATCAGGGCTTTGAATCCCGTGGACCGGGGTGAGGGGTCGGGCGAAGATATACCATCGACATGGGTGACTATGGTGCTTACCGAGCAGTCTCTCTGTTGCAAAGCGGTCTTGGGCAGCGCGGAGATGGAGAGGGGTAACTCAGTGGTGCCACCGCCCACCACGCCAACGGTAGCAGAGATGGGAGTCACGCTGATACTGCCACCACACTGGGACTGGACTTGGATGGTCAAAGAGTGAATACTCTGGTTGTCCACGATCACTTTATTCTGGGCGGTACCAGATTGACCAGGGCGCACATCAAGCTTGACCTCGGCCATTTCCATTCGGATCGCGTAATCGATAGTGGGAGACTGACCAGAGACCGGTGGGGTCCAAACCAGCAGGAAGGAGAGTACCAGAAAGGTCAGCATACCAATGGCAGCTATTTTGTTTCGCATTTATTATGCCTCCAGGTTGGGGCGTCGCCATACCTCGATAAGAGTTATATAGCTTTTGCCCACACCATAAGAAGGCGAGCTCTGTATAAATAGATTATTTTTTTTGAAAAAGCCGCCTAAATAAAACTTTGGTCAGACCGCCTTCGCGCCACCATCCAACCGCCTTTGTGTCCCAATTCAACCGCCATTCGTTTGCCATTCAACCGCCTTCACGCCTCAATTCAGCCGCCATCCGATTGCCATTCATTCCTGGATATCGTGGTAGCTGAGTATCGGTTTTCGGGCCGCGGCAACCTGATCCACCAGGCCGATGGCCAGATTGTGGGGCGCGTTCTTCAGGCCCTCGGGGTCACTGTAGGCCCGGGTCACCACCGTCTCGACGGCCGTTACCAGATCGTCCAGCTCCTTCTGGGTCTCGGTCTCGGTGGGCTCGAACATCATGGCCTCTTCCACCAGTAACGGGAAGTAGATGGTGGGAGCATGGATACCCATATCCAGCAGCCCCTTGGCCAGGTTCAGGGTCGAGACCCCGGTCTCCTCCTTGATCTTCGCCCCGCTGGCGACGAACTCGTGCTTGCGCGGATCGCCAAAAGGCACCTCCAGGGTCCCGTCCAGTCGAGCCTTCAGGTAGTTGGCGTTGAGCACCGCCCTGCGGGTCGCGGCCGCCAGTCCCTCCTGGCCCAGTGATCGCAGGTAGACATAGGTCTTCACCAGGACCCCGAAATTGCCCGGAGAGCCCTTGACCGGGCCGATGGTCGATGGCCGGTCCCAGTCCCAGGCATATCGTCCATTTTCCTTGCGGGTCACCAGGGGCGTGGGCAGGTAGGGGGCCAGGCGTTCGACAGCGCCCACCGGTCCGGACCCGGGCCCGCCTCCCCCATGGGGTGTGGCAAAGGTCTTGTGCAGGTTCAGATGGACCAGGTCGAAGCCCATGGCGCCGGGGGTCGTCTGACCCATGATGGCGTTGAGGTTGGCACCATCATAGTAGAGCAGGCCGCCGGCCTCGTGGACCGCTTCGGCGATCTCCACCACCTGGCGCTCGAAGATACCCAGGGTATTGGGATTGGTCAGCATGAAGGCCGCCGTTCGCTCGCTGAGGGTCGCCTTGAGGGCCTCCAGGTCCACATGGCCGTCGCTGGAAGGCAGCTCCACGACCTTGAAGCCGGCCATGGCCGCCGAGGCGGCGTTGGTTCCGTGGGCAGTGTCCGGGAAGAGCACCTCGTCCCTTCGGGTGTCGCCCCGGTCCCGGTGGTAGGCCCTGACCATCAACAGGGCGGTGAACTCACCATGGGCGCCGGCCGCCGGCTCGAGGCTGAACTGGCTCATTCCGGTAAGTCGGGCCAGCCAGTCCTGAAGCTCGTGCATCAATCGCAAGGCGCCCTGCAACTGTTCTTCAGGCTGTTCGGGATGAAGGTCCGTGGCCCCGGGCAGGCTGGCCAGTAGCTCGGATAGCTTGGGATTGTACTTCATGGTACAGGAACCCAGGGGATAGGAGCCCGAATCGACGCCGAAGTTCATCTGGGAAAGGCGCAGGAAATGTCTGAACACCCTGGGCTCGGACAGCTCCGGCAATCGAAGCTCTTTGCGCTCCATCCCTTCCGGCACCAGGCCCTCGGGCAATGGCTCCAATTCGACGCCGGCTTCCAGCTCGAACAGCAAAGGCTCGGGCCAGCGGGCCTGCCTGAACTCACGGCTCATCCGGTCACCTCCCGGTCCGGTTGTCCATCACATTGGAATCGTTCCATAAACCGTTCCAGGGCCCGGGCCAGGGCATCGATATCGTCATCAGAGGTATGTTCGGTGGCCGCGATCAGCAGGCTCTGGTCGAGACCGTCCTCAAGGGGAGGTAATCCGGCGTTGATTCCCTGTCGGGCCAGTTCGTCGATAACCTCTGTGGCTGGACAGGGCAGGCCGATGACGAACTCGTTGAAGTAATGGCCGGTGAACCGCGGAGCCCGGATACCGTCGATGACCGAGAGCCGGTCGGCGGTCTTGCGGGCCATCCGGGCACACTCGACGGCCACCTGCCGCAGCCCGTTACGCCCCTTCAGGGCCAGGTAGACCACGGCGGCCAGACTGTTGAGGCCCTGGTTGGTGCAGATGTTGGAGGTGGCCTTGGAGCGACGGATATGCTGCTCCCGGGTCTGGAGGGTCAGGCAGAAGGCTCGGCGGCCCTGGATATCGCGGGTCAATCCCACCAACCGCCCTGGCAGCTTGCGTATCAGCTTCCTGGACGAGGCGATGAAGCCGGCGGTGGGGCCACCCAGACTCATGGGATTGCCGAAGGGCTGGATATCGCCCAGAACGATGTCGGCGCCCCAGTCGCCAGGGGGTCGATAGAGGGCCAGGGCCAGAGGATTGACGCCGACGATAAGGAGGGTCTTGCCCAGGCCGGCCTTCAGTTCCATCAAGGTCGGGTCGACGACACCGAAGCGATTGGGCAGCTCCAGGTAGACCCCGGCGGTCGTGGGGGTCAGGGCCTCGGCCAGGGCGTCGTGGTCCAATCCTCCGGTCTCCTGGTCCCAACCGACCTCCTTTATTTCCAGGTCCATCCCGATGGTGTAGTTGGCCAGGACCGCCTTCTTGATATGGCAGAGGTTGGCGGGGATGATGATATTGTCGCTGCCGCGCATCGCCCTGACCGCCAGCCTGGCCGCCTCGGCGATGGCGGTGGCCCCGTCGTAAAGGGGCTGGGCCGCGGCGTCCATGCCGGTGAGCTCCACGATGGCCGAGGCGAACTCGAAGCCGGCCTGCAGGGTACCCTGGGAGGTCTCGGGTTGATAGGGGGTGTAGGCGGTGTAGAACTCGGACCGTGACAGGATGGCTTGGACAGCCGCGGGTACATGGTGGCGATAGAGTCCCCCGCCCAGGAAGAAGGGCCCCGAGCCTGCCGTCCGGTTCGTGTCCATGAGCCTGCGCACTCCCAACTCCACCTCCAGCTCGCTGGCTCCCGCCGGAAGCCCCTCGGGCACCGAGCGTATCGAAGCGGGCAGATCGGCGAACAGCTCGTCGATATCCAAGACCCCGATGGCCTCCAGCATGGCCGGTTCATTTACCTTGGGCAGATAGTCCATGGCCCTCGCCGCCCGATGAGGCAGGCACCCGGCTATATGCTTTGGCCCCGGCGGTAGGAACTAGACCGACCAATGGTGACCGGCCTTCTCAACTCTGCCTGCCTGCCTGCCTGCCCCTTGCTCCCGTTTCTTTTCCCTTGCTCGCTCCTCGCTCCCGCAGCTTTATACCCGGCCGGGTCTTATCGTTTTGTCTCGCCTTCAACGGCTTTTGAGCCTTCGGGCAATGAGTGAGGCTTCCTGTGGCGAGGTAAACGCCCCCCGGTCAGGAAAGCAGCCCGAGCCGCCGGCCATGACGGTCCTATTGGGTCCGGGGGGACAACTCCTGCTTTTGGGACCGGACCCGAATTGTACCGAGGCGGCCATTGAGAGGATTTCAATTAGCCTTCCCCTGATTTCCGATTTCCTGATTTATTCATCTCAACATTTTCATACCAAAGTTCAGGTTCAATGAATGTTCTTTCATACCATTTTGCCAGCCACTCGATGGCCTCGGATTTGTTTTTAAGGCCATATTGTGCCTTGACGATATTCAAGACCCTATTTGCTTCATCTGAGATATTAATAAGGGCTTTGACCATAATATCACGTTAACACAATATTAATGCCATATTAATCTCATGTTTATATTTAAACCTTCGCCAGCGCAGCCTTCACCAACGACTCAGGGAGATGAGGACAAACCCCACGGCCCCCGAGCCCTCGACTCGGCGGCCACTGCGACCCTCGGCGGCCAGGGCCGTGAGCGGAGCCGAGGCCTTGGGGCGAGGCATACGCCCGGTCAGGAAAGGAAAGCAGCCCGAGCCGCCAGCCATGACGGTCCTATTGGGTCCGGGGGGATACTTTTCTTGCCACCGCCTCGGCCTCCACCTCGACCAGCATCTCATCGTCGACAAGCGCGGCCGCCACCACCAGGGTACAGGCAGGCCGCACATCCTTGAACCAGCGACCGTGAACTTCGCCCACGGCCTCCCAGTCGGGCTGGCGGGTGATGTAGATTCGGGTGCGGACCACGTCGGCCATCTTGCTGCCGGCCCGCTGGAGGGCGGCCTCGATGTTCTGGAGGATCTGCTCGGCCTGGGCTGCGGCGTCGCCGATGCCTACCAGCTTGCCATCTTTCATCGCCGTCGTTCCGGCCACCCACAGCCGGTCACCCATCCGCACCGCTCGCGAGTAGCCGAACCGGGCCTCCCAGGGTGTCCCGGAGTCGATGTTCACACGCTTCATGGTTCTCGTTAGCTCTGTCTCGGTCATGGCCCAGGCAGGCGCTCGGGAGGCTATAAGCCTTGTTTTTCTTTTTATAGGCATCGTCGAAAGAAGATGGGCGCGTTCAGCTTTGCCTAGCCCCCGAATTCCTATGAAATGGAGTGGTTGCAGACCCTGATCGTCACCGGAGTGGTCGTCCAACCTCGTCCATCCCTCGCCTCCCGATCCCAGAGTCCTGACCCCGGAGTCCTGACCCCGGAGTCCTGACCCATTCCTTCATATCACCCATTGTCAATTACCCAAGCTGACCAATGACCCGGTTCCGCATCAAGATAGCTTACAGCGAAGATGATAGAGGCTACATCGCCGTGGCCCGCGACCTGCCTGGTTGCTCGGCCTTCGGTCAGACCGAGGATGAGGCCGAAAAAGAGATAAAGATAGCCATCCAGCTCTGGGTTGCCGAGGCCCACAAGGAAGGACGGGAGATCCCCGTACTCCTGCAGGAGGAGGCGAGAACGGACCGGGCAGCTCAACCGGAACCGACTGACCGAACAGATCAAACAGTTAAACCAGGAGAACTGGCGGGCAAGGCTGGCCAGGCAGGCCAGATAGAAACGACAAAAAAAACGGAACAAACGGAACCGGTAAGCCAGGCAGGCCAACTCGTTAAACCAGATCAGGCAGGCAAGGCAGACCAGACGGACCAACAAGAACCGGTAAGCCAGGCAGACCAGGCAGGCAAGGCAGACCTGACAGATTCCGAGCGACCGGTCCGGGAGCTGGAGGTCGAGCTCGACCAGATCATTCTTGAATCGTGGTGGCCCAACCAGTACGAATACCTCTGGGTGGCTGCCATCCTGCTGTTCGGTATCGGTGACATAATCACCACATGGTGGGCGATCCAGAACGGAGCCGAGGAAGCAAATCCCTTCCTTCACAATATTGTTCATGGCAACTTCGGGCTCTTCATCATGGTCAAGGGCATGCTCCTGGGGGCGGCCTACCTATACGCCCAGGTGGCCCTGGTGGACAACGGGCACGACGCCCGGTTCATGCCCTGTGTCTTCATCCTGGCCGGGGTCTACCTGATTGTCAACAACTATCTGGTGACCCGGGATTTGATCGAGGCTGGAGCAGCCATCGGCTATCATGGTGGTTTCGGGTAGAGATCGTAGGGATCGTAGAGATCCCACCACCCAGGGGTACAGGCCTGCTCACCATGCCACAGTAGGCGGCCATCAGCGGGCATGGCGGCGAAGCAGGCGGCTTGAACCCATCCCCAAGCCCGGGTCGCGTGACCCGCCACATCCCATCATGTTCATACATCAATCACCGGAAGGGATAGGAACAGGCGAGCAGATGTAGATATTGATATAGGCAGGACGGCATTGGGGGAGCTATGGCACATGCGACCGGGCTCGACCCGGAGAAAAGCACCAGAGGGGCTGACACCCTGGAGGCCGAGGGCTGGGAGCGCCGCTCGGTTCTCGACGAGCCCAGGCTGTCCGAGGCGGTGCGGTTGTACGAGGAGCTGGGCTTTGAGGTAAAGCTGATAGACCCGGACCCTGCCGATTGCGATGGCTGTACCACCTGCTTCGAGGGTGATCAGGCAGGGCGTCTCAGGGTGGTGTACACGAAGGAGAGGTAGGTAGGCGGCAGGCGGCGGGCCATCCTCTTATTATTCCCCTTCCAAATCCCATCGCTTACATGATACTCCACAATCTGGAAGTCGGGCCCCTGATGGTCAACTGCTACATCGTCGGGGACAGGGCCAGTGGACAAGGGGCCATCATCGACCCGGGAGAGGAGGCCGACCGAATAATCGCCAAGGTCGATGAGGCGGGTCTGGATATCCGGTATATCATCGCCACCCATGGCCATTTCGATCACAACGGCGCCGTGGCCGGGCTCAAGCGAAGGCTCGGTGCCCGGGTCCCCTTCCTGCTCCACGAGGCCGATCTCTTCTTTGTCCGGGACTCAAAAGCCTCGGCCCGGCGCTGGGGCTTCGATATCGAACAGGTGCCCGACCCCGACCGACCCCTTGTCGATGGGGAGGTGCTGGCTCTGGGCGGCGCTGGCGGTGCCGGCGGCACTGGGGGCCTGAAGTTGAAGGTCATCCATCTGCCGGGCCACAGTCCGGGCGGCGTTGGTCTGTATGTCGAGAGCGAGAACATTCTCTTGTCTGGCGATACCCTCTTCCAGGGCTCGGTGGGCCGAACGGATTTTCGCAAGAGCTCCTTTGACGACCTGAAGCACTCCATCAGGCAAAAGCTCTACCAGCTTCCCGACGACACGGTGGTCTGTTCGGGCCATGGACCCAGAACCACCATCGGTGCCGAGAAGAAGCAGAACATGGTGGTTCCCGAGCGGGATGTCACCTGGTTCCAATAGCTCTGTTCGGTTCGGCTCTGTCCCTGCCCTTGCCTCTTGCCTGCACTCTGCCCTTGCTTCCTGCCCTCTATTCCCTGCCCCCTGCCCAAAGCCAAATAACCCGATACCCATCCTGGACCATGTCCCAAGCCATGAATGCCGACGAGGCCCTGGACCGCCTGTTATCCGGGAATCGTCGATTTGTCGAGAACCAGTGCTCCAATCCCAGGAGCGATACGGCGCGTCGAAAGGAGCTGACCGGGGGCCAGAGCCCCTTTGCCGTGATACTGACCTGCTCGGATTCCCGGGTGGTCCCGGAGCGTATCTTCGACAAGGGCCTGGGCGATATCTTCGGTATCCAGGTGGCCGGCAATGTGCTGGATGACATGGTCATCGGCTCCATCGAGTATGCCGTGGCCCACCTGGACACAAAGCTGGTGATGGTTCTGGGTCATACCGGCTGCGGAGCCATCACAGCGGCCCTGGCCGGTGGCGAGGCCGTTGGTCACCTGGGCCCCATCATGGAGGCCCTGTCGCCGGCGGTGGGTCATGCCCAGGCCTGTGGCGAGGGGGAGCCATTGGACCGGGCCATCCGGTACAATGCCATCGATGTCGCCGCCGCGCTTCGCAACTGCGAGCCGGTACTGGCCGAAGCTCAGGGTCTGAAGGTGGTTCCGGCGCTCTACCATCTCGATTCCGGAAAGGTGGAGATACTGGATCGATAGACGATCCTGCTGAATAGGTCATTTACCAATCCAAAAGACGAAGATATACATCTTGGCCTGCCCGCCTGCCTGAGCATTTATTTGTTTGTTTGGTTGAGACCCGGGTGATCAGTCACCCCTCTCATTTTCCTTCTCCTGCTTCTTGACCCGTTTGGCCCAGCTACGGGAAATGACCGATAGCAGGATGCCCACAAGGCCGAAGAGAAAGCCCACTGTGACCACCTCGGGCTGCTCGTCATACCAGTTCCAGAAGAGCATGATGGTGCCGATGAGGCCGGTGCCGACACCAACGGTGATGAGCAGCCGACCGGTGTCGATGCGTTCGGTACCGATGAGGAAGGCCCCGGCCATCACCAGAAAGCCCCCGAGAGCGCCAAGGAACATGAGTACCCGAAAGACCCATTCCACGATGTCGTTGTCAGCGATATGCTCCCGGGCCAGATCACCCATGTTGGACCAGGTGGCCACGCCGGTGACACCGGAGATCACGAGCAGTACCCCGGCGACCATCCCAAGGAGAACGGCAGGTGAGAGTTTGAGCTTCTTCAGTAGGCCCATGGTATCAGGTCAGGCTCCCGGATGGTTTGAGTTAACCGCCATTATTAGGCTTTTGGAACAACCCAGGTCTATGATATGTAGGGTCCTGATCTCCAAGAAAAAAAGAGAGCGGAGCCACGACTTTCCCATCATGGCTCCTTGACGCGGCGTATCGCCGTCGGTTGTCCGGGAGACCTCTAGTCCTTGAGCTGGCTTAGCATCTTGAAAGCCATCTGGCTCACCCTCTTGCGTCGGGTCGTGCCCTTGGGCACGTCGGCTAGAAGCTCACGGGCCACCGCCCGCATGACCCCGGCCGTCTGGGTCGCGAAGTCCAGGCCGCTTTGCTTGTAGATATCCAGCACCATCCGCTTGACTTGCATCTCGTCCTTGACATAGGCCAGCATGGAGCTGACCTTGCCCCGGTTCTCCTCCAGTAGCTCCTTGGAGAATTCCTCCTTCAGCAGTTCCAGGACATAGTCCAGGTCCGGGTCGTCGGTATCCTCGTAGGCGTTCAGGATGGTGGTCCGCAGGGCGTGGCGGGGGATGGCGTTCTTGTTCATGAAGTGGATGTCCTGCACATAGTCAGGCTTGCACTTGTACTGGAGCACACCTTCCCTGGAATGGGCGTACCAGACGGCCCCCTCCATACCCTGGACCAGGTCGTTCTCTTCAACCTTCTGCTCCACCTGGATATGGTCGTTGAGCCAGGCCCGGATATCCACGTAGGCCCTGGTAAGGTCGGTGGCCGAATCCAGGACCCGGATCAGCTCCGGAGCGCTAACTGTGCCTGTCTCCAGCTCGTCGGGCGGGATGACCCGGCTGGTCTCCAGACCATTGGGGTCCATTCCCGGAGTCACGCCAAAGAGCAGGGCCGCGTCCAGTCCCACCTCGTATAGCAGCATATGCTGGTTCTTTTTGCCATACATCTCGAAGGAGAGGTTACAGCCATTGAGCTCGACAAGTCCCGGAATGTCGGGATGGAGTGCGAGGACCTCGTCCCAGAACTCCTTGAACCGCATTGCCATGAAGGGCTGGAGCCGGGTCTTGTAGGAGACCATGGTGCGCCATTCGATGCCTCTGCTTTCGCCACCGGCGGCAAAGCTATCGCTCTCCGATCGAAGGACCGGTGCCTGGTAGGCGTAGGCCAGCACATTGGTGCCGTCCAGCTTCTCGTAGACCCTGACCCGATCGATGGGCGGGAACAAGGTCGATACCTCTCCGCTACGCCGGTCGGTCACATAGGGGTATTGCTGTTTGGGCGTGCCCCAGATGAGCTGGTCGCACGGCTGGCCGTCCACCTCGACGATGTGCAGCGCCCCGTAGGCGCGGCCCTTGGAGGTGCGGTTCAGATAGCCCTTCACGACGATGCCGCCATTGAAGGGGTCGGGCTCGCAGAACTCGACCCACTTGCCGCCTCGCCCCCGGCCAGGTTCGACAGATGGCCTGTCGCCTGACGAGGGCTGGCCGCTGCCTGGGACGAGTGTTGGTTCGGTTGGTTCGGGTTCCATGGCTGATGCCACCTTTTGTATGTTCTTGTTTTATTTTATTATTTATTTTGTTCTTTTGAACGGTTTGTTCGGTCGTTCGATCCTTTGATGCCGCTCTCGGATGCTGGCGATGGTCGGGGATTATCCCTGGAATCGATCCAGATACTTGAAAGCGATCTTGGATAACTTCTTGCGTTCGGGCCCCTTTGGGACGTCAGCAAGCAATTTCTCGGCGATAAGTCGCATGACCTGGTTCTTCTGGTTGGCGAAGTTCAGGCCACTCTTATCGTAGATCTCCAGGATGACCTTGCGGACCGCCATATCGTCCGTGATCTCTTTCAGGACCTCGCGGATAATGAATTCCCGCTTGGCGATCTTCTCATCGCTGTACTCCTCTCGTAATAAGGATACGATGTAGTCGTAATCTGGGTCCTCAAGATCCTCGAAGGCGTTGATCACCGTGGTACGGATGGAGTGCCGGGGGATCGATCTGGCATGGGCGAAGCTCGAGTCGAGCAATAGCTCCGGCTTGCACTTGTACTGGAGCAGCTCGCCATCGGTGTAAGCGTACCAGACCGTGCCTTCCAGGCCGCCCTTGATGTCGATCTCGTCGTCCTGCCGCTCGACCTGGAGATTATCGTCCAGCCAGGCCCGCAACTCCTGATAGACCCGGACCATGTCCGAGTCGCCGTCGATGGTCCGGATGAGCTTTGGGACCGTTGCTGAGCCGACATCCAGTTCGTCGGGAGCCACGATGGCGCTATGCTCACCATCCGTCCCGGGAGGGATGACACCGAACAGAAGGCCGGCGTCGAGCTGGGTGTCGTAGAGCACCATATGCTGGTTCTTGCGGCCGTAAAGCTC
>CAYSUX010000039.1:0-15874 GCA_964434315.1 uncultured archaeon
CGACCCGGCCTTCGCGCCGGGAGTAGGCACCCCGGAACCCTTTGGTCTGACCCCCTTCGAGGTCATACAGACCCTGAACTTCCTGTCCGACAGGCTGGTGGCCTTCGATTGTGTCGAGGTCTGCCCCACTGTCGATAACGGCAACACATCGGCCCTGGCGGCCCGGCTGGTACGCCACTTCATGGGCTGTGTCTGGCAGGCTCGCGGCGGAAGGTCCTGGCAGCGTGTCGCTGTCCCTTGACACCCCTTTGCCCCATAGGTCACAGAACTTGTCGGCACATGGAATGGAATAGTCACGGTACAGATGTTGAACTGGAGGGGTTAATGGATGGGGCAATGGATGGGTTCGTGGTCTAGGCGACCTCGCTGTTGTTCTTGTCCCACCAGTGCTCGGAAGGCCCGGGATCGTCTTGGCCCCCGCCCCTGCCACTGGGCCTGTAATACACATGACGGCCCCGCTTGATGCGTTCCACATCACCGCGACGGATGAGGGTGTCAAGCTGGTGGGTCAACCCCGCCCGGGTCATTCCCACAGCCCGGGCCAGGTCCTCCTGACGATAGGACTCCTTGGTGACCATCGTATCCAGGATGGTGGACTGGGTATGGGTCAGGTGGCTGGTGCTGTGACCCGGCAGGTAGTAGTAGCGGTTGGGGCCCTGGATGATGTAATTGAAGGCCAGCAGGACCCGCAGGGCATAGCGGACAGTGGATTTGCTAAGGCTCGCGTTCTTCGTGATCTGGCTCAGGCTCACGCCATCCTGCTTTCGTACTTCCTCGAACACCCTGGCCCGAACATCGTTGTCCAGGACCTGCTCGGATTCCAGTCGCCAGTGGGCCGGTATGATACCGAAGGCGGTCAGCAGGTAATGCTTCTTCTCCAACACGATGATGAGCAGGCCGGTCAAGGCCAATCCTCCCAGAAGGTAGACCCGGGAGTCCGTGCTGCTGGATGAGGCTTCGGTCACGACTGTAAGATCGAATGCTGTCCCCTGGCTCCCGCCGTATTCCTCGGCTTCGGTCTGCCGTTCCATGATGAGTATCTCTATCGTGTATTCGCCGGCCTGCGCATCGGATGGGATCTCGACCTCTACGAAGAATCTGTGGGTATCGGAGATGTAGATATCCTCTTCCGAGTCCCGAATGATCACCTTGAAATCATTATCATCTTCCTGGATCTTCACCCAGATACGAGGCGGGTTGTTGTTGTTGGTGACATCGATCCAGAATTGGACGGATTCTCCCGGTTTCCCCTCTTGCTTGATCTCTTTGGAATATGTAAGGGCCTCTGCCGAGGATGATACCAGCAGGACCAACCCCAAGATGACTAACAGTAACTGATAGAGTCGGGGCGTCGAAAGCAACCTGCGCATGAATTTATATATTGGAACAACTTGTTAATATATCTTTTTCGATACCTTTAAATAAAAGTAGGTAAAGTGTCAAAGACCTTTTAATACAT
Organism: uncultured archaeon; assembly: GCA_964434315.1. Taxonomy (GTDB): domain Archaea; phylum Thermoplasmatota; class Poseidoniia; order MGIII; family CAYLMJ01; genus CAYLMJ01. Next base: position 1,460 of record CAYSUX010000039.1, read on the forward strand.
TTGATACTAAATGTACCCTAGGTGATTGCATGGTGTGTGCTACCCTCAAACGCAGGACAACTGTCCTAGCCCTAGTGGCCCTTGCCGCAATGGTAATGGTGCCCTTCAGTGCCTGTGCCGATACATATGAAGTGGAGGTTGCGGTGACCTTCTACTACATTGATGATTCAACCATCGAGTTCGGCTCCTACTACTCCGAGAACTATACCCCCCTGGTGGTCATGTTGCCAGCCGAAGTTTTCTTCTCCAACAAGGCAACCTTCGAGGACCAACGAAGCGGCGACGAGGATCGCAAGGTCATTATCAAGATCGCCATCGATGATGATATCACGGAATGGAAGACCAAGAAGTATTCCGGCGATTATGACTGGGAAGGTAATCCCAAGGGCAAGAAGACATATGAAGAGGAGTTCGGTAGCGGCGAGGACCGCCCGTTCATCTGCACGATCTACGAGCTTTACCACAAGGACAACGACGTCTGGATCCAGGACGACTGGACCCAGGTTGGTGAGGAGGCCCAGGTCTTCACCCTTGACGGTCCTTACGAGGAAGGCGAACCCGCCAGTGTGGTACTGGGCGACGATCTGGTCCAGATATCAGTGGATCAGGGAGTCGACCCCGACGACCTGGACTTCTAGGCCCGACCAAATAACAATACTTGACGACCGACCTCGACGACTGCGGGGTCACACCGGCAATCATTGCAATACGATATTTACAATACCATGGCCTGCCTGGGAGTCTTTGTTCCCCCGCCCCCTTTCCCGAAGGTTCCCAGGATCAGGCCAAGCCAAGTCCCGAGATATGGCAGAGAGGCTTTTTTCGATCTGCGCGCTCCGGTGCCGGATCAATTACCGCTTACGGTTCATTGCCTGGCACATCAGTTCTTAAGCGGCCCTCTGCCACCGGGACATCCCGGCCAATATTCCACATATCGGCCAATACACACACATGCAACTCCAGGGCGGTAGGATACGCCCCGTCAGAGGGATGTCTTGCGAGCGGACCTGCCCGTCGCTCCAGGCCCTCGGACTCGCAATGGCCCCCTGAACAACCACCGGCATGGGACGGCCCCCCTGCGCCGGGCTGCCGACATGGCACCGTTCACGCCGCACACACACTGCACACAATGCACATGCCGCCACAGGGTCCGCCTGGGCCGCTTGAAACCAAGCGCGCCGCCCTACTGCCACCCAGCCGCCGCAGCATATGCAATACCGACCATGACCAGCCCATGTATAGCACCCGTCCGGCCCCGGCCGTGACCCTGGGCGCTCTGAGCTGAGGTTTTCTGGAGCCTTCCGCGCCACCGCTGGTAGCACAGGGTCGCCGCAGTGGGGCTGCTGGTAGCACAGGACCGCTGTCCCCGGCCAAAAATCGCGCGTGGCAATCAAAGGGTCGGAATAGTAGCGGCCCATTCAGCGGGTGGGAACCCGGCTTCGGCATAGCTGCGAGTGGGCCTGATGACGGCCATGCGCGAGGCGGGTCCCGGCGGCTGCCATAAGCGTGAGGGGCCTGGTGGTGCCGAGTGCAGCACAGCACCAGAGGGGCAGGTGAGGGCCGCGTGCACAGGGGGCCAACACACGGCCATGTGCAGCGGAGGAGGCGGGGTGTTACACTATGGCTTCTTTTGGAACGGATAATGAGTTTTCCCTCGATACATCGTTCTGGAAACACATCGTGTCCTACTATTTTTTGAGCAGAACATGAAAACAGTTAAGATTTTAAACTTGAAACACGTTTGGTTGATGATGACCTGGACTGGAGACTGAATCAGAATGACCGGTTTGCTTCTATTTTTCGGTTTTACGGGAGCCCTCCCGTTGCTGATTATGTTGAAAATCAGATATGGAAGTCACACTCGCGCCTGGGTCAGATTATCGCGGGAGCAGAAAGATATCCTGAAGGAGACATACCATAATTACGATAGATCGAAGCATCCCGCAAAACCCAAAGTACCTCATTTGTACAACAAAGGAAATTGGTCTGCGGATCATGAGTTGGAAGTCTATCCCAATGGGCTAAAGGCTGTCTTTTGCCTGGGTGCCAAGGGCAAATATCGTTTTATCGCCTTTGATGAGATATCGGCCATATTCAACGTAAATATCGAAAACCCGGACTTCGATTCCCCGGATAGTGATGGTGTTCACAGGTGGAAGTCCCTCCAGATCGAGACAAATAGCGGACTGGTGGCTATGGGCGATTCACGAATCCATGATCTAGAGACATTAATTCCCATTTTAAGAGAGCAGTTATCTTATCGATGGCGAGAGATATATCACCCCGAAACTATTTTGTGGACCGACTTCAAAGAAGGAGGAGCCTACATACACAGTCTTGTCAGGCAGGGTAGAATCGAAACATACACCTCGGATGAAAAATCTCAGATAATGGCAGTTGATCAAGAGGTTCAACTCAAGACCTACCCCGATTCTCAGGAAGCACTATCGGAATGGGATGAGGCAAAAGGGGAACTATTACTAGAAGAGAGCGAAGAAGATCGACAGTTTCGTGCCGGTGTTATTGAACTGCTCGGAAAAAAATTCGTTGTAGTTGGTGGTACGATTCTATTCGGTGCTTTCTTTTCAATCTATCTTTTCAAGATTGAAGGTGAAAATGCATTTCTATTAGCCTTATTAGGTTTCGTGCTGGGAGGTGCACTACTCGGTACCGGTATAATCATGGTCCGTAGCGATAAGGATCTAGTACCTATACGCATCTATAAGAATGGTATCAATGTACCTCAAACTCTTCAAACCCCGGGATATTTTATCAAGTATGACGATGTCATAAGCATACGTGAAAAATCCTCACGTTTGGAAGGGCAATATTATGAACTGAGAACCAACAACCCTCGGCAGACAGCCCTTATCAGGCACAAAATGAGGGGACTTGAAAAAGTCATATCCCGGATTAAAGAGGCCATAGGTGAGGATAAGGTTCAGGTCAAAAGCGAGTTCTCGGAAGAGATTATTCGGACTTCCAGACGGATGGAGCATAAAATATACCTTTCATCAATTCTCATCGGTTCAGTGATCGGGTTCCTGGTTTGTTTATCAATTGTCCCATTGAATGATATCGATCGGCCCCTTGCAATCGTCATGGTTTTGGCCCACATGATGCCCTTCGCGGTGATAAGTCTCGGCGGGTTCACTTATGCCTTCCATAGACGGGTCAAGTACATCAAGGTTCCATACAAAATCAAAACACCGGTAGCCATCCTTGGAATACTAACCCTGATATTAATCGTGACTCTTCTGTTATTACACAGCCTCAGAACCAATCAAGATGCCCAGATAGGTGAACCGAAGCTGGAACAGATTACAGGTCCTAGCTCGCTAGGCATGGGAAGCTACAATGATGAGAACCTGACCATCGAAGGCCCAATAATCGTCCAATCTGGTGAGACGCTCTCGATTTTCAATTCAAGTCTCATAATGAACCTGACGACCCCCAGGTCCAATGGCATTAGGGTTGAGTCAGGCGGGACCCTTTTTCTGGTCAATACATCCATCACCAGTTCAGATTTAGGTATGGGTTACTATTTCGAGATTCTGGGTTCTACCAACATCAGTCATTGTTTCATCGAGGGGCTATGGGGTGACAAGGACCATGAAAACCTCGATGGTGGACTGGAGATATATTCAAGCAATGTAAAGATAGATAACACCACAATCCATCTTGGTTTGACCAATGGGATTTTGGTTGTGAAAGCCTCACCCCTGATAATCGATAACACTATTAGTGAATGTGGCGATGATGGGGTCGAAATCCAAGAGGGTAGTCCAGTTCTGCGACGAAACACCATCGAAAAGTGTGACTGGGCAGCAATTATCGCCAAAGGTTCCAGCCCGTATCTGGTACACAACACGATCTCACACAACAGGCATGGCATCGGCATCGAAAATTCCGATCCTCACATATTAAACAATACATTCGTCGGCAACAGGGAATTTGCAATTCGCTACTATCACGATGAAAGCGACCCGGTCATCGAGAACAATCAGTTCATTGACAACGAGGAAGATATCCTAGAGGATGAGTTTAGCGGTTTCTATTCCACTTGCACCATGTGTGGCATCACCTCTGTCATATTCTGTGGTGGATTATTGGCAAGATCTTATCGAAAGCAGATCGAATATTGGGAGAAAATCCAGTTCGAGTCCAAAGCCAATTGACCACATGTAGCAGGTGGGGGCCTGACGGTCTTGAAGCCAGTAGAGTAGGGGTTCAAGTCCGAGACAATGCGAAGCATTGGCAATCGGCAACCATGCGCGAGGCGGACCACCACGACTGCTGCTGGTGCGGTGGGGCGGCGGCCGGGTCAAGCGCTCCCGATTTTCGTTCTTACCGTTCTTTCAATCCTTTTTTGCTCTGTGTCCCGGCTTCGACCGCCTGGACCAGACCAAGGCCCCCAGGGCGATGCCGATACCAATGATGACCAGACCGACGAACCGGATATAGGCAGGCGATCCCCCGTCGTCATCCTCCTCATCGTTATCGACGACCAATACAAGGGTCTGCTCCCGGGAATGGTCGATGCCGTCGAAACTGCGGAACCTGAGGGTGTATCTTTTGCTGTCAAGGTCCTGGGTGTTCCACTCAAAGGTCCACTCGGTGGTGCCGTTGACCGGCTGCCAGGGTCCGTCGTTGACCGAGACCTCGACCATTTCCACGAAGGCTATCTCATCGTAGGCCACTCCGCTGATCAGCACGGTGCCAAAGACCAGCTTCCCGCCCTTTGGTGAGTTCACTACCACCGAGGGCAGGAGGTTGACGAACAACGTCGCCTTTGCCGGTTCGGACCAGTATCCCGAGCCGTCCCGGACCTGGAATTCCAGGGTGTGCCTGCCGGAGCTGAGATTGTCAAGGGTCAGGTCGTGCCGGCTGCCATTGGAAAGCACGCCATCGATATCGGAACTCCAGACATACCGGGATATCACACCATCATCTGTGGCAGTGCCGATAAGGTTCACCAGCTCACCGAACAGGGCGGGCTCCGGCGTGATGGACCTGATGGAGGCAATGGGTCTGCCATTGATGTGCAGGCTCCGGGTGGCAGGCTCGCTCATTTGCCCATGGACATCAAAGACGCGAAGGGAGATGAGGTGGTTCCCGGCAGAGAGGTTCGAGGTGGTATAAGTCACACTGGACCCGTTGTAGAGCTCACCGACGAGGTTGCTGGACCAGATATATCCGGCGATGGCGCCGTCTCCCGCACCCTGGGCCGTGAACACGACCTCCCGGGACTGGCGGGCAGAGCCGGGCGTGATGGATGTGATGGTGGCTGTGGGAGGACTCAGGACCTGCAGCTCACCGGTGACAGGCTCACTCCACAGACCAAGGTCGCTTTCGACCTGAAGGCTGAGGGTATGGCGGCCCGGGGTGAGGTTGGACAGGATGAACTCCGGTCCGGTGCCGTTGTAGAGCAGCCCCTGGATATCGCTTTTCCATCGGTAGCGAACTATCTCGCCATCGCCGGTCCCATGACCCTCAAATCTGACCTCACGGCCCTGGAAGGCCGGAGCCGGGGCCAGATTGTCGATACTGGCCGTCGGCTTTCCATAGATGAGCAGCCAGGTCCGGGCAGGCTCGCTCCAGACGCCGAATTCATCCATGACCGTCAGGGTCACCGAATGGTTGCCTGAAGACAGGTCATGGATATCGCAAATCGACTGGGTGTCGTTGTAGAACTCACCGTCGATGGAACTCACCCAGGCGTATCGGCGGATGTCACCATCATCAACACCGTGACCCTGGAATTCCATGGCCCGGCCTTCCAGGCCCGGGTCGGGGTCCACCATGTCGATAAACGCCACCGGCGCAACGTTGCCCAAGGGGGTCTTCAGCCAGGGCTTGATGATGACATTGAGACCCTGAAGCTTGTTGCCCTCGCCGTTTGGGTTCTGATCGTAGTTCCAGGGTCCTGATCGGGCTCCCCAGTAGTTCATCGTTGCGTTCACCACGACCGAGCCCGCCGATAGGCCGTAATCCCGGTTGTCATGGATATTGGAATTGTGGATATCGATGGGACCCGAGCCGGTCGCGTAGATGCCGCGGTCATTGTCATGGATATGGACCCGGTCGATATGGATGTCCTGGGAGCCTTCGATATGGATTCCCAGGATGTTCGAGGCGATGGCGCAATACCGTATGGTCAGCTCCCGGGCATTCCGGATATGAAGGCCGGTATCGCCGTCCCGCAAGGTGTTGTTGAAAAGAGTGGTACCCGTAGAACCGACAATGTGGATGCCATGGGTAGCGATTATCGAATGGTTGAAGATAACATCATAGCCATAACCTTCCAGAAGCAGGCCATAGGCGCCGCCGTCGACGGTGTTGTTGAACAGGGTGTTGTTACGGGTCGTCCCTGTCAGGTGGATCCAGGAGCCAACGAGGCTGTTGAAGGATACCCGGTTGTGGCCCAGCCCTTCCAGTAAAAGCTTGCCCACCCCGTGGAATGTGTTGTTGAATATCTCATTGTCACTGCCGGTACCATAAAAGCGCATCCCGGAATCGTACAGATGATTGTGATGGACCCGACCCGATACCGAGCCTTCCAGCGCAAGACCGTACCCGATATCATAGAACGAATTGTTATGGACGTGAATATCGCTTACCGAATTGGAACTGACCACCGTTTGGTTGAATGTGTTATTGCGGACCTCGACACGTGATGCATCCTCTATCAGCAATCCCGATGGAGAAGGCCCTAAGAAGTTGTTCAACAACACCGTGATATCCTGGGAATGTTCTATCAGCATTCCCGATGGAGAAGGTCCGGAGAAGTTGTTCAACAACACCGTGATATCCCGGGAATGGTCTATTCGGACATCGATGGAGTTGTTGGCAAACTCGTTGTATCCGCCGATCAGGATATCCCGGGAACGGATGATCTCGTACCCCAAACCGCAGTCGGTGACTCGATTGTCCGTGAACGTGACATTGCTGGAGAAAACCAGGGAGACCCCGACATGGGAGCCGTTCATCTCCCGGCCGGTGATGACAAGATCCGTGTAGTTGGCCAGAATGACCTGACCCCATTGACCCTCCAGGTCGACGATCTGGTTATCCACGCCATAGCGAAGAGACCCTCCCATCACCGTGTTGTCGGTCATGGAATGGGAGTTCCAATGGTCGAGCAGCTCGCCTTCTATCGATATTCCATTGTACTGGAGCGTATTCCCCTGCAGGGTCGCGTCGCTGGCTCCCGTCAACACGATCCCATCGGTGTTTCGCTGCTCGAGCTCGAAGAGGGTGCTATCTTCCAGATGGTTGTCATGACCCTTGATCCTCAGACCCAGGGTCAGTTCCGCCAGACCGAGCTCCCGCAGGCGGGTATGGTCTCCCGATACGATGACCCCGGTGAAGGGGTAGATATCGGCCTCGATGGATATCCCGGAGAGGTTGACACCGTCACCGGTTATCAATACCGCACAGCGAGGGTCGGGACCGGGTCCGGCGCCCGCGCCAACCCCCATGAGCGTGGTGTTGCCCGGCCCGTCACCAACGATATCGAGAGCCCGGTCGATCAGGAGGTTCTCGTAATGATATCCCCGGTCCAATCGTAGCCGGTCACCGGGGTTGGCCTCGTCGATGGCATCCTGGATCAGGTAATAATCAGTTCCCAGGTCGAGATTGTGCACCCTCCTGACAGAACCGAACCAGGGGTAGAAATCCACGTCATCGGATACCTTGTTGGCCTCACCCTGTTGATTCAGGACCTCATGGAACGGTCCGGTATCATTGCCCCACCAGTTCCGTGTGGCGACCATGGTCCGACCCCCGTTATCGACAGCGGTCACGCCGAACTCGGTGTTGGACACGATGTGGTTCTGCCAGGCCCGGTTGTCTTGAGAGCTGTCCTCGACGAAGATCCCATACCGGTTCAGGGTGATGTTGTTCAGGGTGATGTTGTTCCTATCCGACCCGTCCAGCAGGATGCCGTATACCGCCATCGAGATCGTGTTGTTGATGAGTTGATTATCATGTGACGTTTCGAGGTGGATATTAGTCACCGGATTGTCAACCAGGGAGTTATTGGAAAGGAGATTCTCGTGGGAATCGAGAAGCTGTATCCCGACCATCAGGGAATCGCGGACCCGGTTGCCGCTCAGTTGGTTCCCATTGGAACGTAGCAGGTATATCCCGTGACCATCGATACCCAGGAGGGTGTTGTTTTCGACCCTGTGTTTCCCGGACCCATTGAGATAGATACCATAAACCGGATTGGAGTTCACCTGGTTGGCAGTTATCCGGTTGTCTAGTACCGAGACATTGTCATGGCCCAGGTCGATACCGATGCCGTTGTCATGGATACGGTTGTCGGATATGACGCTGTCCGGGGCATGGATGAGGATCCCGGTATCGCTGTTGTTCGAGCAGATATTGTCTGACACGGTGATGTTGTCCGAATCGGTCACATGGATGCCGTACAGATCGTGGGAGAATGTGTTGTTGTCTATCGTGACATTGGAAGAGTAGGCCATGAGCAGCCCGGCGGTCAGATTGCCGAAGCTAAGGTCGGCGACCAGGGTATCGGTCACATTGGCGAGGATCATCTGAGAGGCCGTTGTCGGGATCACGCACCCCTGCTGGTCCTTGCAATAGAATACCGGCTGGCCCTGGATCAGGTTGGTATCATCGATGGTGTGGCTGTTCCAATCCTCCAACCGGTCGCCCGAGAGCATGAACCCGAGCCCCAGGCTGTTGTCGGCCAGGGTGGCGTTCAAGGCGTTCCGGAAGCTGATATCGATCCGACGGTTATCAATGAACGTGTTGTTCCGGATGACCGTGTCGTTGGAATCCAGGAGTAACAGACCCTGATCGATGCTCTCTGACAGGTTGTTGTCCACCACCCGGTTCAGATCGGACCCGTCGATGATCAGGCCGTTGAACGCGCCGGTGAGCGAGTTGTTGTAAAGCTCGTTTCCATCTGAATTGGAAAGTCGGATACCGAACCCGTTGAAATCCCCGTTGGCGAATATCGTGTTGTTCACCATAAGGTTTCCGTCAGAATCGACAACCTGGATCCCCTGCACGTTTTCCAGAAAGGTGTTGTTGTACAGGGTGACGGCACCCCCGCCGTCGATGAGGACCCCGACTTCATGCATGAATACCTGATTGTCGGAGATATTGCAGGCGCCGGCCGTGATCAGGATACCGGTCGTGTCAAATCCCTCGCCGCCGAGGATGGTTAAGCCGGTGAGGTTGACCCCGTTTGCGACGACCGATATTATCGTGGGTGAACCATCACCTTCGATATTCGTGAATAACGACCCGTTGCCGACGATGTCCAGTGGCTTGTCCACAATGATGCTCTCGAAATAGAGCCCCTCGTATACCCGGATGAGGTCTCCTTCCAGGGCGGCGTCCACGGCCTCCTGGATGGTGCTGTATTCCCCCTCCTCCTGGACGATCAGGGTATCGGCTCGGCCCGGCGACTGGGCGAGAAGGAGAAGAAGAAGGCAGAGGGTCGAGAAGCATATGAGGATGAACGGTCTAATGGTGATTCTGAACAGGGGCCCACCTTCTGTGTCTATTGCTCGACGGATTCCCGGATGATATATAGCCCTTCCCCCGGAGTCCGGAGCCCAAAGCCCACCCCTTCTGAACATCCTGCAATCGCAAAGCACTCCACATGCCAGATGCCGGTATCCAATGGATGAAACCTGTTCACCGAGAAACGGCTTTGCCCTGCCTTGCCCCCAGTTGCACCAGTGCCACGCCTCCAAGGATCATGGTACTGCCAGCCAGCAACGAGAACGAGAGCGATTCATCCAGCAGGAGCAAGCCCATGCCGGTGGCCATCAACGGTACCAGATAGATGTAGCCGGCGACCCGGGTGGCGGAGAGGTGGCGCAATGCTGTGTTGTAGAACAAAGTGGCAAGCAGGGTACTGCCAAAGCCCAGGAACAGAAGAGCAAGCCAACCCATGAATTCCAGGGATCCGGTCTGTTCCAGCAGGTCATGGCTTGCCAAAGGCAGAATGAATAGCAAGCCAAGGATGTTCAGGTAGGCCGTGATGGCCAGGGGGTCGTGGGCAGCGAACAGGGGTTTGCCGATGACATTGTACAGTGCCCATGCCAGGGGCGCGAGGGCCAGAATGACCATCCCGGTCAGATGATCGCCCCCCTCCTCGCTCTGACCACCCATGAGAACCAGAACCACCACTCCGACGAAGGCCAGGGTCAATCCCGCGATACGCCTGGAGCTTGACCGTTCCTTCAGCAGGAGGATGGCCAGCAGAAAGGTCATGGCCGGACTGGAAGCGATGATTATCGAGGCCGTTCCGGCGGTGGTGAACTGTTCCCCGTAGTTGAGACACAGATGGTAACACGCGACTCCCAGGAGAGAGATCATGATCAGGCGAGCCCATTCCTCCTTGCCCTTGATACCTGGCAATCGTGCCTTCACCCTCAGGCCGACCAGCAGAATGGAAAAACCGATGGCCGCCAGCATGAAACGCAACAGGGTGAGTTCCACAGGTTCGACCCCCACATCTTCCAGATACTTGATGGCCACGAAGGCCATGGCCCACATTATCATGGTTCCCAGTAACAGGGTATGCAGGAACCAGGCAGGCGGGGCACTTTCTGTTTTCGCGGGGTTGGTCATGGTTTGTTCAGCATAATCATCTCATCAAAGACCGACCGGTTGTGAAGTCAAGCCATCAGGCTATCATGGGAACAGGGTAGCCAAGGGGTTCTTTATCTGTTATCATTACCTCGGCATCATCGAAATCCTCGATATTATCGAGAACATATCATAGGCCAGAACGCACGCGAATTCCCGTATCGGGTCCCATGTCGGGTCTGTTCCAGGTTTGTCAGTGACCGGTTCCGGCATCCAATGGTGGGGGAATCCTTTTTACCAAATCCCCGGTAATGGTCATCAGAGTGTTGCCATGGCCCCAAATTCATATCATTCGATTTCCGGTGGACGATTACTACCTGCCCTCCTCGCCCTTCTGGCGTTTGTCATCCTGTTGACGCTGACGGGGCAGGCCCAGGCCGGAACCAACGAGCCGACATGGTCCAAGGATACCGATAAGGATGTTCTATCCGTCGCATTGTCATCAGACGGTCAGTACCTGGCCTCGGGCTCTGACAACGGCCAGATATATCTGTATGACATGGACGACACCGGAAGCCCGCTCATCGACTTCCAGACCACAAACCGGGAGAAGATCCAGCAGGTGGCGCTATCCGCCAACGGGCGGTACCTGGTGGCCGGCGCCTTCGACCAGCATGTCTACCTCTTCGACAGGGACAATATCCTGCCCAATGCTCCGGTGATGTCCTATGATGCCGGTCGGAACATCTCCACGGTCGACATCACTCCCGATGGGACCAAGTTCATCGCAGCATCTGCTGATGGCACCAATTATCTCTATTTCTTCGATAATGGTGACCAGACACCCTATCGTTCCGAAGGCATCACCTACGAAGCAGAACAGATCGCGATATCGGCCGATGGTTCGGCTGCCGTGCTGGGCATGTGGGACAATATCCGATACTACACAACAGATGAAGGGGATTCGGGCTATGAATGGTACAAATCCTACGGCTCCGATGCCCATTACTCGATGCGTGACGTGGACATCCGCACTGACGGCGCCTATGTGGTCGGCGCCCTGACCGACGGCACCCTGTTCTTATATGATGAAAATGGGAATCTATCTTGGAATGGCCGTTCCAATGGCGAGCAGAACGATTTCATCTCGGTGGACATGACCCCCACAGGCAACCATATCGTGGCTGGCGACGAGGTGGGTTGGGTCTACCTCTACGACGGGGACGGGAACCTGCTCTTCAACCACCGGATGGACGATAGCTCGGATAGTTGGGACGTGTATGATGTCGCAATATCGGATGACGGTAAGCATTTTGTCGCGGCATCCCGGGATGACCATATCTACAATTTCTATCCCGATGAGGCCGATGGCGTATACTGGAATTACAAGTCCTCGATGAACAAGGACTTCTTCGCGGCAGCCATCTCATCCGATGGCGAATGGAGCGCGGCAGGTTCTGGAGATGACCTGGTGTACTACTTTGACGCCGAGGGAGTGCCCAACGAGCCTCCCACGGCCTCCATCGTGGAGATCGACCCACTGCCGGCGGCCCTGGTGGGTGAGACCGTCACTTTCGAGGGTGACGGCGATGACGACGGGACTATCACAGAGTACGAATGGAGCTCGAACATCGACGGTATCATCTCAGATCAGAAGACCTTCAGCCTGGACGACCTGAGCCAGGGCGACCATACCATCTCTCTCAGGGTCAAGGATGACTCGGGGGTCTGGTCCGACCCGGTCACCCAGGAGCTGGGCATCCATACCGTACCAACGGCCAACATCGATGATATCGACCCCAGTCCGGGAAACGAGGGAGAGGATGTCACTTTCGAGGGCTCGGGAGACGATGACGGCTCGATATCCAGGTACATCTGGAGCTCCGATATCCAGGGGGAGCTCTACAACGGCAGTTCGGATTCATTCACCGACGACTCGCTGAGCCTTGACCGACACCTGATAACCCTTATCGTCTGGGACAACTATGACGCGGCATCGACCGAGGTCTCGGAGTACCTGACCATCCGGGAACCACCCAACGAGAAACCGGTCGCGGTCATCGACTATTTCGACCCCAGCTCCCCCATGGACGGGGACCAGGTGGAGCTCAAGGGCCATGGTACCGACGAGGATGGCTCCATCGACGACTATCTCTGGCGCTCCAGTCGCGACGGGACCCTGGGAAACAGCGCCAAGATCCACTATGAACTGTCCGAGGGCGTCCATACCATATATTTCAAGGTCATGGACGATGACGAGGAATGGTCTGACGAGGTATCGGATACCATCGTGGTCATAGAGAAGCTGACAGCCGTTCTGACCATCCAGCCCTCCTCCGGAGAGGTGGGCGATACCTTCTCGTTCCAGGGCGGCGATTCCATCGGCGCGGTCTACGAATACCTGTTCGACTTCGGTGACGGGACCACGCCGGTCTGGGATACGACCAAGTTCCAGACCCATGTCTACGAGGAGGCGGGCACCTACGAGGTCACACTCCTTGTGCGAGATGACCTGGGAAGGGAGTCGGCGGAGGAGGACTCCAGGACTTTGAAGGTCAAGGAGGCTGAGGAGGATCCAGGCACCACCGGTACCGGGGGCGGTGACGATGGCCCGGCGCCAGGACTCCTGTTGGTCGGACTGGCACTGCTGATACCGGCGTTCACCTGGCGAAAACGCCGGCAGTAGTAGCAGTAGTTCTCAACCTCATCATCAACAGCCGGGTTCAGGTCTGTCATGGTTCGGTCTGTTGATTGAACCAACAACCAACTGAACAGGAGTTTGGTCCGGTTCGCCTGGTGGTCCCGGCCTAGACCTCAACATCGCCTTCAAGGCCGCATGACTCGCATTTGACCAGTTGCAAGCGGCCCAGTTTGGGTATCTCCATGCGGACCTGGCAGGAAGGGCACTCGATGGTCGCGATCTCGGGGGCTGTGGGCTCCGGGGCCGCGAGCTCTGGTTCCCGGGTCGGCGCACCGGGTTTGGGTTTCCCGGGCCGGTCTTTGGAAACTCCCTTGGAAGGGCTTCCGGGCCCGGGTCCGGGTCTGGAAGTAGTGGCTCCAGGGGAGGGGGAGGTCCTGGCTCGGGTCCTGGCTCGGGGCCGGGTTCCGGGCTTTGGTTTGCCGGACGGTCGGGTCTTCCTGGCGCCCACGGCACTGAACGGGGCCCCGTCATGGGTTTCGACGCCGAAGGGACCGGCGACGATATCCTCGGGTTCAGGCTCTGGTCCGGGCTCGTCGGCCAAAAGGGACCCAGGCGCGACAGTGGCTGTGACCGATCCGTCCTCCGGAGGTGAAGGCGGAGGTGGTGGAGGTGGAGGTGGCGGCAGGTCGGTAATAGAGGTCTCGGACAGTGCCGGGGTATCAGCCCCATCCGGCGGCGGAGGTGGTGGAGGAGGCAGGTCGGGCAGTTCCATCTTCGTCGGCTCGGACACCTTGGGCAGAAGGTCCGGCAGGCTGGGTTGCGAATCGGGCTCCGATAGTATGGGCTGCGGCAATGAGGGCGGCTCTGTGGTCTGGGACATCTTGGGTAATGTTAGCCCCGCTGTCGGATCGGGTTTCGGACCGGACAGATCATCAGGCGGCCCGTCGGTCTTGATCTTCGGAACCTCGCCATCGATGGCTGTCTTGCCTGTAGGCGCGGCCGGGGCCGTGAATATCCCATCGGTAGGCCGGCCTGTCGATCCCGGCACGTCATCCCCACGTTTCTTGCGAAGGACCACAACACCGCCACCTACACAGATGAAAAGGATGCCGACCACTATGAGGATCAACATGAAAGGCTCGAGGCCCAGGAGACCCTTGCTCTTCTTGTCGTCAGTGGCCTGAGGCTCGATGGTGATG